>NZ_JBIWKB010000033.1:48848-108859 GCF_044765425.1 Streptomyces sp. NPDC102462 | reverse complement strand
GAAGACCTTGCGGTGTCCGGCCTCGGCCGCACCCGGCTCGCCAAGTCCGTGCACGACGCGGGATGGTCCGCGTTCGTCCGGATGCTGGAGTACAAGGCGATCAAGCACGGCCGCACCTTCGCCAAGGTGGACCGGGCCTTCCCGTCCTCCCAGGTCTGCTCCGCCTGCGGATTCCGGGACGGCCCCAAGCCCCTGCACGTCCGGCAGTGGGCGTGCGGCGCGTGCGGCACAGTGCACGACCGCGACCACAACGCAGCACGTAACGTCCTCTTCGAAGGACGCCGTATCGTCGCCGCCGGACGGGCGGAGACGCCAAATGCCTGTGGAGCGCCGGTAAGACGGGCACACGTGCCCGCACAGCGCGGTGAAGCAGGAAGCCACCGGAAGGGTCAGACGACCCAGGCCGGAATCCCTGGACTTTAGGCCAGGGAGCACGTCAAGGTGCCTGCTCGCCCGCCGCCGGATCACCTTCCAGCGCGCCAAGACCTGGAAGGAGTCCCCGGACCCGGAGCGTGACGTCGAACTCGACCGCCTTCGAAGAGGTCCTGGACCGCTCTCCCGACCGCGTGTTCGCCTTCGACGAGTTCGGACCGCTCGGCATCCTCCCCGCCGCCGGCTCGTCCTGGGCGCGCCTGTCAGTCACCCCGAGCGGCATCCCGCGACCCACCACGGGACCCACGGAGTGCGGTACTTCCACGGCTGCTCCTCCCTCGGCGACGACACCCTATGGGCGTCAACCGGCGCAAGAAGGGCGCCGCGAACACCCTGGCCGCGCTGAAGTCGATCCGGGCGGCCCGCCTGTTCGAGTGCCGCGGGTCAGGGCTGGTCGCCCACGAGAGCGATCGCGCGCGTCTCGGGAACGCCCAGCATCAGCAGGCTCGTGATCGTCGCTGCTCGGGCGCCGGGGGTCCGGTTCGACAGATCGCTGTCCGCGATGGCGAACACGACGCCGTAGGCAACCTGGCTCAGAATGCCCGCCGGCAGGTGCTGTGCGAACACGTCGTCGTCCTGGCCCCGTTTCACGAGGTCGGCGAGGAGCTCATCGACTGGCCCGAGCAGGCCGTGGATCGCCTCGCCGTACTCGCCACGGCGCAGCGCCAACAGCACTCGGTACCGGTGTGTCACCGGCCAGACACGGGCGATGAATTCGACCCACGTGGCGTCCGCTTCCGCGCCGGAGGCGTTGACTTCGGTGAGCACGGCTGTCACCTCGGCGACGGCCCGTTCCGTGAGTGTCCGGACCAGGTCGAGGCGCGAGGGGAAATGGTCATAGACCGTGCGACGGACGACGCCGGCAGCGGAGGCGATGTCGCCCATTCCGGCGTCGGGGTTCTCTCCCAACACATCGAGGGCGACGTCGAGGATGCGATCGCGTGTCTCGATCATCGAGCGCACACGGGAGGACTCGGTGGACACGGCACCAGTATTGCACACGGGTGTACAGTGAGATTGGCTGTACACCGGTGTGCAGTGGAGAGTTGCGCTGCGCTTCGAAGCTCAGGAGAAGAGAAGAAGGCCATGACCGCACCGACGCCGCCTACCTCGACCCTCGTCCGCCCGTTCACCGTCTCGATCTCGGAATCGGAGATCGACGACGTCAAGCAGCGACTGGCCAGAACCCGATGGCCGGATCCGGAAACGGCGGGCGACTGGTCGCAAGGGGTTCGCGTAGAGAACGCCAGATCTCTGGTCGACTACTGGGAGCGCGGCTACGACTGGCGGCGCTTCGAGTCCGAGCTCAATCGCTTCCCCCAATTCCTGACCGAGATCGATGGGCTGGACATCCACTTCATCCACGTCAGGTCCAAGAATCCCCACGCGATGCCGCTGATACTCACGCATGGATGGCCGGGCTCGATCGTCGAGTTCCTGAAGCTGATCGGCCCGCTGACCGATCCGGTTTCGTTCGGAGGAGACGCCGCCGATTCATTCGACGTCGTCGTCCCGTCGCTCCCCGGGTTCGGGTTCTCCCAGAAGCCCACGGAGACCGGGTGGACTGTATCGCGCATCGCAAGCGCATGGGTGGAGCTGATGAAGCGTCTCGGCTACACGAGATGGGCCGCGCAAGGCGGCGATTGGGGTGCCGTCGTCACCACCGCCCTCGGGGCCATGCAACCTGAGGGGCTTCTCGGAATTCATCTGAACACCCAGTATGCCTTTCCCGCACAGATACCCGACACCTTGTCGCCCGAACAGCGCTACGCCGTGGAGACCCTGGCCCTCTACACCGGTGATCTCGGCGGGTCGAACCACCTTCAGGGCACGAAGCCGGAGACTGTCGGA
This sequence comes from Streptomyces sp. NPDC102462, assembly GCF_044765425.1. Taxonomy (NCBI): domain Bacteria; kingdom Bacillati; phylum Actinomycetota; class Actinomycetes; order Kitasatosporales; family Streptomycetaceae; genus Streptomyces; species Streptomyces sp. NPDC102462. The sequence continues at coordinate 106,576 of NZ_JBIWKB010000033.1, read as the reverse complement.
TTCGCCCTGGCGGACTCTCCCGCCGGCCAGGCAGCCTGGATCTACGAGAAGTTCCAGTCCAAGACCGACAACCACGGCCTCGCCGAGGACGCCCTCAGCATCGACGACATGCTCGACGCGATATCCCTCTACTGGTTCACCAACAGCGCAGCGTCGTCCGCCCGCATCTACTGGGAGAACAAATCGCTCACTTTCGCCGGCCCGAAGGTGACGCTTCCGGTCGCGGTGACCGTCTTCCCGAGGGACATCCCCCGCCTGCCACGAAGCTGGATCGAAGACACCTACAGCAACCTGATCCACTACGGCGAGGCCGACAAGGGCGGGCACTTCGCGGCCTTGGAACAGCCCGAGATCCTGGTCAACGAAATCCGCACCGGCCTGCGCACCCTTCGTTCCTGACACCAACGCTCCAGGTCTCGGACGCCACCCCCCATCCAACCGCCACGACCGGACACAGCACTAGCCGGCCTCGTTCGGCTTGTCGGGTTTGAACTCGGTGACCCGTTCCAGCAGGATCGCCTCCCAGGCCCGCCGCAGCTGGGTGCGCAGCAGCGGCAGGGGGCCCATGTCACGGCCGTCGAGGCGGTCCGCGAGGCGCAGCACGGTGTCGCAGCGGGCGAGCCACAGTCCGCGCAGGCAGGGCCGGGCGCCGTAGGCGGCCAGGGTGGCGGCGCGCACGGCCGCGCCGGAGCCGACGGCGATCGCGAGCCCGGCGATGTCCTCCGCGGGGTCGCCGACGGCCGTGTCGGTCCAGTCGAGGACACCACGCACCCGCCCGTCGTCGCTCACCACCAGGTGCTCGCCCTTGAGGTCGTGGTGGACGAGGACGGCGGTGCCGGACTGGGCGGTGAGCTGCGCCGCGCCGGCCCGGGTGAGCTGCCGCAGCAGCACGGGATCGAACTCGTCGGCGGCGCCCAGGCGTTCGGCGGCGGGCACGGCCATCCGGCGCAGCGCCTCCAGCGAGCGCGGCGCGGCGCGCGGCACGCCGAGGTTCTGGGCCTGCCGCAGAGGCACCTCGCGCAGGCCGGTGAGCAGCCCGGCGAGGTCGGCCTCGCCGAGGGCGGACACGTCGCGGTCCTCCGCGAAGCCGCCGGGCAGTCGGGTGTCGAGGGTGTACGTCAGTCCCGGCGCCCACTCGCCGTGCGCCACGCTGACCGGGACGCCGACCGGCAGGTGCGGGCGCACGAGGTCGCGCACGCGCAGTTCGCGCCGCTGCCGGGCGGAGGCGTCCCGGTCGGGGGCGAGCCGCAGCACATAGCCACTGCCGACCCACCACGTGGCGTGCTCGCCGCCCTCGGCCACGGGCCGCACCTCGGGTCCTGCGGCGCCGGCCGCGCCCTCCTGGACGAGCGCGCGGATCAGCCGGCGGACGGTGTCCGTGCTGGGGGTCGGTGCCTGGGTCATGATCGCGCCGTTGTCGTCCGGGTGTCGTCGAGGGGTTCTCTCCTGCTCGCGGGGGCGGTGCCCTCACTCCACTATGACCATCTCGCGGGTGGTGTCGTTGAGCCGGCGCCCACCGTCCGCGGTCACGGTGACGATGTCCTCGATGCGCACGCCGAACCGGCCGGGCAGGTAGACGCCGGGTTCCACGGAGAAGCACATGCCGGGCACGAGGGGCTGCTCCTCGCCCTCGATCATGTACGGCGGCTCGTGCGTGGTGACGCCGATGCCGTGCCCGGTGCGGTGGATGAAGTACTCGCCGTACCCGGCGTCCTCGATCACCGCGCGGGCCGCGCGGTCGATCTCCTGGCAGGCGACGCCGGGCCGTACCGCGCGAAAGCCCGCCTCCTGGGCGGCGCGCACGATGTCGTGGACCGCGCGTTCCTCGTCGGTGGGCTCCCCCACGTGGACCGTGCGCGTGGTGTCGGAGCCGTAGCCGTCCTTCAGGCCGCCGAAGTCGAGGACGACCATGTCGCCGCGGCGGATGACGCGGTCGCCGACCTCGTGGTGCGGGTCGGCGCCGTTCGGCCCTGAGCCGACGATGGTGAAGTCGACCTGGGAGTGCCCGAACCTCCGCAGCAGATCGGCGAGGTCGCCGCCCACCTCGGACTCGCGGCGGCCGGCGAAGGGTGCCTTGCGGATCTCCTCGAACGCCGCGTCGGCCGCCGCTCCCGCCGCCGCCAGCAGCTCCAGTTCCGCGGCGTCCTTGACGGCGCGGAGCATCGGCAGGGCGTCGGTGAGGGCGGCGTAGGAGGTGCCGGGCAGCGTCTTCTGCAGGCCGAGCAGGTGCATCGCCCAGGCGTTGTCGCTGACGCCGAACCGGCCGCTCGGGGCGAGCAGGTCACCGGCCACGGCGTAGGGGTCCGCGCCGTCCCTCCAGTCGCGCAGGGCCAGCGCGGGCGCGCCGGGCGCCTGCCGGGCGTCCGGGGCCTCCAGAGCGGGCACGACGAGCACCGGGTCGCGGCCTTGGGCCAGCACCAGCAGGGTGAGCCGTTCGGTGACGGCGGTGGGCGCGTAGCCGGTGAGCCACACCAGGTCGGGGCCCGGCGCCACCAGCAGTCCGGCGAGTCCCGCGTCGGCCGCGGAGCGCGCCGCGCGTTCCATGCGGGCCCGGTAGTCGTCGGCGGTGAAGGGAGCGGGCGGGCTACCGGACATCGGGGCCTCCGGGTACGCGTGCGCGGGCAGGGTGGACAACCACGGGAAGCATCCTGCCCGGACCCGGAGGGCGACGCGAGCCGTTACCGGCTCGCGTCGCGGTGACGGCGGTGTGCCGGCGCCGGCCGGCCTCCCCGCTGCCGTCGGCGGGCCGCTCGCGGCGGTCAGGTGACGACACCGGGTACGGCGGTCATCTGCCGGTAGCCGCCGCCGTGGTGGCGCACGCCGAGGGTGACCTGCTCCCCCGGGCGGGCGCGGGAGACGGCCCGGGCGAGGTCGGCGGCCGTGCCGATGCGGCTCTGCCCGAACTGGAGGATCACGTCGCCGCGTGCCAGGCCCGCCGCCTGGCCGGGGCCGGGGTCATGGACGGCGATGATCTGCGCGCCCCCTTGCTCGGCGTCCACGGCCTCGACCCCGAGGGTCGCGCCGGCCGGTGCCCCGGGCCCCGGAGCGGTGGCGGGGGTGACCGGGTTCGACGACGGGTGCGGGTGCGGCGCCTGCCGCTGGAGCTGGGCCAGCTTGCCGGTGCCGACCGCGGTGGCGCCGACCGCGCCGAGTCCGACGCCGGACAGCACCAGCACCGTGCCGGCGAACAGTCCGAACAGCATGGCTCTGAGCCGCCTGCCGCGTCGTCGCGCGGCGTGCGGGCGCGGGCCGGAACCGGGCGCGGGTCGGGCCGGCCGCTGCTGACCGGGCACTGGCTTGGTACGCAACGCAGTCTGTTCCATGGATCGCCTCCGGCAGATGCTCTACCCGGCGGGCTCGGACGCGACGAGCCACGAACGAGTGAGACTGCCGGAGGGACGAGCGCGGAAGGGTCATGCGGGCCGCTCGGGCAGGCCCGTGCCGGACAGCCGGCGCGTGCGGCTCCGCGGGGCGTGCCCCTCTACGCCGGTTCCCTGCGGTGTACGACCGGGGGCCCGGTGAGCGGTACGGCGACCGTGCCGGGCAGCCCGGCGGCCGCCGGGCCGGGCAGCGGGCTCAGGCCGTGGCCCGCGGTGAGAGCGCGCACGTCGGTGCCTTCGTAGCACAGGGCCGGCCGGAAGGCGCCGCCTCCGTCGGCAGTGCGGGCCGAGCCGAGTCCGTGATCGGCTCGGCCCGTACGGTCGGGCGGTGCTTCTGCGCGTGCGGCCGCCCGGCACCCGGACAGGCCCGCGTGCGCACGGGCCCCGCTTCACCGGTCGCGGACGAGGACGGCCACGTCCGCGCCGCGAGCCGCGCGGGACCGCGCGCGTCGGGTGGTGGCGGGCTTCAGGCGACGGGCAGGGCGGGGGCCGGTGGCCGGTCGGGCAGGAAGCGGTGGGCGCGGCGGGCCAGATAGCCGGACTTGTACCGGTCGACCGTGCGGTGCCAGTTCAGGATGCCGGCCAGCCAGTTCCGCAGGTCGGCCACGTATCCGTCGAGCGCCCGGCCTGCCTCGTCCGACAGGCCGAAGTCCGCCCGCACGACGGGGAGTTCGTTCGCGATGACGTGCTGGAACTGCGCCATGCGCTGGGTCATCAGATCGTGTACGACGCCCAGCGCGGCCGGGTAGTCGACGCCGAAGAAGTTCTGCACGACGAGGACGGCGTTGTGGATCTCGCCCTCGTACTCGATCTCCTTCTGGTACGAGAAGACGTCGTTGAGGAGGCACGCGTAGTCGACGGCGGCGTTCTCCATCGAGCGCACCGGGCCGCTGCGGTAGACCTCCGGCGGGATCGCCGGGCCCTGGCCCATCCGGCACAGGCTGAGGGTGAGGTCGGCTCCGAAGGTGGCCCGCCGCATCTCCAGGTAGTCGACCGGGTCGGGGATGCGGTTCTGCGCCTGGTTGGCGAGTTCCCACAGCCAGCTCTCGGTCATCACGTCGACGGACGCCTTCACGGCGCGCCGCTGTTCGGCGGTCATGCCGGCCGTCGTGCGCGCCCACAGGTCGATCAGGCCGCGCTCCAGTCCGTTCACCGGGGCGGGGGCCTGCGCGCCGTCCAGGGGCATGCACGCCGACAGCCGCGCCGTGGTGACCCGGGCGGCGGCCAGGTCCCGGCGGTGGCCGAACAGCAGCGGGTAGTAGTCGTCGCCGTAGGTCCCCCAGGCGAGCCAGGCGGAGCCGAGGTCAAGGGCCTCGGGCGTGGCGTCCGGGTCGAGTCCCGCGGCGCACAGCGCGAGGTCGGAGGCGGCGAACCGGTCCTCGTCCCAGACGCCCTCGGCCAGCATGCCCATGCGGTGCGTCCAGGCGGTGAGCCGGCCGCGGGCGGCGTCGAGGTGGGGGCTCAGCTCCACCTGGAAGGGCATGTGGAAGTCGGGCAGCAGGGACGGGCCGACCTTCTGGAACGGCGTGTGGGAGTAGGCGCGCAGCCGTTCGGCCGCGGCGGACGCGAGCAGCGCGCCGATGTCCGCCGCGCCGGTGCCGGGTCCGGCCGGCACCTGCCACGGGGAGCGGGTGGCGGCGCCCTCGTTCATGTAGCGGCTGGAGCGCAGATGCCATTCGTGGCCGCCGGACTGCCAGTCCTGGAGGCCCTTCGTGTAGGCCGCCACCGCCGCCACCTGGTCCGGGGTGAGGCCCTTGTCCAGGGCGAGCGCGGGCACTTCGGTGAGCGCGGTGTGCTCGAACTGGTGCAGGCGGGAGGTGAGGATGTCGTTGACGGTGTCGGCGGCCTCCTGTGTGGTGCAGTCGAAGAAGGTCTCCAGGACGAGCACGCCGTTGCTGTTCTCGCCCTCGTCCTCCACCTCGCGCTGGTAGGAGAACAGGTCGTTGCGCAGGTGTACGGCGTCGGCGAAGGTCTCCATGAGCACGCGCAGCGGCCGTGAGCCCGCGACGACGGCGGGTACCTCCGCGGTCGCGTACTCCACGAGCCCCGCCGACCAGGGGGCGCCGCCCACCTTGCGGCGCATCTCGATGTACTCGACGGGGTTGGCGATCCGCCCCTCGTTGATGTTGGACAGCTCCCACAGGGACTCGTTGAGCAGGTGCTCGGTGGCGACGGCGAACCGTGCGCGCCAGTCGGCCGACATCGACGGCACCGTGCGCGCCCACAGGTCGGCGAGGCCCGCCTCGACGGGGTTGTCCGGCTCCGGCACGGGGGCCGTCACGTCGAGCGGCATGAACAGCGGCAGCCGGTCGAGGTGGGCCTTGCCCGCGGTGCGGTCCTGGCTGCGCTTGTACTTCTCCAGGAAGTGGTCGTCGAAGAAGAACACCCACACGTACCAGTCGGTGATCAGCGAGAGGGCCGGGGCGTCGCAGTCGGGGTGCGTGTAGGCGCACAGCAGACCGTAGTCGTGCGCCTCCAGGTCGGCCTGGTCCCAGACCCCGGAGCCCTCCAGCATGCCCATCTCGCGCGCCCACGCGGTCGAGTGGGCACGGGCCTCGTCGACATGCGGGTTCAGCCGCGCGGGGTACGGCATGTAGAAGTGCGGGAGTTCGAAGGGCTGCGTCATGGCCGGGCCCTACCCGCGCCCTCCACCCCCCATCCACCCCCCGACACATGATCCCACCATCGCGTGAACCCCACCCGAACACCGGGACCTTCACAGTACGGAGCTGTCCGCGCGGAGTTGCCGGTGCACGCCGGCGTGGTCCGGCCGCTCAAGGACGCGACGGCCAACTCGTCGTACGCCGACGGGCGCTCGCCCGGGAACCGGCCCGCACCCTGCTCACCGGCGCGCTGCGAGCGGCCCGGGACGGGGACGGCACGGTCGCCGTCGACGAGTACGCGCTGCTCGGCCTCGCGGTCCTGAGGGGCGTACCGGCGGGCGACCGCCGACTGCTGCTGCGCCGGAGTCGCGCGTCAGTCGACCGCGGCGACTGGGGTCCGGTCCACCCGGCCGGTAGTCGCCTGGGCCAACCGCACGAGTGGAGCGGCCGACCCCGGACAATTCTGCGAGGGCGGCGTGCGGGAGCTGAGTCCGCAGGCGGACCAGCGCGACCAGCACTCCGTCGGTGAACACCAGCTCGTGCTTGCGGCCGGCCCCAGCGGCAGGGTGACGCTTCCCTCCCCGACGCTGATGCAATGCCGATTCACGCCGGGCCTCCACGGCCCGGCCAACTCCTCGATCAAACACACATGTGCAGGCGAGACGCCGGTGAACGCAGGATGGGACAAAGCCGCACAGGCCCACTTCCTGGTCACACTCGAAGAACTCGTACGGCAACCCCCACGTCACGGTCTGTGACCGTGCTCACGCTTGGCGGGCAGGACAGAAGGTCTCCCCCAGGAACGCCGAAACCGCCTCGGTGAACGCCTCCGGCGCTGCGTGGTGAATCAGGTGTCCGACCGGGATGGTGACCACTCGCCCCACAGGGATGCGACGGGCGAGCTCGGCGACACCGTCCTGGGGAACATGACTGTGTGGGCCGCCGGCGAGCACGAGGGTCTCGGCGGTGATCTGGCCGAGTCGCTCCAGCCACCTGGGATCGGGCTGGTCGATCTGCCGCCTGACGGCCAGCACCATCTCCCAGTCGAAGGTCAGAGGGCCGTCCGGCCTGGCCGGCGTGCTCGGCTCCCGGGGACGGGGGACCGGCACATCCTCCAGAACGAGCCGACGCACCCGCTGCGGATGGTCCTCCGCGAGCAGGTAGGCCACGACCCCGCCCATGGAGTGCCCGATCAGATCCACTGGTCCAAGTCCCAGCGCGTCCAGGAGCCGGAGCACATCGGCCTGCATGAGTTCGAGTGAGTAGTCCCCCGGCCAGTCGCTTCGGCCGTGACCGCGAAGATCGAGGGCATACACCCTTCGACTCCGGGCGAGGGCAGGCAGAACCACCTGCCAGTCGGTGGCATCCTCGCCCAGCGCGTGCAACAGGACGAGTGGCGGAGCATCCGGAGGACCCGACACCTGATAAGCCAGCCGGACTTCGCCCACGTCGACCGAGCGTTGATCAATCATGTCCGGAGGATATGCGGACGGGTCCTGCCGGAGATTGGCATTCACCAGCAGCCGAACCACCACCCTCAGTCAGCAACTCAGGTTCTCAGCCACACGGTTCTGGCCCAGGTGGCGGAGTCTTCATACGGCCGTGAGCTGTGCGACCCGGGTGAACTCTTCCTCCAGGCGGTCGTGGCCGAGGGCTGCGAACTCGCGGTCGAGGTCCGCCGGTGTCACTCCGCGGAGTTCCACCATGGTGCGGGCGGCCCGGACCCAGGGCGCCCACTGCGAGCCGTACTTCACCTGCTCCATGTGGCACCCGGGGATGGGCTGGAGCGTCACGGGGTGATGGAGGGGACCGACGACTCCCCAGGCGGGCACGCGTCTCGCCCATGCCGCTACGAACCGCCCACCGCGTAGGGCGTGGCAGAGCTGGATGGAGATCCCGGCGCAGGGCACGCATACCGGCGGGCTCGTCGTACGCTCGCCTTCCCGGACCGCACCGCAGGAGTCCCGCAGGAGAAACAGGTGCGGGCCGTGTGGGTCCGGCGGCATGCGGGAGCAGACCTGGCACATCATGTTCAGCATCGCCCTACGCTGCCGGTACGGATGGACGTTCCGGAGTTGTGGGCTGCCCCGGCGCCGCTTGGGCCGCAGGGCGTACCTAGCCCACAGCACACCGAAACTGTCCCGGTCGTACGGCGTCTCATCCACGTACCCGATCCCCGGGACCACGCGGCGACGGGTGATCGGACACGACAGGAGCCGTTCCTCACTCCATCCGGCGATGTAGGGGACGACGCCTGGCGGTGGGGGAGGCAACACGATCGAGAACCTTCCTATGTCGAGACGAGAGTGGTGGGCCCGCCGGCCCCGCTGGGGAGAGTCGGGAGCGGGAAGCGGGCGGGAGTCTCGGGGGCTCCGGTCACTCCCTGGGGCGCGTGCGGAGCCGGTCCGATCGGTGGCCACGCCCCCGGACCGTCGCCACGGTCGCGGGGGCCTGTCGGTGACTCACCACACTTCCGCCTCTGGCGGCGCGTTCCTACTTCGTTCCGTGAACGTTAGGTACGGAGTACGCCTACCGTGAGAAGCGTGCCTAACGTCCCAGGGGTACTTGTGAATGAAGCGCTGAGTCGTGCGATGCTTCGGGCGCGCATGACAGATCGTCAATTAGCGGAAAAGTGCGGCGTCGACATCAAGACGGTCGGCCGATGGATCACCGAGGGCGGACGGGTTCCCCGTGCCCGCCATCGATGGGCCATCTGCGAGGCACTTGGGGAGGACGAGGTGATGCTGTGGCCAGCCGCCACAAAGAAGGCGATCAAGGTCGGTCCCGACCGTGAGGTCGTTTCCGTCTATCCGTACCGGTCAAGCTGCCCGGCTTCCCTATGGCGGTCGTTGATCGCCAAAGCCGGGCGAGAGTTGACCTTCGCCGGTTACACCAACTACTTCCTGTGGCTCGAACAGGCCCGGTTCGGCGCTGCGTTGCGACGCAAGGCCGCTCAGGGGTGTCGGGTTCGTTTCCTGCTCGGTGACCCTGACAGTGATCTCACGCGGTCCCGCGAGCGGGACGAAGGTGTTGCGCTTACGCTCTCGACGCGTATCCGCGTGACCCTGGCCGAATTGGAGAAGATCAGAAGCCAACCGGGCATCGCCGCAAGGTTCAGTGATGGGCACGCGTACCTGTCAGTGTTCCGCTTCGATGACGACATGATCGTCACGCCGTTGCTGACGCACAGCGTCGGCCACGATGCTCCTACGCTGCATCTGCGCCGCCATCAGGACGACGGCATGTTTGATCGCTTTGCTGCGCACACCGAGGAACTGTGGAAGCGGGGCACCCCGGTATGGGCGGAGGAGAGGCATGAGTAGGCGCGACTACGAGGACGACCCGAACGCCCCGGCCGCGAACAGCTTGGTTCCGGCTGCCTCCGTCGTCGTTGTCGACGGCTCCGGGCGCATTCTGCTCCAGCGTCGGCGCGACAACGGCATGTGGGCACTTCCCGGTGGCGCCATGGACATCGGTGAGTCGCTGCCGGACTGCGCGATCCGGGAGACCCGCGAGGAAACCGGGCTTGACGTTGAGATCACCGGCATCGTCGGGACCTACACCAACCCCCGTCACGTCTACGCCTACGATGACGGCGAGGTCCGGCAGGAGTTCTCCGTCTGCTTCCTGGCTCGGCCCGTGGCCGGGCAGTTGGCCGTGTCCGAGGAATCCACCGATGTCCGCTGGTTCGAGCCCGAGGCGGTTGACGCGCTCCCCATGGTCGCCGGCATCCGGAAGCGGGTGAACGACTGGCGTGACGGCACTATGCCCGCAGCCCGATAGCCGGGCCGAGCGGCCAAGCCGCGCGGCGCGCCCGCAAGGCGCGCCCTTGAAACCAGTAGGGAAAAGTTACCGGCCCGGCGCCCCCGCGGGGTGGTCTGTCAGCCCTGGGTCAGTACGGCGCATGACTGGCCGGGGAGGTGCAGGGTGCCGTCCGGGCCCGGGGGTCGGGTCGGGGTCCAGGCGGCCAGTACCTGGGCGCCGCGGGCGCCCAGCGGGATCGCCGCGGGTTCGGGACCGAGGTTCACGGCGACCCGGACGTCACCGCGGCGGAAGGCGAGCCAGCGTGCCTCCTCGTCGTACGCCACCTTGGTGTCGGCGAGGTCGGGATCGGTGAGGTCCGGCTGCTCCCGGCGCAGCGCGATGAGCCGGCGGTACCAGGCCAGCACGCGCGCGTGTGGCTCGCGTTCCGGTTCCGACCAGTCCAGGCAGGAACGCTCGCGGGTCGCCGGGTCCTGCGGGTCGGGCACCTCGTCCTCGGCCCAGCCGTGCGCCGCGAACTCCCGTCGCCTGCCCCGCCGTACGGCCTCCGCCAGCGCGGGATCGGTGTGGTCGGTGAAGAACTGCCACGGCGTGAGCGCCGCCCACTCCTCGCCCATGAACAGCATCGGCGTGAACGGCGCGGTCAGCGTCAGCGTGGCCGCGCAGGCCAGCAGACCCGCAGGGAGGGCGGCCGACAGCCGGTCGCCCTGGGCCCGGTTGCCGACCTGGTCGTGGGTCTGGGCGTAGCCGAGCAGCCGGTGCCCGGCCACGCGGGTGCGGTCCAGCGGCCGGCCGTGGTGCCGGCCCCGGAAGCTCGCATACGTGCCGTCGTGGAAGAAACCACCCGTCAGGGTCTTGGCGAGGGCGGCGAACGGGGCTCGCGCGAAGTCGGCGTAGTAGCCCTGGGACTCGCCGGTCAGCGCGGTGTGCAGGGCGTGGTGGAAGTCGTCGTTCCACTGCGCGTGCACACCGAGCCCGTGCTCCGCGCGCGGGGTGATGAGCCGCGGGTCGTTGCGGTCGGACTCGGCGATCAGGAACAGCGGCCGGCCCAGCTCGGCGGCGAGGCCGTCCACGGCCGCGGACAGCTCCTCCAGGAAGTGCAGCGCACGCGTGTCCCGCAGTGCGTGCACCGCGTCCAGCCGCAGCCCGTCGATCCGGTAGTCGCGCAGCCAGGCCAGCGCGCTGCCCACCAGATAGCGGCGCACCTCGTCGGAGCCGGGAGCGTCGAGGTTCACGGCCGCGCCCCAGGGCGTGTGATGGGTCTCGGTGAAGTACGGACCGAACGCGGGGAGATGGTTGCCGGCCGGGCCCAGATGGTTGTGCACGACGTCCAGGACCACGCCGAGCCCGAGTTCATGCGCCCGGTCGACGAACCGTTTCAGTGCCTCGGGTCCGCCGTACGGCTCGTGCACCGCCCACGGCGACACGCCCTCGTAACCCCAGCCGTGCCGCCCGGGAAAGGGACACAGCGGCATCAACTCCACGTGGGTCACGCCCAGTTCCGCCAGATGCCCGAGCCGCCCGGCCGCCGCGTCCAGGGTGCCCTCGGGGGTGTACGTCCCCACGTGCAGCTCGTACAGCACGGCGCCCGGCAGCGCGCGGCCCGCCCACGGGGCCCGCCACGCGTACCGCGCGTGGTCCACGACGGCGCTCGGCCCGTCCGGTCCCTCCGGCTGGCGGCGGGAGCGGGGGTCGGGCAGCACCGGGCCGTCGTCCAGCGCGTACCCGTACCGCGCGCCGTCGTCCGCCGCCGCCTGGACCGACCACCACCCCGCCCGGTCCGGATCGCGTTCCAACGCGCGCGTTGTGCCCTCCACATGGAGCGTCACCCGGTCTGCCAGCGGTGCCCACACCTCGAACTGCACGGACGGTTCCCCTTCGTCTGCTCACCGTGATGTAGCCCGTCCATGGTGCCGTGGGCGGGGTGGATCCGCTTTTGAATCTTGGCTTTTCCAGGCGCATGTCGCCCGAAGTACGCGCGCGTGGCGGGCACTTTCCCCGCACCGGGGTCTCCTGGACACCCGGGGTTCACTGTCCGACAATCACCAGCGTGACGTCGTCCTTCGAGCACCACACGTATCCAGCGCGGCTGTCCGACGCCGAGCGCGACAAGGCGTTGAAGGTGCTGCGCGACGGTGTCGTAGCAGGCCGGCTGTCGCACGACACGTTCGTGCGCCGCATGGGGCTGGCGCTCGCCGCGCGGCGGCCCGAAGAACTCGCCGTGCTCACGGCCGACCTGCCCCGGGAGGGCGGCCTCATCCGCGGCGTCCTCGGCGCCGTCGAGGCGGTCTCCGGGTTCACCGTACGGCTGCGCAGGGCCTGGCACGCGGAGCGGCTGCCCAAGCTGCTGCTGCCCCACCCGGCGGCCGGCCACCCGCTGCGCATCGGCCGTGACCCGGCCAACGGGCTGCGGCTGAACCATGAGACAGTCTCCCGGGTGCACGCCGAACTCAGCCGGCAGGGCGGCATGTGGGTGCTCAGGGACCTCGGCTCGACCAACGGCACGAGCGTGAACGGGCGCCGGGTGCTCGGTGCCGTCGTGGTCCGCGCGGGCGACCAGGTCTCGTTCGGCCGGGTGGCCTTCCGGCTCGCGGCGGGCTGAACGGGCCGGGGCGGGCTCATACGCCCCGGACTTGCCCGAGCGCCGTTCGCCTTGGGCTTCAGGCGCCCCGGGCCTCACATCCCCCGGCTTCACATGTCCCGGTCGCGTGCGTGGTGGGCCGCTGCCAGCACCGTGCGCGACTGGTGTTCCACCTGGTGCTCCAGGGGCACCCAACGAGCGCGGAAACGTTGCGCGAAGGCGTCGCACCAGACCGCGACGAGGTGTTCGAGGCCGGGCGCGGCACGGTCGTCGGCGGCCCGGAGCACCCGCAGCAGCATGGCCGCGGCCCGCAGCGGCAGCCGCCGCCCGAACGCGTCCACGCTCCCGACGTACGCCATCGTCGTGTCGACCGGCGGCGTGTCGATCCAGTCCGCGGCCAGCCCCGGGATCAGCTCAAGCGCCCACCGGGCGGACCGCAGCAGCGGACCCCCGGTGCCGTCCAGCCGCGGCAGCGCCTCGGCCAGCACCCGCTCCACCTGGAGCGCGTCCCGCCGCAACCGGTGCGCCAGCCGGCGTATCGCCGCCGCCGGGGCGGGATGCGGCGCCGGGTCGTCCACCAGGTCGCTCGCCCACATCGGCACCTCCACCACGGCCGTCAGACCGCCGTACCGGTGCGCGTGGTACCAGGTGCTGCGCCGCGCGTCGTCCGGCATGCTCGGGTACGCGGCACCGGAGTCCGGCCCCGGCATCACCCGCACCCCGGGTCCCGAGGCGGGCCACCCGGCCGCGTCCGAGGCGCCCGTCTCCACCGGTATGCGCAGCTCCGCGGCGGACTTGGCGAACGGCTCGGCGAGCCCGGGCACGTCCCTGGTCAACTGCACCCAACTGCCGCCCAGATCGGTGCCGTGCAGCGTCACCTGGAGATAGGGCCGCAGCTCGTCGATCACCCCGGTCAGGGTCCGGGTCTCGGGCGGCAGCCGGTCCGGCGGCAGTGCGGCGGGCGACCACTCCGGCTGCTCGGGCCCGGCGGGGCGGTAGAAGCCGAGGTGGTAGTCGAGCAGGCTGCGCGGCGCGGGCGCCACATGCAGACTGGCCCCGTCGGGGTCCGCGCACAGCAGGAAGTGCCAGGAGGTGGCGGATCGCAACTGCCGCTCGTACAGCACCCGTTCGGCGAGGGCGAGGAGGGTGGAGCCACCGGTCGGCTCGTTGGCGTGGGCACCCGCCACCACCAGGACGGCCCGTCGGGCATGCCCCACGGAGAGCAGGTGCAGGGGTCTGCCCGCGCTGGAGACACCCACCTGTCGCAGCGCGCACAGGCCTGGCCGCTCCCTGGCCAACGTCCGTGCGACCGCGGTGAGTTCGGAAACGCTGGGGTAATGCAGCTCCGGCAGCAGACCCACCCCCGACTTGTCCGCCTGACTTCGCCATCCCCAGTGCCGCACGCCGGGAAGCAACTGTCAAGCAGGACGCGGCGGAGCCACCGAGTCCGGGTTCGCCTCCGGTGCGTGCCGCGCCCGCCGAGTGCCGGGAGCCGGACGCGGGCCGCCTCCGGGAGTGGCACCGGGGTGGCACCGGTGCGGTACGCGTCTGGCCGCGCGGAGCCGGTGGGTGACCCGCGGCTGCCGCGCCAAGCGTGCCGCACCCGACGGGCCGCACACCCGGCCGCCCGCCCGAACGCGTCACCCGACGGGCCGCACCACCCGGCCGCCCGCCCGAACCCGTCGCCCGGCCCCGAACGCGTCGCCCGCCCGAACGCGTCACCTGCCCGAACGCGTCGCCCGCCGTGCCGCTCAGGCGCCACGCGGGGCCCGCGCCGAGGGGCAGCCCCCGAGACGAGGCCGCCCTGCCGCCTGTGACAACCCGTGTCTTCCTGCCGTTGGTGCTCGGGTCAGTCCATCGCCGCGGCTCGCTCCAGCAGGGCCACCGGGCGGGGGCCGAACAGTTCGGGCACGCGCGCGTGCCCGGTGAACGTGCGGTCCGGGTCCAGCACGTCCGCCCAGCGGCCCGGCGGGAGCGCGAGCCGCGTGTCGCGCCAGCCGCCCGCCTCCGCGAGCCGCAGCGACAGCCGCGTCACCGCGGTCACCACCTCCCCGGACCGCGCGAACGCCAGGCAGTGCGCCGCGGCCGGGCCCTCCGCGGTCAGCGCCGCGTACGTCCCCGCCGCCCCGAACACGTCCGGCCGGCGTGCGCGCAGCCGCAGCGCCGCCGCCGTCACCGCGGCCTTCTCCCCGGACCCGCCCGCCGCCCCGGTCGGGAACCGCACCGGCCGCCGGTTGTCCGGGTCCACCAGCGCCCGGTACTCGTCCTGCGTGCCCTGGTACAGGTCCGGCACCCCGGGCATCGTCAGATGGACCAGGGCGGCGCCGAGGACATTGGCCCGTACGTGCGCCGCCAGCGCGTCCCGGAAGGCGGCCACGCGCTCGCCGGGCGGCCCGCACGGCCCGGCCGCGACGAACTCCGTGACCGCCTCCTCGTACGCCGTCTCCCGCTCCGTCCAGCTCGTGTGCAGGCCCGCCTCGCGCGCGTGCTTCAGCAGCGCCCGCCCGACCCGCTCCGGGTCCGCCGGGCCCAGCCCGAACACCGTCTGCCAGGCCGCCCAGGCGAGCTGCGCGTCCGGCGCCGCGCCGTCGCGACGCACTTCGGCGAGGACGTCCGCCCACCGCGACGGGCACTCGGTGAGCACGGCCAGCGCGGCCCGCACGTCGGCGCTGCGCTTGGTGTCGTGGGTCGACAGCACGGTCCCGGTGCCCGGCCAGTCGCGCTGCACGCGCGCGCAGTACGCGTGGAAGTCCTGCGGGGACACGGCCGGGCCGCCCGGGTCGCCGCCGACCTCGGTCGCGGACAACAGCGGCACGTACCGGTAGAACGCGGTGTCCTCCACGGACTTGGCGCGCAAAGCCGACGCGGTCTGCGCGAACCGCGTACGGAACTCCGCGAGGGCCGGGCCGGCACCGGGCGTGCCGTCCCCGTCCGGCCGCAGCAGCAGGCCGCGTACGACGTCCACCGCCTCGCCCTCCTCGGGCACGGCGAAGGCGCGCCGGGCCTCGGCGGCGGCCCCCTCGGTGATCACGCGTGCCGCGTCTTCGCAGGCGTAGGGCCGGTACACCCGCAGCCGGACGAGCAGTTCCCGCAGCGCGGTGCGCAGCGCCCAGGGCGCCCGGTCGCGCAGGGCGGGGTCCGGCGAGGCGGCGCACAGCCGGCTCACCACCCGGGTCAGCCGGTCCGCCTCGGCGGCCAGCTCATGGGTGAGCACCTGGTGGGCGGCCCGCCGCACCGTGGCCTCCCAGTCGCCGCCCCGGTCCGCGCGCGGTGCCGCGAGGCGCCGGTAGTGGCCGAGCAGTTCCTGCGCGCCCGCCGGATCCGTGAACACGCCGTCGACGTGCCGGAGGGCGTCGTAGCCGGTGGTGCCGGCGACGGGCCAGGCGGCGGGCAGATGCTCCCCGGCGGCCAGGATCTTCTCGACGACGGTCCAGCGCCCGCCGGTCGCCTCGTGCAGCCGCCGCAGATAGCCGTCGGGGTCGGCGAGGCCGTCGGGGTGGTCGACGCGCAGCCCGTCGATCACGCCCTCGCGCAGCAGCTGGAGGATCTTCGCATGGGTGGCCGTGAACACCTCCGGGTCCTCCACCCGCACGCCGATGAGTTCGGAGATGCTGAAGAAGCGCCGGTAGTTGAGTTCTGTACGGGCCAGCCGCCACCACACCGGCCGGTACCACTGGGCGTCCAGCAGCAGCGGCAGCGGCAGGTCTTCCGTGCCCTCGCGCAGCGGGAAGGCGTGGTCGTGGTAGCGCAGCACGTCGCCGTCGACCACCAGGTGCTCGGCCTCCGCGCCGAGCGGGCCGCCGAGGACCGGCAGCAGCAGCTGCCCGCCCTGCGCCTCCCAGTCGATGTCGAACCAGCGCGCGTACGGCGACTTGGGGCCCTTGCGCAGTACCTCCCACAGGGCGCGGTTGTGCCGCGGGGCCATCGCCATGTGGTTGGGCACGATGTCCACCACGAGCCCGAGCCCGTGCTGCCGCGCGGTGCGCGCGAGCGCCCGCAGGCCCCGCTCACCGCCCAGCTCGTCCCGTACGCGCGCGTGGTCCACCACGTCGTAGCCGTGCGTGGAGCCGGGCACGGCCTCCAGGACGGGGGACAGATGCAGGTGCGACACGCCGAGCGAGGCCAGATGGGGCACGGCGGCCTCGGCCGCCGCGAACGGGAACTCGGGCTGCACCTGGAGCCGGTAGGTGGCCGTGGGCACCACCGGCCCGGGACGCTCGTCTGCCATGCGGACATCCGTCATGCAGACCTGTGTACCCGTCCCATCCCTTTTCGTGTCACGGTCCCCCCACACGCACTCACGCGCGCGTGGAAGGCTTCGGCCTGCGGCGCCAGGCCGGGCGGGGCGTCCACACGCACCCGCGCGCGGCCGGTGCCCGGCTAGGCCGGGCGTTGCAGCACCGTGAGGCTGCGGTCCGGGAGGGTGAGGCGGGTGCCCGCGGCCACCTTCGGGCCGGGCTGCGGCGGTACGCCGTCCGGGTGGGACGTGTCGACGGTGATCTGCCACTGCCGGCCGTGATCGACCGGCACGACGAAGTCCAGGGTGTCCGGTGAGGCGTTGAACATCAGCAGGAAGGAGTCGTCGGCGATGTGCTCCCCGCGCGGGCCCGGCTCGGAGATCGCGTTGCCGTTGAGGAACACCGTCAGCGCCGAGGCCTGTGCGAAGTCCCAGTCCCGCTGGGTCATCTCGTGGCCCTCGGGGGTGAACCAGGCGATGTCGGACAGGTCGTCGTGGGTGCCCTCGACCGGCCGGCCGTGGAAGAAGCGGCGCCTGCGGAAGGCCGGGTGGTCCTTGCGCAGCCACACCATCGCCCGCATGAAGTCGAGCAGTTCGTGGCCGTCCTCGGGCCACTGCACCCAGGACAGCTCGTTGTCCTGGCAGTAGGCGTTGTTGTTGCCGCGCTGCGTGCGCGCGAACTCGTCGCCGTGGCTGATCATCGGCACGCCCTGGGACAGCATCAGCGTGGCCGTGAAGTTGCGCATCTGGCGGGCCCGCAGTTCCCGCACGCCCGGGTCGTCGCTCTCGCCCTCCACCCCGCAGTTCCAGGACCGGTTGTGGCTCTCCCCGTCCCGGTTGTCCTCGCCGTTGGCCTCGTTGTGCTTGTGCTCGTACGACACCAGGTCGCGCAGTGTGAAACCGTCGTGGCAGGTCACGAAGTTGATCGAGGCGAGCGGGCGCCGTCCGTCGTCCTGGTACAGGTCGGACGACCCGGTCAGCCGGGAGGCGAACTCGGCGAGCGCGCGCGGCTCGCCCCGCCACAGGTCCCGCACGGTGTCGCGGTACTTGCCGTTCCACTCGGTCCACAGCGGCGGGAAGTTGCCCACCTGGTAGCCGCCCTCGCCCACGTCCCACGGCTCGGCGATCAGCTTCACCTGGGAGACCACCGGGTCCTGCTGGACCAGGTCGAAGAACGACGACAGCCGGTCCACCTCGTGGAACTGGCGCGCCAGGGTGGCCGCGAGGTCGAACCGGAAGCCGTCCACGTGCATCTCGGTGACCCAGTACCGCAGCGAGTCCATGATCATCTGCAGGACGTGCGGGGACCGCATCAGCAGCGAGTTCCCGGTGCCGGTGGTGTCCGTGTAGTAGCGCGGGTCCTCCGCGAGACGGTAGTAGCTCGGGTTGTCGATGCCCCGGAAGGACAGCGTCGGACCCAGGTGATTGCCCTCCGCCGTGTGGTTGTAGACCACGTCGAGGATGACCTCGATCCCGGCCTCGTGCAGCGCACGGACCGCCGACTTGAACTCCAGGACCTGCTGTCCCCGGTCGCCCCAGGAGGCGTACGCGTTGTGCGGGGCGAAAAAGCCGATCGTGTTGTAGCCCCAGTAGTTGCTCAGGCCCAGGTCGGCGAGGCGGTGGTCGTCGACGAACTGGTGCACCGGCATCAGCTCGAGGGCCGTCACCCCGAGCCCCGTCAGATGGTCGATCACCGCCGGGTGCGCGAGCCCCGCGTAGGTGCCGCGCAGTTCCTCGGGCAGCGCCGGGTGCCGCATGGTCAGGCCCTTGACATGGGCCTCGTAGATCACCGTGTGGTGGTACTCGGTGCGCGGCCTGCGGTCGTCGCCCCAGTCGAAGTACGGGTTGACCACGACGGACGTCATGGTGTGCGGTGCCGAGTCCAGGTCGTTGCGCTCGTCCGGCGCGCCGAAGTGGTAGCCGTAGACCTCCTCGCCCCAGTCGACGCTGCCGCTGACCGCCTTGGCGTACGGGTCGAGCAGCAGCTTCGCCGAGTTGCAGCGCAGCCCGCGCCCCGGGTCGTACGGCCCGTGCACCCGGAACCCGTACCGCTGCCCCGGCATCACGCCGGGCAGATACGCGTGCCGCACGAACGCGTCGCTCTCGCGCAGTTCCACCGCCGTCTCCGAGCCGTCGTCGTGCAGCAGACACAGCTCCACTCGGTCCGCGGCCTCGGTGAAGACCGCGAAATTGGTCCCGGCGCCGTCGTAGGTGGCGCCGAGCGGATATGCCTCTCCAGGCCAGACCTGCATGGATACGACTCTTGCAGGTGTGCCGTGCCGCCGGGGGCGCCTTGGCCCCGAGTCGCGGCACAAAGTGAGGGAACCCGCCGCCACTTGGGTCCCTCTTACCGGGCGACCAAGGCACACGAGCGACGCATGTGACGCCGTGTGCGAAACCAGTGGGGCAGACACGTACTCCCGGGACCACAGGGGGAGTAGGGGGAAAGAAGTGCGCGAGACAGTGCACAGACATCTGGGCAAGGTGGTGGCCGGCGCGGCCATAGCGGTGGCGGCGACCGCCGCGATGATCGGGATCACCCTGCCGGGCACGGCGGGAGCCGAGGGGGCGGGCGACGGCGCGGCCGGCGGCCGGACCACGGGGCAGGCCGCGCCCGGACAGACCGCGCCCGGACAGACCGCGCCCGGGCAGGACGGGGCGGTCGCGCCGGGCGTGGTCGAGCAGGCGCCCGAGCAGGGCGCGCGGGGCAGGGGGACCGACCCGCTCACCGACGACGAGATCGCCCGGGTCGAACGGATCGCCCTGGACCGGCAGCACCTCGGTACCGCGCAGGACGTCGAGGGCGAGCGCGGCCCGCAGCGCCTCACCGTCGACCTCGCCGACCCGGACGCCGCCGAGGTCGACGACCCGGCCGCGCCGCGCCGCGCGGACGTGACGTACTACGACTACCGGGACGACACCCTCGTCACCAGGACCGTCGACCTGGACGCCGGGAAGGTGGTGCGCACCGGCGTCCAGCACGGCGTCCAGCCGCCGCTGAGCCGTGCCGAGAACGCCGAGGCGGCCCGGCTGCTGATCGCCGACCCGCTGGGCGCGGGCCTGCGCGCCGACTACCGGGACGCCACCGGCCGGGAACTCACCTCCCCGGACCAGCTGCTGCTCAACGGGGCGGTCTACCGTGCCGCGCCGGGCGCCCAGCCCGCGGCCCTTGACCGGTGCGGAGAGCACCGCTGCGTACGGCTGTTCCCGAAGGTCGTCAACGGGCCCTGGATCGACACCCGTCACCTGGTGGTCGACCTGAGCGCGCGCAAGGTCGCCGCGCTCGACCGCGGCTGAGCCGCGGCCCGCCCGGCGCCCCGGACGCCTCCGTGAACCCCGGTACCTCCCGAATCCCGGTACCTCCCGCACCTTCCTGCAAGGGAGTCATTCCTTCATGCGTGTGAACAGAATCAGCCGTGCCCGCACACGGGCGGCCGTCGGACTGTCCGTGGCCGCGCTGGTCGCCGGTGCCACCACCGGCACGGGCCCGGCCGTCGCCCAGCCGCGCACCGCGGCGCCGGCCGCAGCCGAGTGCAGCGCCGCCTACCGCATCGAGCAGAAACTCGCCGGCGGCACCACCTGGCGGATGTGCTGGCGCTACGACAGCAAGGCCGGACTGGTCCTCGACGACGTCTCCTACCAGCCCAAGGGCGAGACCAAGCCGATCAAGGTGCTGAACAGCGCCCGGCTGGGACAGATCCACGTCCCCTACGACGACGGCAGCGTCGAGTACGACGACCTGACGGGCTTCGGCTTCGCGCAGGGCCTGATGAACCTGGCGCCCGGCGAATGCCCCGGCGGCACCATCAAGACCGTCAAGGTGCCGGACGCCTGGGACCCTCGGCACCCGGACGTCAAGGGCCTGTGCACCACCACCCGCACCCGCGGCCACGCCTACCGCATGCAGGGCGACAGCGCGACCAAGGTCTACCAGGCCCAGGGCAAGGACCTGCTGGTCTACACGGTCAACCAGGTCGGCTGGTACGAGTACATCTCCGAGTGGCGCTTCCAGGACGACGGCACGATCACCATGAACGTCGGCGCGACCGGCAGTCTCTCGTACGAGGACTACGACGCGGGCGACGGCCGCGGCTGGCCGATCGGCAAGGGCGCCAAGGCCTACGCCACCAGCCACAGCCACAACGTCTTCTGGCGGCTGGACTTCGGCCTCGACGGCTCGTCCAAGACGAAGATCGAGCAGTACGACTCGACCGTCACCGCCCCGGCCCGCGGCCAGGAGGCCCCGACCGCGAAGACCACCCGCACCAAGGTCACCAAGGAACTCGCCGGGGACCACAAGACCTACCGCTGGTGGCGGGTGGTCAGCGCCACCGGCAAGAACAAGGACGGTCACGCCCGTTCGTACGAGATCGTCCCCGGCGCCACGACCAGGTACCCCGGGCGCAGCTACACCCGGCACGACGTCTACTTCACCCAGTACAACAAGTGCGAGCAGTTCGCCAGCAACAACACCGGCAACTGCCCAGCCGGAGCGGGCAAGTCCGTCGACAAGTGGGTCAACGGCCAGACCCTCACCCACCCCGTGGTCTGGATGAACGTGGGCTTCCACCACATAGCGCGGGACGAGGACCAGCAGCCCATGCCCGTCCACTGGCAGGGGTTCTCCCTCGCTCCCCGGGACGTCACCGCCATGAATCCGCTCACCCCCGACCAGCTCTCCTGGCAGAACGGACACTGGCAGCCTCGCAGTTGAGCAACGACCCTGTCCATCCGGCTGCACCGCCGACCGCTCCCGGAGTACCCTTCCTTGATCGTTGGGACGGGGATGCCCGGGGGAAGCGGAAGGCGGTGCACGGGTGGGCTCGGGAGGGCTGGAGCTGCCCCCTGGTGACGAGAGTCACGAGGGGAACTCCGCAGACGTCCCGCCCGGCGCGGTGTCCCTGGCCCGGCCGATGGACGCGGCGGGCGCCATCGGACCGGAGCTGGACTGGGACGCCGACGCCTGGCTCGAGGTGCGCACCCGGGCCCAGCGGGCCGGCCGGGCCTACATCTGGCTGAACCTGGTCGAACAGCGGCTGCGCGCGGTCGTGGCCGCCGTCCTGCGGCCCGTCTACGAACCGGTCCACGGCGACGACTGGGTGGTCGCGGCGGCCGGACCCGCCGGGCAGGAGTGGGTGCAGCGCGCGGTCGCCGTGCGCGAGGTCAGCCGCCGCAAGGGCTATCTGCTCGACCCGGCCGACGACAACGTGCTCAGCTTCCTCACCCTGCCGCAGCTGCGCGAGCTGATGGTGCAGCACTGGCCTTGCTTCGAGCCCTACTTCGACGAGCGCCGTGACGTCGAACTCGCGCTGGACGAGCTGGAGGTCACCCGCAACGTCGTCTCGCGCAACCGCGCGCTGTCCGAGGCCGTCCTCGGCCAGGCCGAACGGGCCTCAGCCCGGCTGCTGGAGATGCTCGGCACGGGCGGTGACGTGCCCTCGGCACGGCGGCTGCCCGTCGACGCGGTGGAGGACCTGGTCGGCGACCGGTACGCGGACGTGGTCGCCGTGCACCCGGACCGGGTGCGGCTGCTGCGCCAGTTCCCCGCCGAGGACATCTTCGGCGGCGCCCGCCGCCTGGACGCCATCGGGATCGGACTCAACCTGCTCGTGCAGAACTTCTCCGGGCGGCGCCTGGTGCGGATGGCCGAGTCCGGCGGCCGGGTCCGGCTGCTCTTCCTGAACCCGGCGTCCAGCGCGGTCAAGCGGCGGGAGCGCGAACTGGGGATGAAACGGGGCGAGCTGAGCCGGTCGGTGGAGATGAACATCCTGCACATGCGCCGGGTGCGGTCCCGGCTGCGCGACCCGGGCGCCTTCGAGATCCAGGTGTACGACGAGACGCCGCGCTTCACGGCCTATCTCGTGGACGGCGACGGCGCGGACGGCATCGCGGTGGTGCAGTCCTATCTGCGCGGGGCGCGGGGGATGGAGTCGCCGGTGCTGGTGCTGCGGGGCGGCAGCCGCCTGGTCAAGCCGGACGATGTGGTCGAAGCCGGGCTCTTTCCGACCTATCGCGAGGAGTTCGAGCTGGCTTGGGCGGATTCGCGCCCGGTGTCCTGAACCGTCCCCGGGCGCAAGCGGAATGCGGTCCTCGGATTGTCAGTGGCGCATGCGATCGTAAGAACCACTGGGGGAACGCACCATCAGGAAGGGGGACCGCCCATGGGCCGGCACCGGGAGCCGCTGATCGGCTCCGACCTGGAGACGACCGGGAGAACACCGCGCGAGCGGCACGCCGTCACACCCGTCGCCGATGTCAACGCGGCCTTGCGTGCGCGCGCTTCGGCAGGGCACCGGAGCGTCCGTGCCGCGGCGGTGAGCGAGGTTACGCGATGAGCTGGATCAGCGGACCGCTGGTCGCCTTCGACCTGGAAACCACGGGGACCGACATCGAGACCGACCGGATCGTCACCGCCGCGGTCGTGGCCGTGGACGCGGACGGACGCCCGCCCGAGCCCCGGACCTGGCTGCTCGACCCGGGCATCACCATCCCGCACCAGGCGTCCGCCATCCACGGCATCTCCACGGAACACGCCCGCAGACACGGCGTGTCGGCGGCTCCCGCGATCGAGGAGATCACCTCGACGGTGGCCGACGTGCTCAACTCGGGGACGCCGCTGGTGGTGATGAACGCGCGGTACGACCTCTCGCTCCTGGACCGCGAATGCCGGCGCCACGGCATTCGGCCGCCGGCGGCCCGGCTGCGGGCAGGGGCGTCGCCCGTCATCGACCCCCTGGTCCTGGACAAGCACGTGGACCGTTACCGGAAGGGATCACGCAATCTCCGGGCGCTGTGCGAGCACTACGGGGTGCCGCTCGACGACGCGCACAACGCGGTCGCGGACGCGGTGGCCGCGGCCCGCGCTGCGCGCTCCATGGGCGCCAGACACGCGGTCATAGGCACGCTGGCCCCGACGGAGCTGCATGACCTCCAGGTCCGTGCCGCGGCCGAACAGGCGGTCTCGCTCCAGAGATACCTGCGCCGCACCTCGAACCCCGCCGCGACGGTCGAGCCCGCCTGGCCGGTCGTGCCCTACGCCCACTGACACCCGCGCCGGCGGCAGGCGGGGCGGAGCCCGGTCGGCAGCGGCTCAGAAGGAGTGCCAGCGCACCGTTTCGTCGCCGTCGCGCAGCGACGCCACCCGGCGGCGGAACTCGGCCAGGGCCCTGGGGTTGGCCGGGGCGTGCTGGGCGACCCAGGCACAGCTGGCCGTCTCCCGGGCCCCGCGCAGCACCGAGCAGCCCTCCCAGGCGCGCACGTCCCAGCCGTACGTCTCGGTGAAGGAGTCGTAGGCCGCGGCGGGCAGGCCGTAACGGTCGTGGGAGAGGGCCATGACCACCAGGTCGTGCTCGCGCAGGTCGGCGGAGAAGGTCTCCAGGTCGACCAGGACCGGACCGTCCGGGCCGATGTGCACATTGCGGGGGAGCGCGTCACCGTGGATGGGGCCCGGCGGCAGCCGGGGGGTCAACGCGGCCGAGGCCACCGCGAAACCGTCGCGCCGCGCACGCAGATACGCCGCGTCCGCCGGGTCGATCGTGTCGCCCGCGAGCCGCAGCCAGCGCTCCACACCGGCCAGCAGCTCGCGCGGCGGCAGCTCGAAGGGAGCGGCGGGCAGGGCGTGCACCAGCCGCAACACCTCGGCCAGGTCCCGCGGTTCGGCGGGGCGCAGGGCCGCGGGCAGCCGGTGCCACACGGTGACCGGGTGCCCGTCCACCAGCCGGGCCTCGGCGTCGGCAGCCCGCACCGCCGGAACGCCCGCCTCGGCCAGCCATCCGGCGATCCGCAGCTCGCGCCGCGCCCGCTCCAGCAGGCCGGCGTCCCGGCCCACCTTGACCACCAGATCACCGGCGGCGAACACCGCGTTCTCGCCCAGGGCGAGCATCCGCGCGCCCCGGGCCGGCCCCGGCAGCACCCCTGCCGTGGCCAGTACGTCCCGTGCGCGTGCCTCGTCCATCGTCCGCCTCCGTGTCGGTGCCCAAGGCGTCGCCCGGTGGCGTCGCCCGTCGGCCAGTCTCGCATCCGTACAGGTCGCGGCCCGTGCGCGATGCCTTGACGAGGCCCGCAGCCATCACGACCATGACGGGGCCCGCACGGGCCGCGCAGAGGGGGGAGACGCCGTGGCAGTGCCGACCGAGGCGAGAGGGCGACCGGCGGCGCGGCCCGCGCGGCGGGCCGCAGGGCACGGCGCATGGTTCCTGGTGCTGCCCGCGCTGATCCCCATCCTCGTGCTGAGCGTGGGACCGCTGCTGTACGGCATCCTGCTGGCGTTCACCGACGCCCAGTCCGGCCGCACCGCGCCCACCCGGTGGATCGGCGGGCTCAACTTCCGGGACCTGCTCCAGGACACCCTGTTCTGGGAGTCGTTCCGGATCGGCCTGGTGTGGGCCGTCGCGGTGACCGCCGCGCAGTTCCTGCTCGCGCTGGGCCTTGCCCTGCTGCTCGACCAGGACCTGCGGCTGCGCTGGCTCGCCCGCGCGCTGGCGATCGTCCCGTGGGCCATGCCGGAGGTCGTCGTCGGCCTGATGTGGCGGCTCGTCTACAACCCGGACGCCGGCGTCCTCAACGAGACCCTGCGCGACCTGGGCCTCGGCGACGGCCGGGACTGGCTCGGCGGGCTCGGCACCGCCCTGCCCGCGGTGGTCGTCGTCGGGGTCTGGGCCGGCCTGCCGCAGACCACGGTCGCCCTGCTCGCCGGGCTGCAGAACACCCCCCGCGAACTGCACGAGGCGGCGGCCGTGGACGGCGCGGGCGCCTGGCGCCGGTTCCGCACGGTCACCTGGCCCGCCCTCAGACCGGTCGCCCTGGCCATCACCGCCCTCAACCTCATCTGGAACTTCAACTCCTTCGCCCTGGTCTATGTGCTGACCAACGGCGGCCCCGGCGGACGCACCCGGCTGCCCATGCTGTTCGCCTACGAAGAAGCCTTCCGTTACGGGCAGTTCGGCTACGCGGCGGCGATGGGATGCGTGATGGTCGCGGTGATCTCGGTGCTCCTGGCCGTCTTCCTGGCGGGCCGGCTACGGGGAGGTGACGAGGCATGAGGACCCGTACCGGCGTGCGGCTCGGGCAGTACGCGGCACTGCTCGGCTATCTCGCGTTCCTCGCCCTGCCGTTCCTGTGGCTGGTCTCCACCGCGTTCAAGTCGCCGCGGGAGCTGGGCAGCGCGCACCCCACCTGGATCCCGCAGGATCCCACCCTGGCCAACTTCCGGCAGGCACTCGACGAGCAGCCGCTGCTGCACGCGGCACTCAACTCCCTGCTCGCCGCGCTTGGGGCGGCGCTGATCGCCGTACTGATCGGGACGCCGATGGCGTACGTGGTCGCCCGCCGCCGCACGGCGCTGTCCCGGGCGGCCACGGGATGGGTGGTGGTCAGCCAGGCGTTCCCGTTCGTCCTGGTCATCATCCCGCTGTTCCTGGTGCTGAAGAGCCTGCGGCTGATCGACTCCCTGGCCGGGCTTGTCCTGGTCTACGTGGTGTGGGCGCTGCCGTTCGCCCTGTGGATGCTCACCGGCTATGTGCGGGCGGTGCCGGCCGAACTGGAGGAGGCCGCGGCGGTCGACGGGGCCGGGCGGCTGCGGACCCTGGTGTCGGTGACCGCGCCGCTGCTGGCACCGGGGATCGTGGCGACGGCGCTGTTCGCGTTCGTCACCGCGTGGAACGAGTTCTTCTTCGCGCTGGTGCTGCTGAAGACCCCGGAGAAACAGACCCTGCCCGTCGTCCTCACCCACTTCGTCGGCGCGGAGGGCGCCGTGGACCTGGGGCCGCTGGCCGCCGCCGCGTCCCTCGCGACCCTGCCGTCCCTGCTGGTGTTCGCCCTCATCCAGCGGCGGATCACGAGCGGCATGCTCGCCGGGGCGGTGAAGAGCTGATGCGGACCCGGACGGCGACGCTGCTCGGCGCACTCCTGCTGTTCCTCGCGGGCTGCTCCTCCGCGGGAGGCGACGGCACCGGCCCGATCCGGCTGCGGTTCCAGTCGCTGGCCTGGCAGCAGGAGTCCGTGGCCGCCACCAGACAACTGGTACGGGAGTGGAACACCACGCATCCCGGTGTCCAGGTCGAGTACGTCCAGGGAAGCTGGGACAGCGTCCACGACCAGTTGCTCACCGCCTTCGAGGGCGGCGAGGCCCCGGACATCGTCCACGACGCCTCCGACGACCTCGCGGACTTCGCCTACGGCGGCTATCTCGCCGATCTCACCGGCCTGCTGTCCGACCGGCTCACCTCGGACATCCCGGAGCGGAGCTGGCGTACCACCACGTTCGGGGACGGCGTCTACGGCGTGCCGTTCCTTCAGGAGCCGCGGGTGCTGATCGCGAACGCGGCCTGGCTGCGGGCGTCCGCTGTGCGCATACCGACGCCCGAACACCCCTGGAGCTGGGCCGAGTTCCGGGAGGTGACCGCGCGGCTGAGCGGAGGGGACAGGTACGGGGTGGCCTGGCCGCTCAAGGAGCCCGTCTCCGCCACGCTCAACCTGTCCCTGTCCGCGGGCGGCCGGCTCTTCCACCGGGGCGCGGACGGCCGGGTGACGGTGCGGTTCGCGGCGGGCGACGCGGTGGTGCCGCGCACCGTACGCGACCAGGTCGCCGACCGCAGCGCGCCCGGATCGACGCTGGGCAGCGGCGGCTCCGACACGCTGCCCGGCTTCTTCGGCGGCCGGTACGCGATGGTCCCGCTGGGCTTCTCCTACCGGCAGCAGGTCGCGCAGCAGGCGCCCGAGGGCTTCGAGTGGCAGGTGCTGCCCGCGCCGGCCGGCGCCGAAGGGCTCACCCAGGGGGTCAGCCCGCAGACGCTGTCCATCGCCGAGGACAGCCCGCACAAGAAGGAGGCCGCAGCGTTCGTCGACTTCCTGCTGCGGCCCCGGAACATGGTGCGGCTGGCCCTCGGCGACTGGATGCTGCCCACCGGCACCCGGGCCCTGCGGGACCCGGCGCTGCACACCGCCGAGGACGGCTGGGCGGTCGGGGCTGCCCTGGCCGCTCACCTCAGCCCGGCACCCGCCCAGTCCGTGCGCGGCTACCCGGAATGGAAGGACAAGGTCGCCACCCCGGCCCTCCAGGAGTACTACAGCGGAGCCATCGACCTGGCCGAACTCCGCCACCGCCTGGAACACGACGGAAACCTGATCCTCTCCCGCTACCAACGCTGACCCGCACCACAGGGCCACGGGCCGCAGGCCGGCGGGCCCGTGCTCCCGCGAGCACCGGGCTCGGGGCACGGATGTCTCGGCGCGGGGCCGCCTCGGGGCGTCCCGCCGCACGCGGGGCGGTTTCGCGGGCGGTGGGCCGGCCGGCGCCCGCATGCTGCCGAAGGCCCGGTGACGCGGGGCGCCCTGGCTCGCGGCACGTTCGGGCGTCCCGTGTGAGGTGCGGTGTCCTGTACCAGCGGCACCAAGCCGACCCGCGCCATCGCCGGTGCCCCGCGCCACCGGCGGTGACCCGCTGGGCGTCGGCGGCGGAGCAGGGCGGTGGAAACCTTGTTGCACGAGACGTATCGTCTTGTTTAGCCTCGCGGCATGACCACTCCCGCGCATATCGCCATGTTCTCCATCGCCGCCCATGGCCATGTGAACCCCAGCCTGGAGGTGATCCGCGAACTCGTCGCGCGGGGGCACCGGGTGACGTACGCGATCCCACCGGTCTTCGCCGAGAAGGTGGCCGCGACCGGGGCCCTGCCGGTGCGTTACACCTCCACGCTGCCCGGCCCGGACGCCGACCCCGAAGCCTGGGGGAGCACCCTGCTGGACAACGTGGAGCCGTTCCTGAACGACGCGATCCAGGCGCTGCCACAGCTGATCGAGGCGTACGAGCACGGCGGGCACGGCGTACCCGACCTCGTCCTGCACGACATCGCCTCCTACCCGGCCAGGGTCCTCGCCCACCGGTGGGGCGTGCCCGCGATCTCCCTCTCGCCGAACCTGGTCGCCTGGGACGGCTACGAGGAGGAGGTCATGGAGCCGCTGTGGGCCGAGCCGCGCAAGACCGAGCGCGGCCGGGCCTACTATGCCCGCTTCGCGTCCTGGCTCGCGCAGAACGGGATCACCCAGCACCCCGATCCCTTCGCCGGCCGCCCCGCACGCTCCATCGTCCTGATCCCGAAGGCGCTCCAGCCGCATGCCGACCGGGTCGACGAGCGCGTCCACACGTTCGTCGGCGCCTGCCAGGGCGACCGCTCCACCGAGGGCGGCTGGCAGCGGCCGGCCGGCGCCGAGAAGGTGGCGCTGGTGTCGCTCGGCTCGGCGTTCACCAAGCAGCCCGCGTTCTACCGGGAGTGCGTCGCCGCGTTCGGGGACCTGCCCGGCTGGCACCTGGTGCTCCAGATCGGCCGGCATGTCGACCCCGGCGACCTGGGCGTCGTACCGGCGAACGTGGAGGTGCGCAGCTGGGTTCCGCAGCTGGCGATCCTGAGGCAGGCCGACCTGTTCGTCACGCACGCCGGCGCGGGCGGCAGCCAGGAGGGACTGGCCACGGCCACGCCGATGATCGCCGTACCGCAGGCCGTGGACCAGTTCGGCAACGCCGATGTGCTCCAGGGGCTCGGCGTGGCCCGGCGCCTGGACACCGAGCAGGCGGACGCCGCGACGCTGCGGGCCACGGCCCTGGCCCTGGTCGACGACCCAGAGGTGGCCCGGCGGCTCAAGCGCATCCAGTCCGACATGGCCGAGGAGGGCGGCACCCCACGAGCGGCCGACCTCATCGAAGCCGAACTCCCCACCCACCGCCACTGACGCGCCTGCGCCGCACGCGAGCGGGACCGCACACCCGCACGGACTCCGGTCCGGGCAACGGGGGACCGGGGCGCGGGTGCGTGTCGGCGTCGCGTCCAGGAGGAGCCACGCACCCGGACACCGCGTCCGGGTGCGGGTGCGGGTGCGGGGTCCGGGCGGGAGCCTGCGGTGACCCGCTTCGGCGCGGACCGAGGGGCCCGCGGCGCCTCGGCTCGGGCGCGGGACGGGCTCGTGCGGCTTTCGCGGGCCGGGACGGGGGAGGGCCCGCTGCTCCCCGGGGGAGCGGCGGGCCCTCGTGGAGGGGGTGGGGTGGGGTCAGACCCGTACCGGTTCGCCCTCGGCGCGGTGTGCCGGGGCCGGTGGCTCCGGGGACTCGTCGTGGGTGAGGTCGGGCAGCCGGTGCAGCCACTTCGGCAGGTACCAGTTCCGCTCGCCCAGCAGCGCCATCACGGCCGGCAGCAGCACACCGCGGATCACGGTCGCGTCGATGAGCACCGCCGCCGCGAGGCCCACGCCCATCTGCTTCATGGACTGCATGGACAGCGTGCCGAAGATCGCGAACACGGCGACCATGATGACCGCGGCACTGGTGACCACCCCCGCCGTGGTGACCACCCCGTGCTGGATCGCCTCCTTCGTGCCGCGCCCGCGCAGCCGCGCCTCACGGATCCGGGAGACCACGAACACGTGGTAGTCCATGGACAGCCCGAACAGGATCACGAACAGGAACAGCGGCAGCCAGGTGACGATCGCGCCGACGCCCTCCGCGCCCACCAGCGAGGCACCCCAGCCGTGCTGGAAGACGGCGACCAGAATGCCGTAGGCCGCGCCCACCGACAGCAGGTTCAGCACGATCGACGTGATGGCGACGGTCAGCGAGCGGAACGACAGCAGCATCAGCAGGAAGGCGAAGACGACCACGAACGCGAAGACCGGGATGACGGAGCCGGCCATCTGGTCGTTGAAGTCCTTGGAACCGGCGACCTGTCCGGTGATCGGCGCCTTGAGACCGTCGACCTTGCCGAGCGTGGCCGGCCGCACCTCGTCGCGCAGCTTCTCCAGACTCCTGCCCGCCTTGTCCATGTCGGAGCCGCCGACCAGCGGCACGGACACCAGGGCGACGTTCTGCGCGTCGTGCAGCGTGATGTCCACCGGGCCGCGCGAGGCACCCGAGTCGACCGCCTGCCGCTTGAAGTCGGCCAGCGCCTGCTTGACCTCGGGCGCGTTGATGTCCCGCGCCTCGACGACCACCTCGGCCGGTTCGGAGCCGCCCGGGAACGCCTCGTTGACCCGGTTGTACGTCTGCACGATGGGCAGCCCGTCCCCGAACTCCTGGTCCAGTGTGAGCTGCGAGGTCTTCATGCCGAGCGCGGGCGCCGCGAGGGCCAGCAGCGCGCCCGCCGCGACGACGACGGACACCATGGGCCGGGCGAGCACGCCCCGCAGCACGGCGGTCCAGAACCGGCTCTCGGCGGGCACGCCACGGCTGCGCCGGCGCAGGAACGGGATCCGCCCCTTCTCGACCCGCTCGCCCAGCAGCGACAGGAGCGCGGGCAGCACGGTCACCGACCCGACCATGGCGACCGCCACGACCATCAGCGAGGCCAGGCCCATCGCCTTGAACTCGGCGATCCCGGTGAAGAGCATGCCCGCCATCGCCACGCACACCGTGACACCGGAGACGATGATCGCGCGCCCGCTGGTCGCGGCGGCGATCCTGAGCGCCGTGCCCGGGTCCCGCCCGGCGTCCCGCTCCTCGCGCTCCCGGCGCAGATAGAACAGGCAGTAGTCGACCCCGACCGCCAGGCCGACCAGCAGCATCACGGAGTTGGCGGTGTCGCTCATCGGCTGGAGGTGGCTGACGAGACCCATCAGACCCATCGTCGCCATGATCGCGGTGAGCGCGAGTGCCACCGGCAGCAGCGCGGCCACCAGCGCGCCGAAGGCGATCAGCAGGATGCCGAGGGCGACCGGCACGGCGGAGTACTCGGCCTGCTGGAAGTCGGACCCGAAGGCGTCCTGGTACTGCTTGTTCATGCTGGCGCCGCCGATCTCCTCGATCCGCAGCGACCCGTGGTCCTTCTGCACGCCCTCGACGGCCTTCAGCACCGGCTCGACCCGGTCGGCGGCGGTCTCCGCGTCGCCGCGCATGTCGAACTGCACCAGTGCGCTGCGGCCGTCCTTCGAGATCGTCCCCGTGTCGTAAGGGGATGTCACGTCGGTGACCTTGCCGGTGGCCCCGACCGCCTCGACGACATCGGCGACGGCCGCCTTGAACGCGGCGTCGGTGGCCTTGACCGAGCCGTCCCGGGCCTGGATTAGCACGGTCTCGCCGGCCGGCTCCTTGATCCCCGCGTCGTCGATGATCTGCGCCGCGGTGTGTGTCTCGCCCCCCATCTGATCGCTGGCGTTGACGTCGACCCGTCCCGCGGCCGAACCGAGCCCCATGGCCAGGACCACGAACAGCACCCAGATGCCGACGGCAGCCCATCGGTGGCGTGCGCTCCAGCCGCCGGCCCGGGCGGCCAGGCCCCGCACCCGCGAATCTCCGTTCCCCATGACGGGCTTGCCCCCTCGTGTGCGGTGACGGCCCCGGCCGCCACACGTTCGCTACGTGTCGCTTCGAAGGTATGGGCGGGATAAGCGCGTCTCGTCGTGCTGCCCGGTGAACTGCGGCCGTCCCGGCTCATTCCGTGGGACCCCGGGGGCTCATCGCCCAGGAGTACGGTTGTCCCCTACATGTATCCGGGACCGCGCGGAGCGGGATCAGGGTCGCCGAACGCGTCGCTATCGTGTGCGGATGACGACGTACGCGGCGCTGCTGCGCGCAATCAACGTGGGCGGCAGAAAGCTCCCGATGGCCGACCTGCGCGGGCTCCTCGAGGACCTGGGCCATGACCGCGTGCAGACCTATCTGCAGAGCGGTCAGGCGGTCTTCGCGGCGGACCACGGCGACGAGGAGTCGCTGGCCGCGGAGATCAGCCAGGCGTCGAGGGAGCGGTTCGGCTTCGCCGTGGACGTGATCGTGCGCGACCACGCCTATCTGAAGGCGGTCGCCGACGCCTGCCCCTTCCCGGCCGCCGACCTCGAAGGAAGGCAGCTGCACGCCACCTACTTCTCCGCCCCCGTCGACGCGGCCCGCTACGCGGACATCGACGCGGCCGCCCACCACCCCGAGGAGTTCCGGCTCGGCGACCGCGTCCTGTACCTGTACGCGCCCGACGGCCTCGGCCGTTCCAAGCTGGCCGAGGCCCTGTCCCGGCCCCGCCGGACCAGGGACGTGATCGCCACCAGCCGCAACTGGAACACCGTCCGCAGACTCGTGGAGTTGACCGCCGCGGCCAAGTGACCCGGCGCGACCCGGGGAACCCTCGACCTGCGGGGGCGAGGCCACCTTGCCGGCCGGTGGGCTGTCGCGTTTGTTCAAGAGGCCCGCGCCGGGCGCTCCCTAGCGTGGCCGCATGACGTACGACGCCCTGTACCCGTACCTGACCGAATGCGCCGCCGAGGCGGCCCGCGTCGCGCGCGGGGTGCCCGCTGACCGGCTCGACGACCGCACGCACTGCCCCGACTGGACCGTCCGCGCCCTCGTGAACCACTGGGTGCTCTACACCTCCCACGGCCTGGAGCACCGCGCCCTGCGCAAGCCGCTGCCCGAGGAGCTGACGGCCCGCGACTTCACCGCCGACGCCGACTGGGCCGAGGCGTACGCCGCCCAACTGGACCGCGCGGTCGCCGCCTGGGCGGACCCCTCGGCGTGGCAGGGCGAGATCGACCTCGGCCTGGCGAAGATGCCGGCCGTCGAACTCACCGGGATGATCATCAAGGAGACGGCGGTGCACGGCTGGGACGTGGCGGTCGCCACCGGCCAGGAGTTCCGCGTCTCGGCCGGCGCCGCCCGCCTGGTCCTCGACGTGGTGGAGAAGCACGGCGACCTCTACCGGCAGTACGACGGCTTCGCCGACCCGGTGCCGGTGCCCGAGAACGCGCCCGTGTTCGAGCGGGCGCTGGCGTCGAGCGGCCGGGACCCGGGGCAGGGGGCGGCCGGCCGCTCCTCCGCCGCCATCTGATCTTTCGCCCGGCTCGGCGAGTTCCGTATCCTTCGACGGTCCGGACCGCCCGGACGGGGGAGGAAGCGCGGACGGTGAACGGGATCACGGGCGAAGCCGGCCGGCTGGCGGCGCGTTTCGAACAGGACCGGCCGCATCTGACGGCCGTGGCACGCCGGCTGCTCGGCTCGGCCGCCGAGGCGGACGACGCGGTGCAGGAGACCTGGCTGCGCGCGGCCCGCACCGACCTCGGCGAGGTCGAGAACCTGACCGGCTGGCTCACCACCGCGGTCAGCCGGGTGTGCCTGAACCTGCTGCGGGCGCGCCGCACCCGGCGCGAGGAACCGCTCGCGGCCCAGCGGCCCGACGAGCAGGCGCCGGGCGACGCGGAGGCCGCGGACCCGGCCCGGGAGGCGCTGCTCGCCGACGAGGTCGGCGTGGCCCTGCTGGTGGTGCTCGACGCGCTGGGCCCGGCCGAACGGGTCGCGTTCGTGCTGCACGATCTGTTCGCGGTGCCGTTCGACGAGATCGCCCCGGTGATCGAGAAGTCGTCGGCCGCGACCCGGCAGCTCGCCAGCCGCGCCCGCCGCCGGGTCCGGGGCCGCGCCCCCGTATCCGGCGACGACCAGGGGCGGCGGCGGGCGGCCGTCGAGGCGTTCCTGGCCGCCACCCGCGGCGGGGACTTCGCGGCGCTCTTCGCGCTGCTCGACCCCGAAGTGGTGCTGCACGCCGACCGGTTCGTCGTGCCCACCCCGGAGCCGATCACGGTACGCGGCGCCGAGCCGGTCGCGCAGGGCGCGATGGCCGCCGTGGCACGCGCCCGCTTCACCGGACCCGCCCTGCTGGACGGCACACTCGGCCTGGTCATGGCCCCGCACGGCCGTCTACGCCTGATCCTGACCTTCGCCTTCGACGAGGCGGCCCGCATCACCGAAATCCAACTGACAGCAGACCCCCAACACCTCCACCAGATCGAGCTAACTCCCTGCCCGCCCAGCGCCCCATAGGGGCGCGGGGAACTGCGCGCTCAGCCCCCACGCACCCGCACCCGACGGTCAAGGTGATCCGCGCCCTATAGGGGCGCGGGGAACTGCGCGCCAAGCCACGACGCACCCGCACCCATACCCACACCCGCACCCGACAGCTGAAGCCCCGCAGCGGAACCCGCGGAGCCATACCGTTCCAGCACAACCCGGGCCACCTCAGGCGCCGCACCCAGCACATCGGCCAGCACGTCAGCGTCCGCGTCCCGCGCGCCCCGCACGATCCGGTCCGGCAGGAAGCCGGGCGCGAGGACGTACGGCGCGACGGCCACCCGGGCGCAGCCCAGCCCGCGCAGCTCCCGCACCGCCTCCTCGGTCGGCGGGAACCCCGCGGGCGATCCGGCGGAGGCGAACGCGGGCCGCACGGCGCGCCATCCGCTGCGCCGCCACTCCCGCGCGATGGAGGCGATCACCGCGATCGCCTCGGGGTCAGTGGACCCCGCCGAGGCCAGCACGACCCCGGTCGAGGGCTTGTCGGCGGGCGCGACCCCGGCCTCCCGCAGCCGCCGCTCCAGCGCCGCCAGCAGCAGCGGCGACGGCCCGAGCACATCGGCCTGCCGGATCCGCAGCCGCGGCGGGGCCTCCCGCAGCACCGCGGGCACGTCCGCCTTCGCGTGGAAGGCGCGGGTGAGCAGCAGCGGCAGCGCCACCACGTCCCGTACGCCCTCCGCCGCCAAGGACTCCAGCACCGTGTGCACGGACGGCGCGTCGAAGTCCAGGAAACCGGTCGCCACCCGCAGCCCCGGCCGCAGCGACCGCACCCGCCGCACCAGGGCGTGCACGGTCGCGGCATGCCGCGGATCGCGGCTGCCGTGGGCGATCACCACGAGCGCGGGGCGGACCGGGGTGCGCATGCCGCCTCTCAGCCCTTCACCAGCAGCCCGCGGCTGCGCAGCACCCACCGCTCCAGCGGGCTGAAGATCAGCAGGTCGATGGCGATGCCGACGAACAGGATGAGCAGGATGGCCTCGAACACCATGGCCATGTCGCTGGCGTTGCGGCCGTTCTCCAGCAACTGACCGAGGCCCACGCCGAGGTCCGGGAACGACGCGATGATCTCGGCGGCCATCAGTGAGCGCCACGAGAACGCCCAGCCCTGCTTCATGCCGGCCACATAGCCGGGGAGCGCGGCGGGCAGCGTGATGTGCCAGGTGCCCTTCAGACCCGTCGCGCCCATCGTGCGGCCCGCGCGCAGGAACAGCGGCGGCACCTGGTCCACGCCGGACACCAGCCCGTTGGCGATGGACGGGACCGCGCCGAGCAGGATCACCGCGTACATCATCGAGTTGTTCAGGCCCAGCCAGATCACGGCCGGCGGCACCCACGCCACCGACGGCAGCGACTGGAGCCCGGACAGGATCGGGCCGATGGCCGCGCGCACGAACCGCACCCGCGCCACCAGCAGTCCGAGCGGGGTGCCGATGAGCAGCGCGAAGCAGAAGCCGAGCAGACCGCGCGAGACGCTGGTCCAGATGTAGTCCAGCAGCGTGCCCCGCAGCCAGGCGTTCTGGATCTCGTGCCACACCGCCGCCGGGGAGGGCAGCTTGGTGGGGTCGTCGACGATGCCGAGGGATATCAGGCCCTGCCAGACCACCAGGACCACGACGATCGCGGTGACCGGCGGCACGACCTTGTCGACGAGGGTCTTGCGCAGCGGTGTACGGCCCGCGGTGGAGGTCTCCAGCGCGTCGAGGCCCGCCTCGATGCCGGGCAGTTCGGCGGAGTCCGCCGTCTTCGTCTCAGTGCTGGCCATGGCGGCGGATCTCCCCACGCAGTACTTCGGTGATCTCGACGGACAGTTCCGCCACGGGAGCGTCCTCGATGCGCCGCGGCTGCGGAATGCCGACGGTCCACTGCCGGGCCACCCGGCCCGGCCGGGAGGACAGCAGGACGACGCGCTGGGCGAGCCGTACGGCCTCGCGCACGTTGTGCGTCACGAACAGCACGGACACGCCGGTCTCGGCCCAGATGCGGGTCAGCTCGTCGTGCAGCACGTCCCGGGTGATGGCGTCGAGCGCCGCGAACGGCTCGTCCATCAGCAGCAGTTTGCTTTCCTGGGCGAGCGCGCGGGCCAGCGCCACGCGCTGCCGCATACCGCCGGACAGTTCGTGCACGCGTTTGCCGTGCGCGCCCTTCAGCCGGACGAGTTCGAGCAGTTCCTCGGCCCTGGTGCGGCGCTCGGCCTTGGCCAGGCCCCTCAGTCTGAGGGCGAGTTCGATGTTCTTGCCGGCGGTCAGCCAGGGGAAGAGGGCGTGCTCCTGGAACATCAGGGCCGGGCGGCCGTCCGTCGTGATCGAACCCGCGGTGGGCTCGTCGAGGCCCGCCACCAGGTTCAGCAGCGTGGACTTGCCGCAGCCGGAGGCCCCCAGGAGGGTGACGAACTCGCCCGGCGCGACATCGAGGCTGATGTCGTCCAGGACGAGCTGCTGCCCGCCCGGCCCCGCGAAGGACTTGGAGACATGCTCAAGGCGTGCCGCGTGCTCGACGGCCTCGGCGGCCTTGGCGTACGTCGTGGCCATGGTCGTCACCTCCTGGGAACTCGTCGGAGCGGGTCAGCTGGTGCCGAGACCGGCGGCGTCGACGGGGCTCTCGCCCGCGGCCTTGAGCACCTTGTTGAGGATCGTCAGGTCGTAGATGCCGGCCAGGTCGGGCTTTTCCAGCAGTCCGGCCTTGACCGCGTGCTCCGCCTCGGTGTCGAGCGTGGAGGCCAGCGGGTCGTCGGTGATCTGGATCGACTTCCACGCCGGGTCCAGCACCTCGGCCGGCAGCGCCTTGCCGGAGTCCCGCTCCAGCTGCTTGTTGGCCGCCGCCTTCGCCTCTTCCGGGTTCGCGTTGATCCACTTGTTGGTCTCGACGGATGCCTTCAGCACCGCCTCGACGGCCTTCGGGTGCTCCTTGAGGAACTTCTGCGACACGATGATGTTCGTGATCACGAACTTCTTGTCCGGCCACAGCGTGGCCTCGTCGAGCAGCACCTTGCCGCCCTCGGCGACCAGCTTCGACGCCGTCGGCTCGGGCACCCAGGCGCCGTCGATCGAGCCGGCCTTGAACGCGTCCGGGGTCACCTTGTTGTCGCTGCGGACGACCGTGACGTCGCCCTTGCCGCTCTGCGCGTCGACCTTCCAGCCCTGGTCCGCGATCCAGTTGAGGAACGCCACGTCCTGCGTGTTGCCGAGCTGAGGGGTGGCGATCCGCTTGCCCTTGACGTCCTTCAGGGAGGTGATCTTGTCCGGGTCGACCACGAGCTTCACCCCGCCCGAGGCCGAACCGCCGATGATCTTCAGGCTCTTGCCCTGGGACTTGGTGTAGCCGTTGATCGACGGGGAGGGGCCGATCCAGCCGATGTCGATGGAACCGGCGTTCAGCGCCTCGATCTCGGAGGGCCCGGCGTTGAAGGTGGCGTACTGGGCCTTGGTGGCCCCCAGCTCCTTCTGGAAGAAGCCCTTCTGGTTGCCGACCAGCGCGGTGGCGTGGGTCAGGTTCCCGAAGTAGCCGATCCGGACGGAGTCGAGGCCGTCGATCTTCTCGGAGCCTGCGGCGACCTTCTGGTCGGACGAGCTGTCCTTGGACTCGGAGCCGTAACCGCAGGCGGCGAGTGCGAGGAGGGGGAGCGCGGCGGCCACGGCGAGGCCGCGGCGGAGTGCGAAGGAGCGGTTGGCAGGCACGGGAGGTGTTCCTCTCGTTGGCCCGGCGGTCACGGTCTCTCAGGGCGTGGCCGGGAGTTCGGCAGGTCTTCGGTCAGGGGGTGGGGGGTGAGGGCGCGCCGGCAGTGCGCGTACGTCAGCGCACACATCGCGCCACTCCGCCCTGCCCGCTGCCGAGGGCGCCGCTGCCGACACGGCCGCCCTCCTTGGCGAACGTCGAGAAGAAGTCCGTCGTGGTCATGTTCAGAAGTCCCAGCCGTCGTCCTCGTCGGCGTCCTTGACCGGCTCGGGCGCGGCGAAGGACTCGCCGACCATGCCGGCGGTGAGGGTCGTGCCGTCGCCCGGGTCGATCAGGATGAACGAGCCGGTGCGGCGCGAGTCGGCGTACGAGTCGAGCGGGAGCGGTTCGGCGGTGCGGATCTTGACCCGGCCGATGTCGTTGGCGACGAGCTGTCCCGGGTGCGGGTGCAGGGAGAGGTCGTCGAGGGTGAGCCGGGACGGGATGTCCTTGACGATCGCCTTGACGGTGCGGGTGCCGTGCCGGAGCAGCACCCGGTGGCCGACGGTCAGCGGCTGGTCGGCGACGTGGCAGACGGTCGCCTCGACGTCCTGTGTGGTGGCCGGGGCGTCCTTGCTGGGCACGATCAGGTCGCCGCGCGAGATGTCGATGTCGTCCTCCAGCAGGATCGTCACCGACTGGGTGGTCCAGGCCGTCTCGACCGGGGTGCCGAGCAGGTCGATGCCGCTGATCCTGGAGGTCAGGCCCGCGGGCAGGATCGTTACGTCGTCGCCGACGCGGAAGGTGCCGGCCGCGATCTGTCCGGCGTAGCCGCGGTAGTCGGGGTGCTCGGCGGTCTGCGGGCGGATGACGTACTGGACGGGCAGCCGGGCGTGGCAGTGCGCCAGGTCGTGGCTGACCGGGACGGTCTCCAGGTGCTCAAGGACGGTCGGGCCGCCGTACCAGTCCATGGTGGCGGAGGGCTCCACCACGTTGTCGCCGGCCAGCGCCGAGATCGGGATGGCGGTGACCTCCGGGACGCCCAGTTCCTTCGCGTACGCGGTGAACTCCTCGGCGATCGCGGCGAAGACGGGCTCGCGGTAGTCGACGAGGTCCATCTTGTTGACGGCGAGCACGACGTGGGGCACGCGGAGGAGGGCGGCGATCGCGGCGTGGCGGCGGGTCTGTTCGACGACGCCGTTGCGGGCGTCGACGAGGATGACGGTGAGTTCGGCGGTGGAGGCGCCGGTGACCATGTTGCGGGTGTACTGCACATGGCCGGGGGTGTCGGCGAGGATGAAGCGGCGGCGGGGGGTGGCGAAGTAGCGGTACGCCACGTCGATGGTGATGCCCTGTTCGCGTTCGGCGCGCAGTCCGTCGGTGAGCAGGGCGAGGTCGGGGGTGTCCTTGCCGCGGCTGAGGGAGGCGTGTTCGACGGCTTCGAGCTGGTCGGCGAGGACCGACTTGGAGTCGTGCAGCAGGCGGCCGACGAGGGTGGACTTGCCGTCGTCGACGGAGCCGGCGGTGGCGAACCGCAGCAGGGTGGTGGCTTGACGTTCCTCGGTGGTCGTCGTGGTCATCCTAGAAGTACCCCTCGCGCTTGCGGTCTTCCATCGCGGCTTCGGAGAGTTTGTCGTCGGCGCGGGTGGCGCCGCGTTCGGTGAGCCGGGATGCGGCGATCTCGGCGATGACCTTGTCGATGGTGTCGGCGTCGGAGTCGACGGCGCCGGTGCAGGACATGTCGCCGACGGTGCGGTAGCGGACCTGCCGTTTCTCCACCTGCTCGCCGTCCTTCGGGCCGCCCCACTCACCGGCCGTCAGCCACATGCCGTTGCGCTGGAAGACCTCGCGTTCGTGCGCGTAGTAGATCTGCGGCAGGCGGATGTTCTCGCGGGCGATGTACTGCCAGACGTCGAGTTCGGTCCAGTTGGACAGGGGGAAGACGCGGACGTGTTCGCCGGGTGCGTGGCGGCCGTTGTAGAGGTTCCAGAGTTCGGGGCGCTGGCGGCGGGGGTCCCACTGGGAGAAGGCGTCGCGCAGGGAGAAGACGCGCTCCTTGGCGCGGGCCTTTTCCTCGTCGCGGCGTCCGCCGCCGAAGACGGCGTCGAACTTCTGCTGCTGGATCGTCTCGGTGAGGGGGAGCGTCTGGAGGGGGTTGCGGGTGCCGTCGGGGCGTTCCTTGAGCACACCGCGGTCGATGTAGTCCTGGACGGAGGCCACATGGAGGCGCAGGCCATGTGCGGCGGCCACATGGTCGCGGTAGTCGAGGACTTCGGGGAAGTTGTGTCCGGTGTCCACATGGAGGAGGGCGAAGGGTACGGGCGCGGGGGTGAATGCCTTCAGCGCGAGGTGGAGCATGACGATGGAGTCCTTGCCGCCGGAGAAGAGGATCACCGGTCGTTCGAACTCGCCCGCGACCTCGCGGAAGATGTGCACCGCCTCCGACTCCAGCGCGTCCAGATGCGACAGCGCGTACGGCGTGCCCGTGCCCTCGCCGGCCTTCGCGACGGTCGTCATGCCAGTCCCCTCTCGCTGAGCAGGGCGTACACCGACGCCGCGGACTCCTGCACGCTCTGGTGCTGCGACTCGATCCGCAGATCGGGCGCCTCGGGCTCCTCGTACGGGTCGTCGACGCCCGTCAGGCCGGTCAGTTCGCCCGCCGCCTGCCGGGCGTACAGGCCCTTCACATCGCGCTCGGAGCACACCTCGACCGGGGTCGCCACATGCACCTCGACATACGACGTGCCGTTCTCCTCATGGCGCTTGCGGACCGCGTCGCGGCTGTCGGCGTAGGGCGCGATCACCGGGACGAGCGCCTTGACGCCGTTACGGGCCAGCAGTTCGGCGACGAAGCCGATGCGCTGCACATTCGTGTGCCGGTCCTCGCGGCTGAAGCCGAGCCCCGCCGAGATGAACTCGCGGATCTCGTCGCCGTCGAGCACCTCGACGAGGTGTCCCGCCGCGCGCAGCCGGCCGGCCAGTTCGTACGCGATGGTGGTCTTGCCGGCACTCGGCAGACCCGTGAGCCAGACGGTGGCTCCGGTCGTCACGTGCGTCTCCTGGGTCTCGGTGATCGTCATTGGTGCAGCCCGCACTCGGTCTTGGCGCGTCCGGCCCAGCGGCCGGCGCGCGCGTCCTCGCCCGCGAGGACCCGGCGGGTGCAGGGCGCGCAGCCGATGGAGGCGTAGCCGTCCATCAGCAGCGGGTTGGTGAGCACGCCGTGCTCGGCGACGTACGCGTCCACGTCGTCCTGGGTCCAGCGGGCGATCGGGGAGACCTTGACCTTCTGCCGCTTCTCGTCCCAGCCGACGACCGGAGTGTTCGCCCGGGTCGGGGACTCGTCGCGGCGCAGCCCGGTCGCCCAGGCCAGATAGCCCTTCAGGCCCTCCTCCAGGGGCTGCACCTTGCGCAGTCGGCAGCACAGGTCGGGGTCGCGGTCGTGCAGCCTCGGGCCGTGCTCGGCATCCTGTTCGGCGACCGACCGGCGCGGGGTGAGGGTGATGACGTTGACGTCCATCACCGCCTCGACCGCGTCCCGGGTGCCGATGGTCTCGGGGAAGTGGTAGCCGGTGTCGAGGAACACCACGTCGACGCCCTTCATGACCCGCGAGGCCAGATGGGCGACCACCGCGTCCTCCATGGAGGACGTCACACAGAAGCGGCGGCCGAACGTGTCCGCCGCCCACTGGAGGATCCGGAGCGCGGGCGCGCTCTCCAGCTCACGGCCCGCCTGCTCGGCGAGCGCCCGCAACTCGTCACTCGTACGCTCTTGCTGAGCGGTCGTCATATGCGATCGTGCCCTCCGTCGTCGGCATGCCGAAGGCCGCCCGTGCCAGGGGTGTGAGCAGGAGAGCCGACCTCGGCGCTCCTGCTGACGCCCCGGGCGAGCAGTCCGAGGAACTTCAGCTGGAAGGCGCGGTTGCAGGCCGCGCACTCCCAGGCGCCGTGGTTCTGCTCGCTCGGGCGCAGATCCTCGTCGCCGCAGTACGGGCAGTAGAAGGGGGCGGCCCGCTCGCTCATGACAGGGCCTCCTCGTCGGCGCGGGCGGCCCAGGCGGCGAACCGCTCGCCGTCCTCGCGTTCGGCCGCGAAGCGCTTGAGGACCCGCTCCACGTAGTCCGGAAGTTCCGCGGAGGTCACCTTGAGTCCGCGCACCTTGCGGCCGAACCCGGCCTCAAGGCCGAGCGCGCCGCCCAGGTGCACCTGGAAGCCCTCGACCTGGTTGCCGTCGGCGTCGAGGACCAGCTGGCCCTTGAGACCGATGTCCGCGACCTGGATACGGGCGCACGCGTTCGGGCAGCCGTTCAGATTGATGGTGATCGGCTCGTCGAAGTCGGGGAGACGGCGCTCCAGTTCGTCGATGAGCGCGCTGCCGCGCGCCTTGGTCTCGACGATCGCCAGCTTGCAGTACTCGATGCCGGTGCAGGCCATGGTGCCGCGCCGGAACGGCGACGGGCGCACCGTGAGGTCCAGCGACTCCAGGCCCGCGACCAGCGAGTCGACCTGCTCCTCGGTGACGTCCAGCACGATCATCTTCTGCTCGACGGTGGTCCGCACCCGGCCCGAGCCGTGCGCCTCGGCGAGGTCGGCGATCTTGGCCAGCGTGGCACCGTCCACCCGGCCGACCCGCGGGGCGAAACCGACGTAGAACCGGCCGTCCCGCTGCCGGTGCACCCCGACGTGGTCGCGCCAGCGCTCCACGGGCTGGGCGGGCGCGGGGCCGTCGGTCAACTGCCGCTTCAGGTACTCGTCCTCCAGCACCCGCCGGAACTTCTCCGCGCCCCAGTCGGCGACCAGGAACTTCAGCCGTGCCCTCGTGCGCAGGCGCCGGTAGCCGTAGTCACGGAAGATCGACAGGACGCCCTCGAAGACGTCCGGGACCTCGTCGAGCGGGACCCAGGCGCCCAGCCGCTGCCCGATCTTCGGGTTGGTGGACAGCCCGCCGCCGACCCACAGGTCGAAGCCGGGTCCGTGCTCGGGGTGTTCGACGCCGACGAACGCGACGTCGTTGATCTCGTGCGCCACGTCGAGCAGCGGCGAACCGGAGATCGCGGTCTTGAACTTGCGGGGCAGGTTCGAGAAGGCCGGGTTGCCGATGACCCGGCGGTGGATCTCCTCGATGGCCGGGGTGCCGTCGATGATCTCGTCCTCGGCGATGCCGGCGACGGGCGAGCCGATGATGACGCGGGGCGTGTCACCGCAGGCCTCGGTGGTGGACAGCCCGACGGCCTCCAGGCGGT
Source organism: Streptomyces sp. NPDC102462 (assembly GCF_044765425.1). Lineage (NCBI taxonomy): Bacteria > Bacillati > Actinomycetota > Actinomycetes > Kitasatosporales > Streptomycetaceae > Streptomyces > Streptomyces sp. NPDC102462. The sequence goes on along the minus strand of NZ_JBIWKB010000033.1, from coordinate 63,314 downwards.
TCCAGATCTCGGGGACGTCCTCGATCCGGATCCAGTGCAGCTGGACGTTCTGCCGGTCGGTGATGTCCGCGGTGCCCCGCGCGAACTCCTGCGAGATCTCGCCGATGACCCGCAGTTGCCGGGTGGTGAGGCGTCCGCCGTCGATCCGCACCCGGAGCATGAAGTAGGAGTCGTCCAGCTCCTCCGGCTCCAGGATCGCGGTCTTGCCGCCGTCGATCCCGGGACGGCGCTGGGTGTACAGCCCCCACCAGCGCATCCGGCCGCGCAGGTCGTTGGGGTCGATCGAGTCGAAACCGCGCTTCGCATAGATCGTCTCAATGCGCGTCCGCACATTGAGACCGTCGTCGTCCTTCTTGAACTGTTCGTTGCCGTTGAGCGGGGTGAAGTGCCCCGCGGCCCACTGACCCTCTCCGCGGTGACGGCTCACCTTGCGGCGGGGCGCGGAGGCAGCAGGGTTCGGCGGAGTGGCGGCCATGGTGAGTACGTCCTTCGGGACAGGCGGAAACGGCTCTGACCTGCGCTGCGGGCGCGTAGCGGCATTCGAGCGCATCATTGCGCACGAAGCGGGGGAAAGCGGGGAATGTCGGCTGCGCTGGGGCTCTCAGCTCGCCGGACAGATGGCGCTGGACATGCGGCCGAGGTCGACGTGCCGCCGACTCACCAAGGCAATTCCAGTTCCAGACATGACGGAAGCGTGTCACGGCGTTCTGGACACAGTCCAGCTTCGTCCGTCATGCGGACACCCTGGTCCCGACATGCGAGACGAGGGTGTCATCGGTCACACGTTCCGCGGGGACCCTTGTCGACGCAGGTCAGACAGGGTAGGCGCCGGGCCAGGGCCCGGGTGTGGGGACCTCCCGTTCCTCCTCGACCTTGGTGTCGAACAGCCGGAACCCGCGGCGCAGATAGTTGTCCATCGCGTACGCCCCGTCCTTGCTGCACGTGTGCAGCCACACCCGCTTCGTCGGGGCCCGCCCGGGCCAGCGCTCGGCGAGGTCCCAGGCCCGGCCCGCGCCGTACGACAGCAGATGGCCGCCGATCCCGCGCCCCCGGAACGCCGGGATCAGCCCGAAGTAGCCGATCTCCACGACACCGTCGTCCTGCGGGTCCAGTTCCACATAGCCGGCCGGGGTGCCCCGGTCCAGGGCGACCCAGGTCTCCACGCCCGGCCGGTCCAGATGCTCCAGCCAGCGGGCGTGGCTCCAGCCGAGCCGGTCGGTCCAGCGGATGTCACCGCCGACCGAGGCGTACAGGAAGCGGCTGAACTCGGGGGAGGGGACCTCGGCCCGGACGATCCCGACATCGCCGTCGGGCGCGGCGGCGGACAGCAGGTCGGCCGGTGAGGTCTGTTCCAGGGACCAGGTGGTGACGGTGACGGTGCTCATGCGGGTCAGCGAATCATCTAACCCAGCGACCTGTCGATGGAGGTCAGCGGGACGGCGAAGAGCATCCGGTCGGTCACCGACCATACCTCGCCGGTCGGCTGCGCGTAGGACAGCGACCCGGCGTGCTCCGCCCAGCAGTGGTGCGCAGCGTCCGAGCCGCAGCGCGCCGCGCGCGCCCCCTCGGTGTCCTGGCGCCACAGGCTGCCGTGGCCGTCCAGGTCGCCCGGCGGGTGCGTGAGGTACCAGGCGGTGCGGGCCGCGCCCGGCGGCCGGTGGGACAGCACCCCGCGGATGCCGGCGGCCCGGGTCGTGTACGCCTCCACCGCGTCCGCGTGTCCCGCGGCATCGGTGGCGAGCAGTCCGCTGCGGGCCGGGTCGGAACTGAACGAGTAGCGCCACAGCCGGGCCCGCCGGTCGCTGCCGGTCGCCGTCTCCTCGCCGACGACCAGGCTGTCCGGCGCCGTGCCGCGGTCCAGGGAGATCGTGCCCGGGCACGGGGAGCCGGTCGCGGTGCACCGCCCGGCCGGGTAGCGGTAGGCGGCGACGGCGGGCATCACAAACCGGTGGCCGCCGGCCGACCAGCCGCCCGGTACCCGGCCGATCGCCCTGCCGTCGACCGAGGTGCGCTGGATTCGGTTCAGGTCGTACACATAGAGCGCTTCGGTGCTGTCGTCATCCGTGGTGACCAGCAGCTTGTCCTGGTACCAGACCATGCCGGACACCGGCGAGGACAGGCCGCGGTAGTCGCGGCCGTCGGCGGTGGGCACCACGAGGAGCACCCAGCGATAGGCGGGCCGTGCCGGGTCGTCGGCGTCCACGAACGCGACCCGGGCCAGGCCCCGTTCGGCGGCCGGCCCGTCCGTGGTGCTGTGCGTCGCGCCCGCGAGCAGCACACGGTGCCGGCCCCACAGCCCGTCGTCGTCCGCGTCCGCCGAGGTGGTCACCGAGGCGGTCCGCCAGTGCGGCACGGCGGTGTCGGCGGCGTCCCAGCAGTACGCGCGCCGGGGCGCCGGCGCGACCGGCAGCGCGTCCCGGTCGCCGGCCGGGCACTCGGCCGCGGTGCGCAGCGTGCGGTCGGCGCTCCTGAGGACGGCGTCGACACCGACCGGACGGCCCATCGCGGAGGCCAGCCGGTCCAGGGCCCGGCGCGGCACCGGGTCCTCCCGGAGCCGCAGCTTCGCGGTGTCGTCGGCGGAGGCCGGCCGCTTGAGCGCGCCCGGGTCGTCGGCGACCGTGGCCTGCGAGGCGCTGATCAGGGTGGCGGTCGCGGTGAGGGCGAGCGCGGCCCCGGCCAGGACGGCGCGCAGCGCCTGGCCCCGCCTGCGCCGGCGATGTCTGCCGCGATGCTTCATAGTTCCTCCCGAGGCGGGCCAACTGCGCCTGATGGTCCGTACGTTGACCAAGGAGCAGGTGGGGAGCCCGTAGGGGGATGCTACGGCAGGAGCGGGCCGCGGCGGCCGAAGACCCTGCAAATATGCGGAAGATACCGCCGGATGTGCCGAATCGGATGCGCCGCATATGCCAACGGCCGTACCCTTTCACCGCCCGCGTGCCGCCGTAACCGCCGGAGCCGTCGAGTGCGGCAGCAGGTCGCGGCCGCGGTCGGGGAGCAGCACCTCGACCTCGGCGTCCTCGCAGAAACGATACGGCCGATGGCACAGGAGCGCCCCGAGATAGCGCCGTATCCGCGACAGCTCCGCGCGCACCGTCACCGTGCGGGACGGATCGCCGAACACGTCCTCGGCCAGGTCCGCCGCGCTGCGCCCGTCCCGGTGCACGGCCAGCAGATACAGCAACTCGGCGTGCCGCAGACTCAGTTCCCGCGACCAGGAGGACGCACCCGCGGACACCGTCACGGACCGGCGGTGCGGCCGCGCCAGATCCAGCACCACCCGGGTCGCGGTGGGTGACGGCTGCCCGTCGACCGTACGCACCAGCCAGCCCCCGGCCAGCGGCTCCACCGAGCAGGCGCCCAGCCCCGGCAGCCAGCGCCGCCCCGCCGTCAGCGACTTGGGCAGCGCCACCCGCCGGGTGTACGGCATCCCCGTGACCGCCGCCGTCCAGCCGTTCCCGTCCACCACCAGGGCCCGCTCCGCCAGCCGCGCGAGCACCGGCGCCCCCACCGCCCGCAGCCGCTCCAGCGACCCGTGATGCTGCTCCCGCAGCCGCGCCTCGGCCAGCTTCGCCACCGAGGCGACCCACGCCAGCGTGGCCGGATGCATCGTCTCCAGCGGGCCGCTGACGTCCACCACGCCGAGCGGCCGGCCGTCGCGCGGATCGGTGATCGGGGCGCCCGCACAGGTCCAGGAGGCGTGCGTGCGCACGAAGTGCTCGGCGCCGAACACCTGGACGGGCCGGCCCACCACCGCCGGGGTGCCCACGCCGTTGGTGCCGACGACGTCCTCCCGCCAGTCGGCACCCAGGTCAAAACCGATACCGTCGGCCTTGCGCAGCACCGACGCGGACCCCTCGCGCCACAGCACCCGGCCGTCCGCGTCCGCCACCACCATGATGTGGTGGGCCGTGTCCACGGCCGAAAGCAGCCCCTCGCGCAGCACCGGCAGGATCTGCGCGAGCGGCGAGCCCTCCCGGCGGCACCGCACCTCGTCGGCGCTGAGCGGCTCCGGTCTGAAACCGTGATCCGGGTCGACGCCACCGCGCAGCATCCGCCCCCAGGACTGCTCGATCACCGGACGGGGCGCGAGCCGCGCACGCCGGCCCGCCAGCGTGGCCTCGCGCACCTCGCTGAGCAACCGCGCGGCCTGCGCGGCGTCCACGGCGGCGAGCTGGGCCACGTTCATCGGCGGGTTCGCCACTGGGATCCTCCCCGCGAGCGTCGAGCGGTCGTCGGCAGGTCACCCGGACGTTCGTCTCCGGTCCGACTGCCGTTTCCCATACTGCCGCTTCGCCCGTGCCGGAGGTATACACTCCGCGCACAGGCGCCGACAAGTTGCAACCCCCTGCAACCCTGGTGGACGGCCCGAGGGTGGCCAAAACTTGAGGTGCGTCGCCCAGAGCGGCGCTCGTGGCCCGTCACGGGCCCGGGACGGGGGTGGTGCCGTGTCGGCGCAGCACCACCCCCGCGATGCGTGCCCGCCATTCAGGACGCCGGCCGCGCCCGGTCCACCACCGACGCCAGGTCCAGCGTGGGCGGCAGGGTCCCGAAGGCGGAGCCCCAGTCGCCGCCCAGGCGCGACGCGCAGAACGTGTCGGCGACCTCGGGCGGCGCGTACCGGACGAGCAGCGATCCCTGGAGCACCAGCGCCATCCGCTCCACCAGCCGCCGCGCCCGGCCCTCCACGCTCTCCAGGTCACCGAGTTCGGTCAGCAGGGCCTTCACCGCCGCGTCCAGCCGGTGGTCCGCGCCGCGCGCCCGGCCGACCTCCAGCAGGAAGGCGTCCAGCGCCTGCGGTTCGCGGCGCAGCGCCCGCAGCACGTCCAGCGCCTGCACGTTCCCTGCGCCCTCCCACACGGAGTTGAGCGGCGACTCGCGCACCAGCCGGGGCAGCCCCGACTCCTCGACATAGCCGTTGCCGCCCAGGCACTCGGCCGCCTCCACCACCACCGGCGCACACCGCTTGGTCACCCAGTACTTGGCGGCCGGCACCGCGAGCCGCAGCAGCGCCCGCTCCTGCTCGCCCCCGTCGTCACAGGCGGCGGCCAGCCGCAGCCCGAGCGCCGTCGCGGCCTCCGACTCCAGGGCGAGGTCGGCCAGCACATTGCGCATCAGCGGCTTGTCGACCAGCTTGCCGCCGAAGGCCACGCGGTGCGCGCAGTGGTGCACCGCCTGGGCCACCGCCTGCCGCATCAGCCCCGCCGAGCCGAGCACACAGTCGATCCGGGTCGCGGCGACCATCTCGATGATCGTCGCCACCCCGCGCCCCTCCTCGCCCACCCGGCGCGCCCAGGTCCCCGCGAACTCGACCTCCGCGGACGCGTTCGAGCGGTTGCCCAGCTTGTCCTTGAGGCGCTGGAGGAGGAAGACGTTGCGGCTGCCGTCGGCCAGCACCCGCGGCACGAGGAAGCAGGTCGGACCCTGCGGGGCCTGCGCCAGCACCAGGAAGGCGTCGGACATGGGCGCCGAGCAGAACCACTTGTGCCCGGTCAGCTCGTATGTCCCGGCCTCGGCGAGCGGCCGGGCCAGCGTCGTGCCCGCCCGTACGTCGCTGCCGCCCTGCTTCTCGGTCATGCCCATACCGAAGACGGCGCCGGGCTTCTCCCCGGCCGGCCGCAGCTCCCGCTCGTAGACCGTGGACGTCAGCCGGGGCTCCCACTCCGCCGCGAGCGCGGGATCGGCGCGCAGCGCGGGCACCGCGGCATGGGTCATGGACAGCGGACAGCAGTTGCCGGCCTCCGCCTGGGTCCACACCAGGAACCCGGCGGCCCGCCGCACATGCCCGGCCGGTCGGACCCAGGCGGTGGTCAGCCCACCCGAGATCCCCTTGCCCAGCAGCCGGTGCCAGGCCGGGTGGAAGTCGACCTCGTCGATCCGGTGGCCGTAGCGGTCGTGCGTGCGCAGCCGCGGCGGGTTCTCGTTCGCCTGCGCCGCCCACTCCTGCACCTGGACCGAGCCCGCGGACCGGCCGAGCGCGGACAGTTCGGCGCGCACCTCGTCGAGCAGGGCGGGGTCGGTGTGCCGCTCGACCGCCTCGGCGAGGGCGCGGTCCGCGGTGAACAGGTCGTAGCCGACCAGCGGGGGAGGCTGGTTCGTCACGGTGTGGGTGGTGATGCCTGCCATGTCTGCGAACCTATCCGGGACGACGGCGGAGGGCACCACAGTGACACAAGGGCGGCGCCGGACGCCCTGCCCGGCCGCCGCCCGCCCCGGCCGCACCCCCGGAAGGTGAGGGCGGCACGGCGCGGCGGATACCTTTGGGTCGTGCAGCCAGCAAGTGAGATCCCCGAGCGGCCTTCTGGGCGCCTCCACCGGGCACGCGCCCTCTACCGGAACGTCTCCAAGCGGAGGACCGCCTGGCTGCTGCTCAAGGACACCGTCAACTCGTGCCTGGAGTACCGCATCCTGGGCCTGGCGGCCGAGGCGGCGTTCTTCACGCTGCTGTCGGTGCCGCCGCTGCTGCTGAGCCTGATCGGACTGCTCGGCTACGTCGACGACTGGACCGGCGCCGACACCATCCAGAGCCTGGAGACCAATCTGCTGGACGCCTCCCGCACGGTCCTGTCGGACAAGGGCGTCAAGGAGATCGCCGAGCCGATCCTGCACGACGTGATGCAGGGCGGGCGGCCCGACGTCATCTCCATCGGCTTCCTGTTCGCGCTGTGGTCCGGCTCCCGCGCGGTGAACGTCTTCATCGACACGATCACCGTGATGTACGGCCTCGACGGCGTCCGCGGCATCGTCCGTACCCGGCTGATGGCGTTCCTGCTGTTCATCGTCGCGCTGCTGATCGGCTCGGTGGCGCTGCCGCTGATGGTGGCGGGGCCGGACGCGGTGGTGCGGATCGTGCCCTGGTCGGAGACGGTGGTGCAGGTCCTGTACTGGCCCGTCGTGATCGTGCTGTCGATCGCCTTCCTGACCACGCTGTACCACGTCTCCGTGCCGGTGCGCTCGCCGTGGATCGAGGACGTGCCCGGGGCGCTGGTGGCCCTCGCGATGTGGGTCCTCGGCAGCTTCCTGCTCCGCATCTATCTGACCCACACGATCGAGGGCGCCACCATCTACGGCTCCCTGGCCGCCGCGGTGGCGGTCCTGCTGTGGGTCGGGGTGTCGGCGTTCGCGGTGCTCGTCGGCGCCGCCGTGAACGCCGCGATCGACCGGGTCTGGCCGGCCGCCGCCACGGCCGCGGCCCGCGCCGCCAACGAGCGGCAGCGGGAGGCCCAGGTCGCCGAGTACGTGGCCAGGGCCGCCGCCGTCCGGGACCCCGATGACCCCGACGATCCCGACATGCCGTCCGAGTTCCCCGAACGCTGGTCCCGCTTCCTGCCACCGGAAGACGTGACCGCACGCCTGCGCACCCACCCCAAACACACCCCCCACCCCAAACCGTCCGAGCCCACCTCCCCCCAGGACAAGTAACACGCCCCCCACACCGTGGACTCCGGCCCCGGAGGGCTCTGCGGCTGGGGGGAGGCGGTCCACGGACACCCCGTCGCCACCGGCACGCCGCGTCAACTCCCCTGTGCCGAGGGCGGACAGCCCGCGTCGACCGGTCGGCCGAGCGGCGCGTCTACGCTGGGCCCATGGACGCACTCGCCGGACTGCTGGAGGGTCCACGCGCGCGTGGTGCCTTTATGATCCGCGCGTGTTTCGACCCGCCGTGGGCCGTGCGGGTGGCCGACCGGGCGCCGCTGACGGTGATGCTGATGGTCCGCGGCGACGCCTGGATCACCCCGGACAGCGGCGAGCGCGTACGGCTGCGCGCCGGGGACCTGGCCATCGCCCGCGGCCCGGCCCCGTACACCTGCGCCGACGACCCGGAAACCCCGCCACAGGCACTGATCCTGCCGGGCGGCGAGTGCCACTACCCCGACGGGACCTCCCTGAAGGGCTCCATGGACCTCGGCGTCCGCACCTGGGGCGACCGCGTCGACGGGGCCACGGTGATGCTGATCGGCACCTACCCGGTGCTCGGCGAGATCGGCGGCCGGCTGCCGGCCGCGCTGCCGCCGCTGCTCACCCTCGGCGCCGACGTGTGGGAGTGCCCGCTCACCCCCTTCCTCGCGCAGGAGATCGTGCGCGACGAACCGGGCCAGGAGGTCGTCCTGGACCGGCTGCTCGACCTGCTGGTCATCGCCGCGCTGCGGGCCTGGTTCGCCCGCCCGGACGGCGCGGCCCCGGCCTGGTACCGGGCGCTCGCCGACCCGGTCGTCGGCCGCGCCCTGCGGCTGCTCCAAGACGAACCGGCCCACCCCTGGACGGTCGCGTCGCTGGCCGCCAGGACCGGGGTGTCCCGGGCGGCGCTCGCCCGCCGCTTCACGGACCTGGTCGGCGAGCCCCCGATGTCCTACCTCACCGGCTGGCGGCTCGCCCTCGCATCCGACCTGCTGCGCGACACCGACGACACCCTCGCCGCCATCGCCCGCAAGGTCGGTTACGGCAGCTCGTTCGCGCTGTCCACCGCCTTCAAACGGGTCTACGGGGTCAGCCCGCAGGCGCACCGGGGGCGGGCGGCGTAACCTGACCCGCGTGTACGAGGAACGGGCGTCACGGCTGACCGGCGCGGTGGTGTGGCACATCACCCCGGACGGCGCCGCCGGCCGGCCCGTGCTGCCGGACGGCTGCATGGACCTGCTGTGGAACGAGGGCCGGCTGCTGGTCGCCGGCCCGGACACCCGTGCGTACACCTCCCACGGCCCGGCCCGCCGCTGGGCCGGCCTCCGCTTCCGGCCGGGCACCGCGCCCGCGTTCTTCGGCGTGCCCGCACACGAACTGCGTGATATGCGGGTGGAGTTGGCCGACCTGTGGCCCGCCGCGCGGGTGCGCAGCCTGGCCGCCCGGATGGACGCGGCGGCCGACCCGGTGACGGGGCTTGAGGACATCGCCCTGGAGCGGGCGGCGGACCTGGCGCCCCCCGAGCGCTGGGTGGCCCGCCTGGTCGAGGCGCTGGAAGCGGGCCGCCCGGTGGCCGCCATCGCCGACGAACTCGGCGTCGGCGCCCGCCAGTTGCACCGCCGCAGCCGCAACGCCTTCGGCTACGGCCCGAAGACACTGGCCCGCGTGCTGCGCCTGCAACGGGCCCTGCGGCTGGCCCGGTCCGGGGTGCCGCTCGCTGAGACCGCGATCCGGGCCGGCTACGCCGACCAGCCCCATCTGTCCCGTGACGTACGGGAGTTGGCGGGGATGCCGCTGGGGCGGCTACTAGGCCCTGTCGTCAAACCCCCGTCTGCCCCGCGACGCCATGCACGCACTCTCGCCGCACCGGGCACAGGCCCAAGTACGTCCAGTACGAGGGCCTGCGCCCGGCACACCGAGAGCACGCACCTGACGCCGCAGGGCCCGCCCTCCGGGCGAACGACGGGAGTTTGACGACAGGACCTAGGCGGCGGGTAGCGGCGCGAACAGGTCGACGCCGTTGCCGTCGGGATCGTGCACGGTCGCGTACCGCTGCCCCCAGAAGGCGTCCCACGGCTTCAGCTCGCCGTGGTACCCGGCGTCCACCAGGTCCTGGTACACGGCGTCCACCTCGGCCGGCGAGCCGCACCGGAAGGCGAGCGCGACCCGGCCCCCGCCGGCCGGCGGGCGCCATCCGGGGTGGAAGGAGCGGATGGTCTCCTCGGTGTCCAGGGCCAAGGTCAACCCGCCGGGCAGCTCCGCCTCTACGTGCGGCTGCTCCTCGGCCCCCGCGGGGAAGTCCAGACCGAGGCGGCGGTAGAAGGCGAGCGAGGCGGCCAGGTCGGAGGCGACCACGCCGATCACGGCGAATCGTGGAGTCATGCCGCCACCGTAGGCGGGCCGCGGACCACCGGTCTTGAACGAATCGGACACCTCCCCGGGCGACGGCCAGTGACGTTTCTCCGGTGAACCGCTTGAGCCGATGGGGTGAGTAAAGCGCGCGCACGGTGAAGGTCATGCGCACCCATAGACATCCTCTTGTCCTGGTAAAGGACCACCCCCTACGGGAGGAAGTCAGACCGTGACGCACGGGAAGAAACTGCGCGAGCGGATCGCCGCACCGGGGACCACTCCGCTGATCGGCGTGTACGACATGTACTCGGCGTCGATCGCGGCCCAGCACTACGACGGGATGTTCGTCTCCGGCTTCGGCTTCGCTGCCTCGTACTACGGCCTGCCGGACATCGGGTTCATCGCCTGGCCCGACATGGTCGCGTTCGTCCAGCGGCTGCGGGGCGCGTTCCCGCACCACCACCTGCTGGTGGACATCGACGACGGCTACGTCGACCCCGAGGTCGCCTGCCATGTCGTCGAGGGCCTGGAACGGATCGGCGCCTCCGGGGTGATCCTGGAGGACCAGAAGCGCCCGCGGCGCTGCGGCCACGCCGACGGCAAGCAGGTGCTGCCGCTCGACGAGTACCTGGAGAAGCTGGAGAAGGTCCTGGCGACCCGTCGGGACCTGGTCGTGGTGGCCCGTACGGACGCCACCGACGAGCACGACATCCTGCACAGGGCCGAGCGGCTGGCCGCCACCGACGCCGATGTGGTGCTGGTCGACGGGGTGCGCAGCGTGGCGTGGATCCGCCGGATCCGCGAGGTCGTCGGCGGCAAGCCGCTGCTGTTCAACCAGATCGCGGGCGGCAAGTCCCCCCGGCTGTCGCTGGGCGAGCTGACCGACCTCGGCGTGGACGTCGCGATCTACAGCACGCCGTGTCTGTTCGCCGCCCACGAGGCGATGGACGCCGCGCTCACCGAACTCAAGGCGGCCGACGGCCGGTTGGCCGAGGTGGACGTGGCGAGCGGGGTCGGCGTCAAGGCGTCCACCCGGCTGCTGGAACAGAACATCGCCCGGGACCGGCTGATGCCCGAGAGCGTGGGCGCGTGACGCGTGCCCTGCCCGGGCTGCGCGCGGCGGTGGCGTTGGCCGCGGCGCTGCTCGGGGCCGCGGCCACGCCCGCGGTCGCGGACGGGGGCCTGATCACCGTCCTCGACAACTCGCGGTCGGACTCGATCCTGGAGGTCGACCGCACGGCGAACCTCCAGACCGGCCGCGGCACCGCGGGCAGCGATCACGACGGCAGCGCCGTCGACGCCATCCAGGCCCTCATGGGCGAGGGCGACACGGACGACGAGGACTGACCCCGCCCCGCCGGAACCGCAGGCCGGGCGCCCAAGGGCGCCCGGCCGCACCTTCGCACCGCGCGGTTCCCCGCGCCCCTTCGGGGCGACGGCGCTTCTGTGTGCCGTGGTGCCCGGGTCCGCCGGTCGCTGCCGCTGCCGCGGGGGTCCGTCCGCTGATGGGGCGGCACGGCGGGAGGTGGGTCAGTGGGCCGGGCCGGTGCTGGTGCGGTGGACGAGTCGGGTGGACAGTTCCGTGCGGGTCCCCTCCGGGCGGTCGCCGCGCGTCATCCGCACCAGGAGCCGCAGCGCCGTCGCCGCCATCTCCGCCAGCGGCTGGCGGACCGTGGTCAGCGCCGGCACGGACCAGCGGGCCACGGGCAGATCGTCGAAGCCGACCACGCTCACCTCGTCCGGCACCGCGAGCCCCCGCTCGGCCAGCGCCCCGTACACCGCGGGCGCCATCCGGTCCGAGCAGACGAACACGGCCGTCGGCGGCTCGGGCAGATCGAGCAGTTCCCGCACGCACAGCCGGACCGCGCCGTCCTCGGGGTCCGTGCGGCGCACGTACTCGGCGCGGTGCCGCACCCCCGCCGAGGCGAGGGCGGAGCGATAACCGGCCACCCGCGCCGCGCCGCTCATCGTGTCCGGGTGCCCGGCGAGCACGGCGATCCGTTCATGGCCGAGCGCCAGCAGATGCTCGGTCGCGGTCACCCCGCCCTGCCAGTTCGCCGCGCCGACCGAGACCACACCGGGCGGCGGCTCGTGCGCCGGGTCGATCAGCACATACGGGATGCGTTGCCGGTCCAGCCAGGAGTACTGCGCGGGCGAAAGCCCGGCCAGGTCGAACAGCACCCCCGACGAGCCGCGCGCGGCGAGCCGGTCGAGCCACCCGTGCTCCGGCGGGTCGCCCGGGGTGTGGCCCGGACGCGCGGACACCACCACCTCCAGGCCCGCCTCGTCGGCCGCCTCCGCCACCCCGCGCAGCACCGCGCCCGCACCGGGGCCGTCCGGCGAGTCCATGACGAGGTCGACCAGAGCGGGCGGCCGACCGGCGTCGAACCGCGGCCGGCGGACATAGCCGAGCCGGTCCAGGGCCTCGGTCACCCGGCGGCGGGTCTCCGGCGCCACGTCCTCGCGGCCGTTGACCACCTTCGACGCGGTCGGCACCGACACGCCGGCCTCGCGGGCCACCACGGCCAGCGTGGGACCGGCCGCCGCGTGCGCATCCCCCGTACGGACCATCGCGGAACCCGCCTCTCCGGCCCGCCCGAGGGCCATCGAACGTTGCGAACAACGCTGCTTCCGTGGCCTGTCAGGGCATCATCGAGAAAGCGCTTCCTACGATAGATGTGCTCCAGGACGGCGTGAAGACCGGAGAATTCGCGGATTCACGGGCGGGTGGACTTTCGAAACCCGGAACACAGCACACACCGTCGCACGGGCACGCCGGCGTACGCCGAACAGCCCTCCGGGCGCTGCACGGCCCCGGAATACCGGCGGACGATGGAGTGCTCTGAAGTCACCGGTGCAAGCGCGCGGCGGGAGGAGCTGGTGGGCGGATGACGGCAGACCAGGCGGGCCCCGTGGTCACCACGCCGTACGGGGCGGTACGCGGCAGATACGAGCGCGGCGTCGCGGTGTTCCGCGGCATCCCGTACGCGGCCCCGCCCTTCGGGCCCCGCCGGTTCCGCCCGCCCGAACCGCCCGCACCCTGGGACGGCGTGCGGGACGCGGGAACCTTCGGGCCGACCGCGCCGAAACCGCCGTACTCGGAGGCGTTCGCGCACTACCTGTCCGACCCGGACGTGCCCGGCGACGACTGCCTCAACCTCAACGTATGGACCCCCGAGCCGGGGCCCGGCGCCCGGCTCCCCGTCCTGGTGTGGCTGCACGGCGGCGCCCTGACCAGGGGCTCCTCCGCGGTGCCGGTCTACGACGGACACGCCTTCGCCCGCGACGGAGTCGTCCTCGTCTCCCTCAACTACCGGCTCGGCGTCGAGGGGTACGGACTGTTCCCGGACGCGCCCGCCAATGCCGGACTGCGCGACCAACTGGCCGCGCTGCAATGGGTGCACGCGTCGATCGCGGCCTTCGGCGGCGACCCCGACCGGATCACCCTGGCCGGACAGTCGGCGGGGGCGATCAGCATCGGCGCGCTGATCGCCGCACCGCAGGCCCAGGGTCTGGTGCGCCGGGCGGTCCTGCAGAGCGGGCCGCCGGAGGCCGCCGAGCGGGACAAGGTACGGCGCATGGTGCGCCGCATGGCCACCCGGCTGAAGATCCCCGCCACCGCCGAGGCCTTCGCCGCCGTCGACCGGGACCTCCTGCTGCGCACCCAGGCCGAGGTGGGCCGGCTGAGCAGCCCCGTCCTGGGCGGCCCCGCCTTCGGCATCGTCGTCGACGGCGACATCGTGCCGCGCGACCCGCTGGAGGCGCTGACCGAGAAGACCGCCGCCCGCGACGTCGACCTGCTGCTCGGCTGGACCCGCGACGAGTACCGGCTGTGGCTGGTACCCGGCGGGCTGATGGACCACGTGGACCGGCTCGGGCCGGTCGCGCTGGCCGGCGCGATGGCCCGCTGCCACTGCGGCCACGAGGTGCCGCGCGGCTACCGCGCCCTGCACCCCGGTGCCCGCACCGCCGAGATCGTCGGCCAGTTGGTCACCGACCACCTGCTGCGCCGCCCGCTGCACCGGCTGGCCGACTCCCGCCCCGGCTCCAGCCACGTCTACGAGTTCGCCTGGCCGTCCAACCTCCCCGGCCTCGGCGCCTGCCACGCCCTCGAACTGGGCTTCGTGTTCGACACCGGGGACATCCCCGAGTCACGGAAGCTGGCGGGCGAGGGCGGCCCGCGGGAACTGTGCGACGCGATGCACGGAGCCTGGGTGCGGTTCGCCTCCGGCGGTGATCCCGGGTGGCCGGCCTGGGACGACCGTCACCCGGTGCGGGTCTTCGGGGACGGCGATCCGTACACCGCGTACGGTCCCCGTGATCGTGAACTCGCCTTGTGGACGGCCGGTGACGCTGGTGAGTCCGTCCCCGTCGGCGGTGCGCCGCCCGCACGCGGCACGGAAGTGGCCTCCGCGGTACGCCGCCTGCGCCGCACGATGCGCGCCCGCCCGCACTGACGCCGACGGCGGCGGGGGCGCGGGTTGCGCTGCAAGTGGCGGGGCCGGGTGCGCGGGGTTGTGCCGGGGCCGGCGGGGCGGAGCCGGAGTTCGACGGCGGCGGGGTTGTGCGTGGGACGCTCAGGCCGGTGTGAGGGTGCGGGTGGTCGAGGTGAGGGTCCGCTATCCCACTCGGCGGCAGCCGCCGATCGGGCGGGCGCCTGCCGCCCGCCGTTCCTCGGCCTGGTCGGCGCGGTTGCGCCCGGCGCGGTGGTGGGTGCGG
>NZ_JBIWKB010000033.1:0-48751 GCF_044765425.1 Streptomyces sp. NPDC102462 | reverse complement strand
GGCCCACTCGGCGGCAGCCGCCGATCGGGCGGGCGCCTGCCGCCCGCCGTTCCTCGGCCTGGTCGGCGCGGTTGCGCCCGGCGCGGTGGTGGGTGCGGGGTGCTCAGGTGGTTGTGAGGGTGTGGGCGATTTTTGTGATGGTCTGCGGGCCCACTCGGCAGCAGCCGCCGATCAGGCGGGCGCCTGCCGTTCGCCACTCGTCGACCTGGTCGGTGCGGAAGCCGGCGCGGCCGTCCCAGGCGTGGGCCGCGGCGTTCCAGGACTCTCCGCTGTTGGGGTAGGCGACGACCGGCTTGCCGGTGACCCGCGCGGCGATCCGGACCGCCCGGCCGACGTCCTGCGGGGCACAGCAGTTCACGCCGACCGCGATCACCTCGTCGGCGTCCGCGGCCGGGGCGAACGCCTCCGCCAGCGGCTGCCCGGCCCGGGTGCGGTCCCCGTCGACGGTGTACGACAGCCAGGCGGGCACGCCGAGCCCGCGCACCGCCCGCAGCAGGGCGGTCGCCTCATCGGCGTCCGGAACGGTCTCCAGGGCCAGCACATCCGGGGCGGCACCGGCCAGCACCTCCAGGCGCGCCCGGTGGAAGCGCTCCAGCTCCGCCACGCTCAGCCCGTACCGGCCCCGGTACTCGGAGCCGTCCGCGAGCATCGCGCCGTACGGCCCCGCCGACGCCGCCACCCACAGCGGACGCGTGATCCCCTCGGCGCGGGCGCGCCGCGCTGCGTCCCGGGCCAGCTCCACGCTGAGCGCGAGCAGCCGGGCCGCCTCCTTCCGGCCGATCCCACGCCGCGCGAAGCCCTCGAAGGTGGCCTGGTAGGAGGCGGTGATCGCCACGTTCGCGCCCGCCCTGAAGTAGGCGACGTGCGCCTCGGTGACCGCCCCCGGCCGCTCGGCCAGCAGTCGCGCCGACCACAGGGCGTCCCCCAGGTCGTGCCCCGCGGACTCCAACTGGTTGGACAGGCCGCCGTCGAGCACGACCGCTCCGGCGCGCAGCGCGTCGGCGAGCGGGGGTGTGCGGTCGCTGCTCATGCCCCGACGCTAGCCGATGCCGCACACGGGCCGGCAGCGGCGAACGGCACCGGTTCAGTTCACGTAGCGGCTCACGGTGTCCGGGTGGATGGTGAGGCGTACCTGGTCCGCGGCCAGGATCGCGGCGAGTGCGGCGGCGCGGGCCGGGTCGGTGAGGTCCCAGTAGCGGGCGGCCAGGCGGGCGCCCAGATCGTGGGCTCCGTCGCTCTCCACCGTGGTGCGGCCCGCGACCGACAGCCAGCGCTCGCGTTCGCCCACGGGGGCGGCGACGACGAGCGAGGCGCGGGGGTCGCGACGCAGCCGCCGCACTTTGACCGAGTCCGGGGCCGTGAACAACTGGATCGTCCCGTCGGCCGTGGCCTCGAACCACACCGGGCGGGGCTGTGGCGGAAGCGGCCCCGCGGCCACGGACAGGAAGCCGTGCAGGGGGCGTCGCAGGAATTCGAGGTCTTCGGGGGTCAGCGACCCGGCGTCGGTGCTCATCACAGTCCTTCCGGTGGTGAGGTGAAGGGTTCCGGGGCGGTCATCGCCGCCAGGCTCCCGCCGCCGCGGCCCGCACGACGTAGTCCTCGAAGGTCCGGGGCGCCCGTCCCAGCACGGTGGCGAGGTCATCCGTCGTAGCGGCCAGCAACCCGCGTTCCATCAGCACGAACATCTCGGCGACGTGCTGGGCGTCCTCCTCGCCCACCCCCTCCTCGACCAGCGTCGCCGCGTACTCGGCGGGGGAGATCCGCCGGTAGGTGAGGGACCGCCCGGCCGCCCGGGAGATCAGTTCGACCGCCTCGGCGAAGGTGAGCGCGCGCGGCCCGGTCAGCTCGTAGACCCGTCCGGCGTGCCGACCGGCCCCGGTCAGCACCGCGGCCGCGGCATCGGCGACGTCCTCGACGTCGATGAACGGCTCGGGAACCGCGTCGGCCGGGAGCGCCAGTTCCCCCGCGACCAGCGGGGCGTGGAAGACGTCCTCGTCGAAGTTCTGGGCGAAGTTCGACGGCCGCAGGACGGTCCACTCAAGCGCCGAGCCGCGCACGGCGTCCTCGGCCGACCGCATGTCACGACCGAACGGGGAGTCGCCCCAGGTGTCGGCGCCGTGCCCGGAGAGCAGCACCAGCCGCCGCACTCCGGCGGCCTCGGCCCTGGCCACGAACTCGTGCACCGGGCCCGGCACGCTCGGGGCCACCACATAGACGGCGGCGACACCCCGCAGGGCCGCGTCCCAGCCGCCGGGTTCGGACCAGTCGAACCGGGTCGGGCTCGACCGTGAGGCGGCACGCACCGGCGTGCCGCGCAGCCGCAACCGGGCGGCGACCCGTCGGCCGGTCTTGCCCGTCGCGCCGAGGACGAGAGTGGTGTCGTTGCTCATGACGCCGATTCAACCCGGCCGGATCGGACGATCCCATAGGTGAGAAGCCGGATCACCTGTGTATGCGTCTAACCTTGCTGAGGTGGATGTGTTCAGTGACCTGATCCGTGGGGTGCGCGCCCACGGCTCGTTGTTCGGCAGCTCTACCCTGTCCCCGCCCTGGGCGCTGCACTTCGTGGACGGCGCGCCGCTGACCCTGTGCACCGTGCTCACCGGGGCGGGCTGGATCGTGCCGGAACACGGCCCGCCCGAGCCGCTGCGCGCCCGCGAGACGATCGTCGTGCGCGGCCCCACGACGTTCACCTTCGTCGACGAGGTCGGCACCCGGGCCGAACCGGTCGCGTGCGGCGAGCACTGCGCGACGCCCGAGCAGGGCGGGACCCGGCACCGGCTCGGCTGGCACGACCCCGGCGGGGACACCGGTGCAGGACCCGGTGCGACGACCCTGATCGTCGGCGCCTATCCGGTGCGCGGCGAGATCAGCCGCCGGCTGCTGGACGCGCTGCCCGTCGTGCTGCGCCTGGACGCCGGGGGCACGGCCGACCCGGTGCTGGACCATGTCGCCGCCGAGGTCGCCGTCGACACACCGGGCCAGCAGGTCGTACTCGACCGGCTGCTGGACTGGATGCTGGTCTGCACGCTGCGGGAGTGGTTCGACCGGCCCGGCGGCGAGCCCCCGGCCTGGTGGGCCGCCCAGCGGGACCCGGTGGTCGGCGACGCGCTGCGGCTGCTGCACGCCGAACCGGCGGCTCCCTGGACGGTCACCGCGCTGGCCGAGCGCACCGGGGTGTCGCGTTCGACGCTGGCCAAGCGGTTCGCCGAGCTGGTCGGCGAACCGCCGCTGACCTATCTCACCCGCTGGCGCATGACGCTGGCGGCCGACCTGCTGGTCGAGCGGGAGGCCGCGACCGTCGCGGACATCGCCCGCACCGTGGGCTACTCCGACCCGTTCGGGTTCAGCGCGGCGTTCAAACGGGTCCGGGGCGTCAACCCGAGCGAGTTCCGACGCACCGCGGCCACCGCCTCCCCGGTGGCCGAGCGCGCCGCGCGGAGCTGACCGGCGCCGCATCGGGAGCGGCCGCCGTCAGCGGGCGAACTTCTCGACGGCCGCCGGGGTGACGGGGGTGAAGAAGTTGACGAGGTTGCCGTCGGGGTCGCGGAACAGCAGCGAGCGGTTGCCCCAGGGCATCGTGGTGGGCTCGGTGACGAAGTCGGTGACGACGTCGCCCAGGTTCCGGTACACGCGGTCCACGTCGTCGACGAGGAACTCGGTGATCACGCTGTGGTTGTCCGCCGGACGGGCCGAGCCCGGGGCGAACAGCGGCACGGTGCGGGTGCTCGCGATCGCGAGGGTGGCCCTCGGGGTCCTCAGTTCGGCGAAGTCCTCCGTGGCCCATGCCGCCCGCACCCCCGTGGCGCGTTCGTAGAAGGTGACGAGGCGCGCCACGTCGCCGGTGATGATGCGGATCGAGACGAAGTCCATGGTGATCTCCTCGGCTGATGAAGTCGTCGGTCCTCGCAGGCTAGGAGAAATAGGGGACAGAACCGGTCCGGTATCCGCGTTAGGGTGCGTCCATGCCCCGACCCACCGGCCGCGTGCTGACGCTCCTGGAACTGCTGCAGTCCGGCGGCACCCGGACGGTGGCCGAACTCGCCGATCGGCTCGGCGTCGACGGGCGCACCGTGCGGCGGTACGTGAACCAGCTGACCGAACTCGACGTGCCCGTGGAGTCGGTACGCGGCCGCTACGGCGGATACCGGCTCGCCCCCGGATACCGGCTGCCCCCGCTCATGCTCGGCGACGACGAGGCGCTGGCGGTGCTGCTCGGCCTGGTCGCCGGCCGCCGTGCAGGGCTGACGACGACGCAGCGCACGGCGAGCGAGACGGCGTCGGCCAAGATCCGGCGGGTGCTGCCCAAGCACCTGGCGCGCCGGCTCGACACGCTCCTGGAATCCCTCGACTTCACGGACCGGCCCGGCCCGGACACCGGCCCGGACGCCGGGGTCCTGCTCACCCTCGCCGACGCGGTGCGCCACCGCAGGCCGGTCTCGCTCAGATACACCGACGGCCACGGCCGGCGCACCGAGCGCACGTTGCACGCGTACGGCATCGTCGCCCATGCGGGCCGGTGGTACGTCACGGGCACGGACGCCGGGATCGGCGAGGAACGGACCTTCCGGCTCGATCGCATCGCGGACGCGCGAACCCTGCCCGGCTCGTTCGAGGCGCCCACGGGCCCCGGTCCCGCGCAGCGCATGCTGTCGGGCTTCGCCACGGCCGAGTACCGGCACGAGGTGACCCTGCGGATCCACGGCACGGTCGAGCAGATCCGCGCCCGCCTCCCCGCCGGCCTCGCACGCCTGGCGGAGGACGCGCCCGCGGCGGGCGAGGACCCGGCGGCCGAGCGCTGGCGGCGCGTCGAGCTGCGGGCGGAACACCTCGACTGGCTGCCGCCGGTGCTCGCCGCGCTCGACCGGCCGTTCGTCATCGAGCGCCCCGTCGAACTGCGCGACCTCGTCAGCGCGTTCGCCGACCGCCTGGCCTGCTACGCCCGCGGCGACGGCGGTCGGCCGCCACCCTGACCGGACCGGACGGCCGCCGACCAGATCCGTGCGGCACGGCGCATGTCGCCGGACCGGCATGCGGGTGCCGGGGCAGGCATGCGCGTGCCGGGGCCGGCATGCGGGTGCTGGGCCGATATTTCGGCCGGTGCCGAAGCGACACGGGGCTAGCGTCGGGCTTATGAGCGACATCGCACGGAACGCGACACGCAAGGCCGCGCAGGAGGCGGCACCGGCAAGCGCAGCGGCCCCGTCCTTCGCTGAGCTGCACCGTCGTCCGGGTGCGCCCCTGCTGCTGCCCAACGTCTGGGACCACGCCTCCGCCGCCGCCCTCGCCGCACGCGGGTTCCCGGCGATCGGCACGACGAGCCTCGGTGTCGCCGCGGCGGCCGGGCTGCCCGACGGCGCTGCGGCGACCCGTGACCACACCCTCCGGCTCGCCCTGACGCTCGGCACCGAGCCGTTCCTGCTCTCCATCGACGCGGAGGGCGGCTTCAGTGACGACCCCGACGAAGTGGCCGAGCTGGCACGGCAGTTGTGGGCCGTCGGGGCCGTCGGCATCAACCTGGAGGACGGCCTCGGACCCGTGGACCGGCACGCCGCGAAGATCACCGCCGTGAAGTCCGCCGCGCCCGGCCTCTTCGTCAACGCACGGACCGACACCTACTGGCTGGGCGACGGGCAGGGCACCCGAGAGCGGCTGGACGCCTACCAACGGGCGGGCGCGGACGGCGTGTTCGTGCCCGGTCTGAGCGACCCCGACGAGATCGCCGCCCTGGTACGGCACCTCGACGTCCCCCTGAACATCCTCTACTCGCCCACCGGACCCACCGTCCCCCACCTCACCGACCTGGGCGTACGCCGGATCAGCCTCGGTTCGCTGCTGTACCGCAGGGCGCTGGGCGCCGCCCTGGACGCCATGGCCGACATCGCGGGCGGACGCGCCCCGCGCGGCACGACCCCCTCCTACGACGACGTACAGGCGCTGGAACGGCGCCCGGGATGAGCCGTGCCGGCCCGGAGCGCGGGCGGGGACCGGGACGTTCAGGGGAGCAGGGAGAAGACGAAGGAGAACTCGGCCGGTCCGGGGTGCAGGTGGTACTGGGGTAGCGGGCCCGGGCCACAGGACTGGGAGCCGATGCCGTGCTGGCCGTGGTCGAGGTTGACCCACACCGTGTCGCCCGGCGTGAGGTCGCCGAGGTGCCGGGCGGCGTCCAGTTGCTCGGAGGTCCAGCGCCGGGCGGTGAACCAGAACTCCGGGTCGCCCTCGACGCGCAGGCCGCCGATCTCCGCCCAGCGGACGTCGGCCCGGGCGCCGTTCTCCTGCGGGCGCACATACGGCGTCTGCAGTTCGTCGACCGTGGACTCCCACCGGCCCGGCAGCGCCGCCGACCTGGTGTCCGGGTACGCCTCGCCGGGGCCGCCGCCGAACCAGCGCACCCGGTCGGCCGCGGACAGCCCGAGGCGGATGCCGAGCCGGGGCAGCGGCAGCGTCCAGTCGCCCTCCGGGGTCACCGACACCGTCAGCCCCAGCCGGTCACCGTCCGACGTCCAGCGGTACACCGTCGCCAGGCCGAGATCGCGGCCGGCCGGCGCCACCCGGGTGCGCACCGTCAGCGCGTCGCCCCCGGCCTCCACCGCGTCGATACGGTGCCGCACGCGGTGCAGGCCGAGCCGCCGCCACAGCAGCCCGTACCGGGCGTCGCTCTGCCAGGCCGCGCCGTCGTCGTTGTCGGTCGTCGCCCGCCACACGTCCAGCCGCAGACCGGTGACCGGCACCGCGCCGATCGCCGTGAGCGCGCCCGTGCGGGCGTCGAAGGCGGCCGGGCCGAGCGTGATCCGCCGCTCGTCGGCGACCGGCCGGGCGGTCGCCGCGACGGACGGCACCCGCCGCGCGGTGACCGGGAACCGGCCCCAGGCGACCACATGCCCGCGCGACCCCCACGGGGTGTCGGCGGCCAGCACCGCCCGTACCGTCCCCTGCGTCTCGCCGGGGCCGGCCGGGGGCGGTTGCGGAAGCTTCACCTCGGCCGACGCGCCGGGTGCCAGGGCCGGCACCGGCAGGGCGCCCGACTCGACCGTCTCGCCGTCCACCTGGTAGGCCCAGGTGAACGCGAACGCGGACAGATCGGCGAAGTCCTGCTTGTTGACGATGCGCACGGTGCCGGCCGCGCCGTCCCCGTCGATCCCGACCGGCTCGATCACCTTCTTGTACTCGATCAGCCCGGGGGAGGGCCGCCGGTCAGGGAACAGCAGCCCGTCGCAGACGAAGTTCCCGTCGTGCAGTTCCTCACCGAAGTCGCCGCCGTACGCGTAGCCGTGCCGCTCGTCCTCGATGCCGTGGTCGATCCACTCCCAGACGAAACCGCCCTGGAGCCGTTCGTACGACTCGAAGAGCCGCTGGTAGTCGGCGAGGCCGCCGGGGCCGTTGCCCATGGCGTGCGCGTACTCGCACTGGATGAAGGGGAGCCGGCGGCGCCGCCCGGTGCCGCCGTCCAGGCCCCGGCCGATCCGCTCCACCTCGGCGTGCGCGGCGTACATCCGGGAGTACACGTCCGTGTCACGGCAGGTGATGTCGCCCTCGTAGTGCACCAGCCGCGAGGAGTCCCGGCCGCGGATCCACTCGGCCATCGCGGTCAGGCCGCGGCCGGTGCCGGCCTCGTTGCCGAGGGACCAGATCACCACCGACGGGTGGTTCTTGTCGCGTTCGACCATCCGGGCGGCGCGGTCCAGCAGCGCCGGGGTCCAGCGGTCGTTGTCGACGGGGTTGTCCCGCCAGCCCTGCTCGGTGAAGCCGTGGGTCTCCAGGTCGCACTCGTCGATCACCCACAGGCCCAACTCGTCGCAGAGCGACAGGAACGCGGGGTGCGGCGGATAGTGCGAGGTGCGTACGGCGTTGATGTTGTGCCGCTTCATCAGCAGCACGTCCTCGCGCATGGTCTCCGGGTCCAGGGCGCGGCCCCGGCGCGGATGCCACTCGTGCCGGTTGACGCCCCTGAACAGGATCGGCGTGCCGTTCACCTTGATCAGCCCGTCGGCCAGTCGCACCGTGCGGAAGCCGATGCGCAGCGGCACCCGCTCGCCCTCGGTGGCCAGCACGCCGTCGTACAGCGTGGGTGTCTCCGCCGTCCACGGCCGCACCGGTACCGTCACCGGCTCGCCGGTCGCGACGTCGATGCCCAGGTCCGGCACGGTGACCCGGCCGGCCACGTCCGAGTCGACGCGCAGCGTGCCCGCGCCGGTGGTGTGGTCGTAGGAGGCGTGCACGAAGAAGTCGAGGACGGCGCCCGCCGGCCGGTGCAGCAGGGTGACGTCACGGAAGATGCCCGGCAGCCACCACTGGTCCTGGTCCTCCAGGTACGAGCCGGCCGACCACTGGTGGACCCGGACGGCCAGCACGTTGCCGCGGGGCCGCAGCAGATGCCCGACGGCGAACTCATGCGGCAGCCGGGAGCCCTTGAACTCGCCCAGGTCCGTGCCGTTCAGCCAGACGCGGGCGCAGGACTCCACGCCGTCGAACCGCAGCACGCAGCCGCCGTCGGCGACGTCGGGCCAGTCCCCGGGCAGGTCGAAGACGCGCAGGTGGTCGCCGGTCGGGTTCTCGGTGGGCACGTGCGGCGGGTCCACCGGGAACGGGTAGAGATGGTTGGTGTAGATCGGGGCGCCATGGCCCTGGAGGACCCAGTGGCCGGGCACCGAGACCTCCGCCCAGCCGCCGCAGTCGTAGCCGGGCTCGGCGAACGCGGCGTCCTCGGCATCGGCGGTCGGTGACAGACGGAAGCGCCACCTGCCGTTCAGGGAGAGGGAAGCGGCGTCGGAGGAGGCGTACCAGGCCCGGGGCGGCAGGGCCCCCGAGCCGGGCGAGACGTCCTCGACGTAGTCGGCGGTACGGAAAGACATCGGTCTCCTTGTCCGGCCCTCGGCGTTCGGCCCTTGCTGTTCGGCTCTGGTGTTCCGTGCTGAGGTTCAGCGTTCGGCGGATCCGGTGCGCGGGTGTCCGGCCTCCTGGTGGTGCCGGCCGGCCGACCGCAGGGCGCCCTCCAGGGCGAACGTCGCAGCGCCCAGCGAGACCGGGTCGGTGGGGATCGGGGACAGGACGATCTCTGTCGCGGCCAGCGGACGGCGCAGCGCGTGCCGGGCCACGGCCTCGCGCACCTCGCCGAGCAGCCGCTCGCCGAGCCGGACGGCGACCCAGCTGCTCAGCACCACCACCTCCGGGTTGAGCAGGTTGATCAGATCGGCGATGCCCGCGCCCAGATAGCGGGCGGTGTCCCGGACCACCGCGGTCGCCACCGGATCGCCGGCGGCCACGGCGCGGCCCAGCGCGTCGATGGTGGCCGTCTGGTCCTCGGGGTGCAGCAACGCCGAACGCGGGCTCAGCTCCCGCAGGTTCCGCATGATGCCGGGCGCGCCGACATACGTCTCCACACAGCCGTGGTTGCCGCAGTGGCACGGCCGCCCGTCCAGTACCAGCGTGGTGTGGCCCCACTCGCCGGCGCTGTTGCTGACCCCCCGGTAGAGTCCGCCGCCCAGGGCGAGACCGGCGCCGACCCCGGTGCCGAGGTTGACCACCACGCAGTCCTGCCGGCCGCGCGCCGCCCCGAACCACAGCTCGGCCACCGTACAGGCGCGCAGCGGGTTGTCCAGGTACACCGGACGGGCGATGTGCTCGGCGAGCAGAGCACGCAGCGGCACGTCGTGCCAGTCCCAGTTGGCCGCGTACTCGACGATGCCGGTGTCCCGGTCCACCTGGCCCGGGACGCTCACGCCCACGCCGAGGACCCGGGCCGCCTCGACCCCGGCCCGCGCGAGCAGTGCACCGACCGCGGCGGCGACATGCGCGACCACCTGCTCCGGGCGGCTCTCCTCGGGACGCATCTCCTCCTCGGCGCGCGCCAGCACGCCGAGCGCGAGGTCGAACAGTTCGGCATGGACGTACGTCTCCGCGATGTCGACGCCGATCAGGGCGCCCCCCGGGGCGTTGACGGCGACGAGGCCCCGCGGGCGGCCGCCCGCCGAGTCCTCGAAGCCGACCTCGGTGATCATGCGGAGGTCGAGCAGCTCGCCGACGAGGGTGGCGATCGTGGCCAGGCTCAGGCCCGTGGCGGCGGCCAGCTCCTGCCGGGACGTGGGCGACTCGGCGATGATCTGGCGCAGCACCTCGTAGCGGTTCGCGGTGCGGATGTCACGCGACGTGCGCTTCACGCGGCTGCCCCCTCCCGTCCCCTCGGGCCCTCGGGCCGGGCCGGGGCGACGACGGCACCGGCGCGGCGCACAGGCTATGGGCTGCGCGGGTGCCGGACAAGGGATTCGACAAGGCTTGGGAAAGGGGCTGTACGAAGTCGGGTGGCCGCGCGAAGTCAAGAGCCTGGGGGCTGTACGACGTCAGGCGCCCAGCGACTCGCGGACGAAGGCGTTGGCGAACTTGCCGGTCGGGTCAAGGGACTTGGCGAGCGCGAGGAAGTCGTCGAGACGCGGGTACCGGTCGCGCAGCACGGACGCCGGCACGGTGAACACCTTGCCCCAGTGCGGGCGCGGTGCGAAGGGGTCAAGCGCCTGCTCCAGCCGGCGCACCACCGGCAGCACCGCCGCCATGTCGTCCACCCAGGTGAAGTGCAGCGCGACCGAGTCCCGGCCGTGGGCGGGGCTGAGCCACTGGGGATCGGCGGCGACGGTCCGCACCTCGCAGGTCTGCAGGACGGAGGCGACCGTGGCGCGGATCGCGTCCACCGCGTGCAGCGCGTCCAGCGCGGCCGTGCGCGGCAGCAGGTACTCCGACTGCAACTCGTCGCCGCTGCTCGGGGTGAACTCCGCCTTGAAATGCGGCAGTCGCTCGTGCCACGGTCCGGGCACACCGAACTGCGGGGTGCAGTTGACCGCGGGCATGCCCGGCACCGGGTGCAGGGCCTCGGTCGCGGGCGTCGCCCAGGGGAAGCGGGGCGGCGCCTGGTCGGTGCGCCGCTTGAGCCACACCTGTCTGAAGCCCGGCCGCCGCCAGTCGGTGAACAGGCTCACGCTGTACGCCGAGGCCGCGACCGTCTCGAAGTCCAGGCCGGTCAGGGGCAGTTCGGTGAACACATGCTGCTCGACGCGGTAGTCGGGCTCCAGGTCGAGGGTGAGCGCGGTGACCACGCCGAGCGCGCCGAGGGAGGTCACCGCGCCGTCGAAGCGGGCGTCGCCGCGGGCGACCGTCACCGTCGAGCCGTCCGCCGTCACCAGTTCCACCTCCCGCACCGGCGCGGCCAGCGAGCCGTTGCCGACGCCGGAGCCATGGGTGCCGGTGGCCACCGAACCGGCCACCGAGATGTGCGGCAGGGAGGCCATGTTGGGCAGCGCCAGACCGTGCGCGTGCACCGCGCGGGCCAGTTCCGCGTAGCGGACGCCGCCCGAGACCCGTACGGTGCGGGCCGCGGTGTCCACGTCCAGCAGCCGCGGCAGCTCCGCGATCGACAGCAGGACGCCTTCGGGGCCCGGGTCGGCGATCCCGTTGAACGAATGGCCGCTGCCCAGCACCCGCAGCCGCGCGCTCGCGGCCACCAGCGACCGCAGCGCGTCCAGCGACCGCGGGCGGTGGTACTCCTTGGCCGTATAGCTGATGTTGCCCGCCCAGTTGGCAACCCTCTGCGACATCCCCGCCACCCCTCCCGACAACGACTCCTGCCCCGACCTTCTCATCCCCCCACCCCAGCCCCCACCCCGCGGGGGCGCCGACCGCGTATCCGCCCCACGACGGCGCCTGCCCGCCCGCCCCGCGACGGCGCCCTGTCCCACCGCGCATCCGCCCCACGACGCCACCCGCCCGGCCGCCGGTCCCGCGCCCCGTCCCGCCCCGCCCGCCCCGCGACGGCGCTCCCTGTCGTCCTTCCGGGCGCGCGCGGCGGGGGCGACTGTGCTTCAGGCGTCGGCGGGAGACGCGGGTCGGCGTAGTTGTCGCGGTGTGAGTGGTGTCACAGGAGGGTCGGGCGGGTCTCTTTCCGGGTGGTGAGGCGCACCGTTTCGCAGCGGGGAGCGGCGCGCCGGGGGACCCGGCAGGTGGGGCGTGCGGGCGGGGGCATACCGTGAGGAGTCGAACGCCTGAGCCGGGAGGAGACACGGGATGGGCAGCCGCACCGCGCTGGTCGAGGATCTGATGGAGCGGTTCCCGCACGTACCGCGGGAAGCCGTCATCAAGGAGGACCTGCTCCGGGGCGGTGTCGCCTTCGATGCGTCCGCCCTGTCCGACAACGAGGACGGCGAGGTCAAGCCGAAGTCGTACTTCATCTTCTCCTTCGACCACGGCACCCTGCCGGAGCTGGGCGAGGCCGCGCTGCGCCGCCCACCGGAGGAGATCATCCTCACCGGCGGCCCGTACGACCTGCGCCGGACCGTGGTCTCCGTACGGGTGAACCCGTCCTCGCCGTACCGGGTCGCCGCCGACGACGGGGGGCTGCTCGGCCTCTACCTCGACGGCAAGCGGATCGCCGACGTCGGCGTGCCGCCGATGCCCGAGTACTACCGGCACACCCTGTCCAACGGGAAGTCCGTGATGGAGGTGGCCCCCACCATCCAGTGGGGCTACCTGATCTATCTGACCGTCTTCCGGGTCTGCCAGTACTTCGGCGCGAAGGAGGAGTGCCAGTACTGCGACATCAACCACAACTGGCGCCAGCACAAGGCGGCCGGGCGGCCCTACACCGGTGTGAAGGACGTCGAGGAGGTCCTGGAGGCGCTGGAGATCATCGACCGGTACGACACCCAGAAGGCGTCCACCGCCTACACGCTCACCGGCGGCGCCATCACCAAGACGGTCGCCGGGCGCGACGAGGCCGACTTCTACGGCCACTACGCCAAGGCCATCGAGGAGCGCTTCCCGGGCCGCTGGATCGGCAAGGTCGTCGCGCAGGCGCTGCCCAAGGACGACGTACAGCGCTTCAAGGACTACGGCGTGCAGATCTACCACCCCAACTTCGAGGTGTGGGACCGCAGGCTGTTCGAGCTGTACTGCCCGGGCAAGGAGCGCTACGTCGGCCGCGACGAGTGGCACCGGCGCATCCTCGACTCGGCGGAGATCTTCGGCGCGCGCAACGTCATCCCGAACTTCGTGGCGGGCGTCGAGATGGCCGAGCCGTTCGGCTTCACCAGCGTCGACGAGGCCATCGCGTCCACCACCGAGGGCCTGCGCTTCTTCATGTCGCACGGGATCACGCCCCGCTTCACCACCTGGTGCCCGGAGCCCACCACCCCGCTCGGCAAGGCCAACCCGCAGGGGGCCCCGCTGGAGTACCACATCCGGCTCCTTGAGGCGTACCGCGCCACCATGGACGACTTCGGCCTGTCCTCCCCGCCCGGCTACGGCCCGCCCGGGCCCGGCCGTGCCGTCTTCTCCGTCAGTTCGTTCATGGACAGCCTCTCCGCGCAGGAGCCGGCCGGACTCTGACCGCGCCCGCCCGCCCGGTGGAGCCCTGCCACTCGTGATCCGCAGGGCCGGCGGTGTGCCACGGTGAGTCAGAACCCGGTCGCCGTCCGTACAGGAGGCCGGAGTTGTGGCTCGCGGCGGACCGCGCCGCTCGGCACCGTACGGCCGAACGAGACGCCGTACGGTGCCCGCAGCCAGAATTGAATAGGCCGCTTGTCAGTTGTGTCGAAGGCGTGAAAAGCTCGGGCCCTTCCGCGAGGTTCCCCCCAACTCCATTGCCGATATGGTGAGTTGACCTCGCTCGTGGATGCAGGAGACCCATGCCCGACCTGCCGACCCCTCAGGACGCCACCGAGGCGGCGCTGTTCGCCGAGTACTGGGACGCCGTGCTCTCCTACGCCGACCTGTGCACCTCCGGCGCCCAGACGGCCAACCAGCTGGCCATGGAGGCGTTCGCGGCGGGCCTGCGCGAGGCGCGCGCCGTGGGGTCCTCGCCGGTGCGGGCGGGTCGGCGCGCACCGCGGCTGCCGATGATCCCGCTGCTGCTGACCGCCGTCCGCAGCACGGCCGCCGGCTGGGAGGCCGACGGGTTCGGCCACCGGCT
Organism: Streptomyces sp. NPDC102462; assembly: GCF_044765425.1. Lineage (NCBI taxonomy): Bacteria > Bacillati > Actinomycetota > Actinomycetes > Kitasatosporales > Streptomycetaceae > Streptomyces > Streptomyces sp. NPDC102462. The sequence goes on along the minus strand of NZ_JBIWKB010000033.1, from coordinate 34,800 downwards.
CGACCCCGACCTCCGGCTGTGGCTCAACTCCGACAAGGCCGCCCGCTACACCGGGCCGCCCCTGCTGCGCCCGGTCGCCCTGCGTGCTCTCAGGGACCTCCAGGAGGCGGACGCCTCGCTGCTGTGGCTGGTCGAGGTGGAGGCGCTGCCGCTGCCCGTCGTCGCCCGCCGGCTCGGTCTCGACCCGGACGTCGCGGGCCAGGAACTCGACCAGGTCCAGGCCCTGTTCCGGGACCGCTGTCACCGCGCCCACCTCGACACCCCGATGGACGCGCAGTGCCGCAGCTACGCCCGGCTGCTCGACGCGGTCACCCGCTCGCCCGCCACCGACACCCCCGACGACCTCTCCCGGCACCTGGCCACCTGCCTCCAGTGCGCGGAGGCCGCCGCCTGCCTGCGGCTGCACGGCGGCGGACTGCCCGCGGCGCTGGCCGGCGGGGTCATCGGCTGGGGCGGCCTCGCCTATCTGGAGCGCCGCCGCCGGGCCGCCGAGGTACGGCTCGGCGCCGGCCGCCCCGGGGCACCGGCGGACCCGGAGAGCGAGGACCCGAAGGAGGGCACCGGCCGTGGCCGTCTGCTGCGCGGCGGCCTGCTCGCCGCCGCCGTCCTGCTGTCGGTGCTGGCGCTCGGTGTGTCGATGATGCCCTTCGGCGGTTCGGACGAGGACCGGGCCGCACGCCCCGACGACCGGCAGCCGGTCGCCGACCCCGGCGTGCCGCTCCCGTCCGCCGACCCCTCGCGCGCCGCGCCCACCGACCGCTTCACCGCCCCGTCCGCGTCCGGCACCGCGATCGGTACTCCGACCGGGCCGGCCGGCCACGCCCCCGACCCGGAACCCCAGGGCACCTCGGCGTCCACCGCCCGCGGTTCGGATGCCGCGACCCGGCCGGGTACCGCCTGCCGGTTCGAGTACGAGCAGGTCAACGAGTGGCCCGACGGCTTCCAGGCCACCGTCACCATCAGCACCGCGCAGGCCCTCGCCGACTGGCGTGTCTCCTGGTCCTTCCGGGACGGCCAGCAGGTGAGTCAGATGTGGGACGCGAGCCTCAGCCAGGACGGCGCCCGGGTCACCGCCACCGCCGCCGACTACAACAAGTCCGTCGCCGCGGGCGGCCGCCTCAGCTTCGGCTTCCTCGCCTCCTGGCACGGCCGGAACTCCGCCCCGTCCGCATTCACCCTCAACGACCACGCCTGCACGGCCCACTGACCCCCACCCGGCAGCACCGCTCCTGGCCATCGGCGAGGCCAGATGGAACGACACCATGGGCATCGCCCATCGAACGCCTCCGGCACATCCGTGATCGAGATGGTCGCCGCCGACCGGGGTTTCGGCGTCCTCCCGGCCGCCGCGCGCACGCATCCGTACCCGGGGTTCGCTGCATCACCATCGCGGGCGCACCCCGCGTACCGCTGGTCTTCGTGCGGCCCGCCCGCGTCTCCCACCCCCTGAACGACCAGCTGGAACGCATCGCCCGCGCTCCGACCGGCCGCCCCGCCCACCGCGGGGGCGGGGCGCCATGACGGACAGGACGACCGCCACCGCGCAGAGGCGCGCCGCCCGTGTGGCCCAGTCGGTGGAAAACCCCTGGCACCGCGTCGGCGCGAGCAGCTATGGTCATGCTCGTTCGTGCCGCCGTCGTCTGCTGTGCGTGATCCGGGAGGTGTTGACCGATGACTGTCGTTGCGACGGGCGCTGCCCGCATCCGGAAGCTCATCCAGTCCACCTCCGTGGCCACCGGCTGACCACACTCTTCCTGAGCGCCTGAGGGCGCGCTGCCGGGGCCACCCACGTGAAGGGTCACCCCTTGTCTCCCTCTTCTTCTCTTTCGGGCTCGGCCTCGTCGCATCCACTCACCCCGTACGGCTGGGACGCCGGCTGGGAGTCCGAGTTCGCTCCGTACGCCGAGCAGGGGCTCCTGCCCGGTCGTGTCGTCCGTGTCGACCGCGGACAGTGCGACGTCGTCACGGCCGCGGGCGTCGTCCGCGCAGACACCGAGTTCGTCGTTCCCCGCGATCCGATGAAGGTCGTGTGCACGGGGGACTGGGTTGCCGTCGACCCCGACGGTGGTGACCCGCGGTACGTGCGGACGCTGCTGCCCCGCCGCACCGCCTTCGTGCGCTCCACCTCCTCCAAGCGGTCCGAGGGGCAGGTCCTCGCCGCCAACGTCGACCACGCGATCGTCGCCGCGTCGCTGGCCCTCGAACTCGACCTCGGCCGCATCGAACGGTTCCTGGCCCTGGCCTGGGAGTCCGGCGCGCAGCCCGTGGTCGTGCTCACCAAGGCCGACCTCGTACCCGACCCGGTGACCCTCGCGCACCTGGTCCGGGACGTGGAGACGGCCTCGCCCGGGGCGCCCGTGCTGAGCGTCAGCGCCCTGCACGGGGACGGCCTGGACACCCTCTTCGCACTGGTCGGCACGGGCACCTCCGTGCTGCTCGGGCAGTCCGGCGCGGGCAAGTCGACCCTCGCCAACGCCCTGGTCGGCGAGGACGTCATGGACGTACAGGCCGCCCGGGACGTGGACGGCAAGGGCCGGCACACGACCACCACTCGCAATCTGCTCGCCCTGCCCGGCGGCGGCGTGCTCATCGACACGCCGGGGCTGCGCGGCGTCGGACTCTTCGACGCCGGGACCGGGGTCGGGCAGGTCTTCGCCGAGATCGAGGAACTGGCCGCGGGGTGCCGCTTCCACGACTGCGCGCACGACTCCGAGCCGGGGTGCGCGGTCACGGCCGCCGTCGAGACCGGCCGGCTGCCGGCCCGCCGCCTGGACAGCTACCGCAAGCTCGTCCGCGAGAACCAGTGGATCGTCGCGAAGACCGACGCGAGGGTGCGCGCCGAACTGCGCCGGGACTGGAAGCGGAAGGGCGCGGAGGGCCGGGCGGCGATGGAAGCCAAACGGGGGCGCCTGCGGTGACCCCACGGCGGCGGTGATTTCACGGTGGCGGCGCGGGTGTCGGCGTCGGCCGGCGGGGGGCTGCCCGGCCGAGGGGTCGGTGGGCGACGGGCTGCGGCGGTACGAGCGCGGGGGCGGCAGCGTCGCGTCCGAATTCCGCCAGCCGCCCCCTCCCGCTTCGCCCACACTGGATGACGTGATGGACGAAGACACCAGGTACGAGGCCGTGCGCAGCCGGGACGCCCGGTTCGACGGGGAGTTCTTCTTCGCCGTCGAGACGACCGGGATCTACTGCCGGCCCAGCTGCCCGGCCGTCACCCCGAAACGGCGCAACGTGCGGTTCTTCACGACCGCCGCCGCCGCGCAGGGCCGCGGCTTCAGGGCGTGCCGCCGCTGCCGCCCGGACGCCGTGCCCGGCTCCGCCGACTGGAACGCGCGCGCGGACGTCGTGGGCCGTGCCATGCGGCTGATCGGCGACGGCGTCGTGGACCGCGAGGGCGTCGCCGGGCTCGCCGACCGGCTCGGCTACAGCGCGCGACAGGTCCAGCGGCAGCTCACCGCCGAGCTGGGCGCCGGACCCGTCGCGCTCGCCCGGGCCCAGCGGGCGCACACCGCGCGCGTCCTGCTGCAGACCACCGAGCTGCCGGTCACCGAGATCGCGTTCGCCTCCGGGTTCGCCAGCGTGCGGCAGTTCAACGACACGATCCGGGCCGTGTACGCGGCCACCCCGAGCGGGCTGCGCGCCGCCGCGCCCCGCGGCAGGGGCGGGCCGCCGCGCGCCACCCCGGGCGCCGGGATTCCGCTGCGGCTCGCCCACCGCGGGCCCTACCAGGCCGCCGCCGTCTTCGACCTGCTCGCGCGCGAGGCCGTGCCCGGGGTCGAGGAGGTGACCGGCGCCCGTGGCGAGCGCAGCTACCGGCGCACGCTCCGGCTGCCGTACGGCACGGGCATCGTCGCCGTGGCGGAGCGCACCCGGTCCCCTCGGACGGGCCCCGCCGCCCACCCCGGCGGCTGGCTCGACGCCCGGCTGCATCTCACCGATCCGCGTGACCTGACCACGGCGGTGCAGCGGCTGCGCCGGCTGTTCGACCTGGACGCCGATCCGTACGCGGTCGACGAACGGCTGGGCGCCGACGCGCTGCTCGCCCCGCTGGTCGCCGCCCGGCCCGGACTGCGCTCACCCGGAGCCGCCGACCCGGCCGAGTGGGCGGTGCGCGCGCTCGCCGGACCCGCGCGGTCCGAACGGCTGGTGCAGCGGTACGGGAAGGCGCTGGACGCCCCCTGCGGCAGCCTCACCCATCTGTTCCCGGAGCCGGCCGTGCTCGCCGAGGCCGAGCCGCACGGCACCCTGGGCGCCCTGGCCGCCGCGCTGGCCGACGGCACCGTACGGCTCGATCCCGGCGCGGACCGGGACGACGCCACGCAGGCGCTGCTCGCCCTGCCCGGCCTGGACCCGGCCGTCGCCGCCGCGATCCGGATCCGCGCCCTGGCCGACCCCGACGTGGCCCCGCCCGGCCTCGACATGCCGGACGGCCGGCGGCCCTGGCGCTCCTACGCCGTGCGGCACCTGGAGGCCGCACGGGACCTCGGCGACGGGCCGGACCCGTACGCCCGCCAACACCCGCATCCCGAAGGGAAGTCCACGACGGCATGACCTTGGAACCGACGTACTGGACCACCGTGCCCGCGCCCCTCGGCCCGCTCCTGCTCACCGCGGGCCCGGACGGCGCGCTCACCTCGCTCTCCGTGCCCGGCCAGAAGGGCGGCCGCACGGTCGGCGCGGGCTGGCGGCGCGACCCCGGCCCGTTCCGGGCGGCCGAGGAACAGCTCGCCGCCTATCTCGCCGGTGAACTGAAGGAGTTCCGGCTGCCTGTGCGCACGCACGGCACGGCGTTCCGGGAGCGGGTGTGGGCCGCGCTCGACTCCGTTCCCTACGGGGCGACCACGACGTACGGCGAGATCGCCGCGCGGATCGGCGCGCCGCGGGCAGCGGTGCGGGCGGTCGGCGGCGCTATCGGCGCCAACCCGCTGCTGATCGTGCGCCCCTGCCACCGGGTGATCGGCGCGGACGGCTCTCTGACCGGCTACGCCGGCGGCCTCGACCGCAAGACCTGGCTGCTCACCCGGGAGGGCGCACTCGCACACCCCTGACCACCTGCGCCCGGCCCCCGCCAGGTCAGCCCCCGCCACCGCACATGACCACCGCTCCCGCCACCACGCACCCACCCACGCCAGCCGCCTGCGCGCGCCGTAGGCCCGAACTGGCCGCGCGCACCGCCCGTTTCGGGCTGTCCGTTCGCCGCGTGCGCTGGGCCGAGCGGGTGTCGTCGCGGTGATGCTGCCCCCGCGCCCGCCGGCCGTGTGCCACCTTCGGCTCCTGCGGGGCATCGGGAAGGGCGGGCGCACACATGGTCAAGGCCGGGCGGGTACTCGCGGCGGCGCTGCTGGCGCTGATCGGTACGACGGGCGCGGCGGCACAGACGGGGGCCGCGACGGCCACCGCGCCGGCCACGGCGACGCGTGCGGCGCACACGGCGGTGTCCACGGCGGTGCGTGTCGAGGCCGTACGTGTCGAGGACGTGCCGGGCTCCTGGACCGGCACCTGGGAGGCCGCCCCGTCCGGCACCGCTCCCGCGCTGCCCGGCGCCGCCGTCCGCAACGTCGTGCACCTCAGCGTCGGCGGTCAGCTCCTGCGGATCCGCCTCAGCAACCGGCTCGGCACCGCACCCCTGACGCTCGGCGCGGTCACCGTCGCGCTGCGCGGGGCGGCCGGCCCGGACGCCGTCCCCGGCACGATGCGCACCGTGACCTTCGGCGGCGCGCCCACCACCGTGGTCCCGGCCGGCGGCGACCTGGTCAGCGATCCGGCGCCGCTGGCCGTGCCGGCCGCCGCCGACCTGCTCGTCACGGTCCACACCCCCGCCGACGGCGGACCCGCCACCTACCACCGCAGCGCCCTGCGCACCAGCTATGTCGCCTCGCAGGGCGCGGGCCGGGCGGCCGACGAGGACGGCTCGGCGTACACGGCCACCACCAGCCACTGGTACTACGTCACCGGCGTCGATGTCCTCGTGACCGGCGGCGCCGGCAGCGTCGTCGCCTTCGGGGACTCCCTCACCGACGGCACCGGCTCCACCCCGGACACCGACCGCCGCTGGCCCGACCGGCTCGCCGAACGCCTGAGGCCGCACCGGCTGGGCGTGCTCAATGCCGGGATCGCCGGTAACCGGCTGCTGCGCGACGGCACCGGGCCGAGCGCGCTGTCCCGGCTGGACGCCGACGCCCTGTCCCGGTCGGGCGCGCGGGTGCTGATCGTCTTCGAAGGCATCAACGACATCAACGGCAGACCCCAGGCGAACGACGTCCGCGACTTCGAGGCCGCGTACCGCGCGATCGTCTCCCGGGCGCACGCCCTCGGCATCCGGGTCGTCGGCGCCACCCTCACGCCGTACGGCGGCCACGGCGCCTTCACCGCCGCGCGTGAGGACGTACGGCAGCGGATCAACGCCTTCATCCGCACCGGCGGCGCCTTCGACGCCGTCGCCGACTTCGACGCCGCCGTCCGCGACCCGGCACAGCCCCGCCGGATCCGGCCCGCCTACGACCCCGGCGACCATCTGCACTTCAACGACGCGGGCATGCGGGCGCTGGCCGACGCCATCGACCTCGGCGTCCTGCGGTGAACCGCACGCGGCGCCCGGCGGTGCGACCGTGCCGCGCCGGTCGCCGGTCGCGCCGTCAGCCCCAGACCACCGCGCCCAGCCAGGCGCCCATGATCAGCAGACAGGTGAACAGCTCCGCCAGCACGCTGGAGCCGCCCGAGCGCATCGTCGTGCGCAGCGCGGCCATCGCCTCGCCGGGCCGGCCCAGGCGCAGCCGCTCGTGCAGATAGATCCCGGCCAGGAAGCCGGGTATCGCCCCGACCACCGGCAGCAGGAAGAAACCGAGGAACGCCCCGAGACCCGCGTACGCCCCCGCCCGCGGCGCCGCACCGCTCGCCCGCAGCCGCCGCGGCGGCAGCGCCCAGCGCACCACCTGGGACAGCAACAGCACGCCGGTGGCGCCCACCAGGACACCCCAGGCGACCGGCTGTGGATCCTGCAGCGCCCACCACAGCACCGCGGCCCACACCAGCCACGAGCCCGGCACCCCGGGCACCAGCACCCCGCACAGGCCGAGCGCCATCACCACGCCGACCAGCAGGAGTCCCCACACTCCCATCTGCCCAGCGTGCCGGAACGCGACCGGTCGCGCAGGGCAGGTACGCGTCACTCCTGGACTTCCCTGGCCACCCAGCCGCGCTCGTAGGCGTGCCAGCCCAGCTGCAGCCGGGTCGTCACCCCGGTCAGCTCCATCAGCCGCTTCACCCGTCGCTGCACGGTCCGCAGGCCCAGGTCGAGCTGCTTGGCGACGCTCGCGTCGGTCAGCCCGGCGAGCAGCAGCGACAGCACCTCGAGATCGGTGCCGTCGGGGCCGTCCGGCCGCTGCTCGCACACCCCCTGCGCGCCCAGCCTGAGCGGCAGCGCCTGGTGCCACACCGACTCGAACAGCCCGCACAGCAGCTCCAGCAGGCCGCTGGCGTGCACGACGAGCGCGGCCGGTTCCGCGCTGTGCGAGGTGAGCGGCACCATGGCCAGCGAGCGGTCGGCCACCACCAGCTTGGTCGGCACCTCGTCCAGCACCCGCACCTGCTCGTCCCGGCCCAGGGCCGCCGTCAGCTCGGTGATCCCGTCGGGCAGGTCCAGCACCGCACGCTCCACCACCACCCGGTAGCGGACGCCGCGTCCGGCGGCCTGCTCCTCGGCGTCGTTCTCCGCGCCGGAGACCGCCATCGGGTTGCCGGTGACCAGCGCACAGACCTCGTCGCTCGCGGCCAGCTGCATCTGCAGGAAGCGCTGGGCGACCGCGGCGGCGCCGGTCACCACCTCGACCATGTCGTGCACGGCGGGCTCGGCCGCCGCCGCCCGGTACTCCTCGGCGAGCAGGGCCGCCGCCAGCTCGGCCTTCTCCAGTTCGTGCCGCTGCTGGGTGAGCAGCGCGCCGAGCGCGACGCCCGGCGGCGCCGCCACCCAGCGGCCCGGACGGGCCGACGACTGGGCCGCGAGGCCGTGCCGCTCCAGCCGGCGCAGGGCGCGCTCGGTGTCGTGCTCGGCCAGCATCAGCCGGCGCGCCAGATCGGGCACGTCGGCGGCGCCCACGGACACCAGCGCCCGGTACGCCGTCTCGTGCGTCTCGTCCAGCCCTATCGCTGCCAGCATCAGCCCTCGTCCCTCCCCGGCGACACGACACCCCTCACGGCGGGTGTGGCGGAAACCGGCCACGGCGCAAACCCGCCTCGGCACATCATCGCCACACCAGCGGTCACTCTGCCATGGTGGCCGCACCGCGAAGTCGATCACCTGCTGTTCGGCCGCGCAGACGGTGGTCCGCGACCGGGCCACCCGGATGTCGCCGGGCGGTTCTCCCGTGGGGGGTGGAGCCGCCCGGCGACGGGCGCCGGCGTACCGCCCGAACCGGCTGCCGCACCTTTCCCGTACGGCAGTTCAGCGCCTTGCCCGCCCACCGTTCGAGGCGGTGCGTGTGCCGTTTTTTCCCGATCTCCGGTTGTCCCGGGGCCCGCGCGGTGGACAATCAGGGCATGAGCCAGCAGGGGGGCGGGCCCGCCCGAGACACGGACGACTGGTGGGGCCAGCTGTACGACGACTCCACCGAGGACACGGGTCCCGCACCCGCGACCGATTCACTGGACGACCGCTTCGCCTCGGCCTCGCACACGCTCGGCCCCGGCGCGTCGGGCCCACCGGCCGCGGAGGCCACCACGGACCGGGGCACGTCCGAGTCCTGGCCCGGGGGCCGGCCCGGATCCGGGTCCTGGCCCGGGGAAGTGTCGGACGTGCCGGAGCCCGGGCCCGGCGCCGCCGGCAGGGCGGACGGGCGGCGCGCGGACACGGCCGGCGCGGGAACGGACGACCGTCCTGGGGGCGAGGACGCGATACCGGGACAGGACGCGATACCGGGCGAGGACGCGATACCGGGACAGGACGCGGTTCCGGGCGAGGGCGCGGTTGCGGTGGGGCGTGCCTCCGTCCCGCCGGACGGCGGCCCGGTCCGGCCCCGGCCCGGAGCCCCCTGGGAGCCACCCGGCCCGGTGCGGTCCGCAGCCCCCGGAGAGCCACCATCCGCGGACTCGCCGCCTTGGCCGGCCGGCCCGAAGGAGCGCGGGTCCGAGGACGATCCCGCCGCGCCGCTGCCGGCCCCCACGAGCCCGGCCGAGCCCGCGGCCCCGACGCACTGGGCACTGGGTGAAAGCGCCCCGCGTGCAGGAGTCCTCGGCGCGACGGGACCCGCCGCCGACGGCCCGCTGGAGCGGACGGGTCAGGACGACCGGGACGCCGCACCGGAGTTCGAGGGCGCCGCGCAGGATGCCGCGGCGGACCCCGGCGACGGGCCGGGGACGGATGAGGCAGGCGCGGGGGCACGGGACGTCGCGTACGTCGGGTCCGGGCCGCCCACCTATGACGCCGAGCCGACCGCCCTGCCGCTCGCCGACCCCGACGGACTCGACGAGTTGGTCGCGGACACCGTGCTCGACGGCGCCCGGTCCGGGGTGTGCACCCTGCGGGCCGCGTCCGTGCGGGGCGACTCCGCCCGCTACCGGGGCGAACCCCGCCGCGACGCGCTGCTCACCGCGCGCTTCGGCACCGGCGAACAGGCGCTGATCCTCGTCGCGATGGCGACCGGCGCCCGGGCCACCCCGGGTGCCCACCGCGCCGCGGCCGAGGCATGCCAGTGGATCGGCCGGGCCGTGGGCCGCAGTCATCAGCGGCTGGTCGAGGACATCCACGCGGCCCGCCGCGGCGACCTGAAGTCAGGACTGCACCGGCTCACCGACCACAGCCTGGGCAAGCTCCGCGCCAGCGCCGCCGAGCAGGGCATCGACCCGGAGGAGTACGCGGCCAGTCTGCGCTGCCTGCTGCTGCCGGCCCGCCCCGACTGCCGTACGCGCGTCTTCTTCGGCATCGGCGAGGGCGGCCTGTTCCGGCTCAGGGACGGCGCATGGCAGGACATCGAACCACAGGTCAGCACCGCCGACACCACCGGTGACGCGGTACTCGGCTTCGGGTCGCCGCCCGCCGAGACCCCCGACGGCGACCGGCTCACGATGGACCTGGGGATCCCGACACCGCCCAGCCCCTACGAGCCCGCCCCCGAGCCGCCCCGCGAACCCTTCCGCTTCCGGGCCTCCGTCGCCCGCCCGGGCGACGCGCTGCTGATGTGCAGCGGCGGCCTGGCAGAACCGCTGCGCGGCGAGCCCGCCCTCTGCGCCTACCTGGCCCGGCGCTGGTCCGGCGGCACCCCGCCCGGCCTGGCCGCGTTCCTCGCCGACACCCAGGTGCGGGTCAAGGGGTACGCGGACGACCGTACGGTCGCCGCCGTCTGGGAGGCGTGACCGCGACCCCTGTGACTTCATGGAACTGCGAGCCGACCGTCTCATCCACCGGGACCGGAGGGGTACTCGAAAGCCATGGCCAAACAGAACGTCGCAGAACAGTTCGTGGACATCCTCACCCGCGCCGGAGTGCGCCGCCTCTACGGCGTCGTCGGCGACAGTCTCAACCCCGTGGTGGACGCCGTGCGCCGCAACGCGGCCATCGACTGGATCCATGTACGGCACGAGGAGAGCGCCGCCTTCGCCGCCGGCGCGGAGGCCCAGATCACCGGGAAGCTGGCCGCCTGCGCCGGTTCCTGCGGCCCCGGCAACCTGCATCTGATCAACGGCCTGTACGACGCCCACCGCTCCATGGCGCCGGTGCTCGCCCTCGCCTCGCACATCCCGTCCAGTGAGATCGGCCTCGGCTACTTCCAGGAGACACACCCCGACCAGTTGTTCCGCGAGTGCAGCCACTACAGCGAACTGATCTCCACCCCGAAGCAGATGCCCCGGCTGCTGCAGACCGCGATCCAGCACGCGGTGGGGCAGCGGGGCGTCAGCGTGGTGTCCCTGCCGGGTGACATCGCCGCCGAGCCCGCGCCGGAGCGGGCCGCCGAGCTGGCCCTCGTGACCTCCCGGCCCTCCGTGCGGCCGGGCGACGCCGAGGTCGACGCGCTCGTCCGGATGATCGACGAGGCCGACAAGGTGACCCTGTTCTGCGGTAGCGGCACCGCGGACGCGCACGCCGAGGTCATGGAGTTCGCCGGGAAGATCAAGTCCCCGGTCGGCCACGCGCTGCGCGGCAAGGAGTTCATTCAGTACGACAATCCGTACGACGTCGGCATGAGCGGCCTGCTCGGCTACGGCGCCGCCTACGAGGCCACCCACGAGTGCGATCTGCTGATCCTGCTCGGCACCGACTTCCCGTACAACGCCTTCCTGCCCGACGACGTACGGATCGTGCAGATCGACGTGCGCCCGGAGGTACTGGGCCGTCGCTCCCGGCTCGACCTGGCCGTATGGGGCGATGTGCGCGAGACCCTGCGCTGTCTGGTGCCGCGGGTGCGTACGAAGGAGAACCGGCGCTTCCTCGACCGGATGCTGAAGAAGCACGCGGACGCGCTGGAGGGTGTGGTCAGGGCGTACACCAGGAAGGTCGACAAACACATCCCGATCCACCCCGAGTACGTGGCCGCGGTGCTCGACGAAGTCGCCGACGAGGACGCCGTGTTCACGGTCGACACCGGAATGTGCAACGTCTGGGCGGCCCGCTACATCTCACCCAACGGCCGCCGCCGCGTCATCGGTTCCTTCTGGCACGGCTCGATGGCGAACGCGCTGCCCATGGCGATCGGGGCGCAGTTCACCGACCGCCGGCGCCAGGTCGTGTCGATGTCGGGCGACGGCGGATTCGCCATGCTGATGGGCGACTTCCTGACCCTCGTGCAGTACGACCTGCCGGTGAAGGTCGTCCTGTTCAACAACTCCGCGCTGAGCATGGTGGAGTTGGAGATGCTGGTGGCGGGCCTGCCCTCGTACGGCACCACCAACACCAACCCCGACTTCGCCGCCGTGGCCCGCGCCTGCGGTGCCTTCGGAGTGCGGGTGGAGAAACCGAAGCAGCTGGCCGGCGCGCTGCGGGACGCCTTCGCACACCGGGGTCCGGCCCTGGTCGACATCGTCACCGACCCCAACGCGCTGTCCATTCCGCCGAAGATCAGCGGCGACATGGTCACCGGCTTCGCCCTGTCCGCCTCGAAGATGGTGCTGGACGGCGGTGTGGGCCGCATGGTCCAGATGGCCCGCTCGAACCTGCGCAACATTCCCCGGCCCTGACCGAACGGGCGGCGGGGCGATGGATTCCGGCCAGATTCACGTGCACTGACGGAGCGTCAGCGCCCGGCGGAGGGCGTCCCGGCTCATCCTGTCGGGGCGTTCGTGGCGTCCTACCGCCCTCTCGGTGGCCGGATCACGGTGTCCGCGGCGTCCGGGCCACCATGACGGCGCCTTACTCACATGGCCGAACCGCTGGTCGTCGGCGGTCGGGCAGGACTGGCCCAGGGCTCATGGGGCATGGATCCCCGTGAACGTGTGCGACCAGGAGGGGCAACGGCGACAGCGTGCGGGCGGGGGACATGAGAAAGCAGGCACGAGGGGGCGGTCCCGTGGTCATCAGGGGCTCCTCGGTGAAGCCGACGAGAGAAGGCACCGACGACGGCACGGACCGGACGCACGCGCCCCAACTGCGGCGCAGCCTCGGCCGGGCGAACCTGCGGGCCGTGCCCGAGGCGCGCAGGGAACTGCGGGAACTCCTGCGGCACTGGGGAAAACCGGGCCGCTCCGAGATAGCGGAACTCCTCACCAGCGAACTGGTCACCAACGCACTCGTGCACACCGACCGGGACGCCGTCCTGACGGCCGTCGTCGGTCCACGCGGACTGCGGGTGGAGGTACGGGACTTCGTGGCCCGCAGGCCGGTGCTGCGGGCACCGTCCGCCGAGGAGGGCACACACGGCCGGGGCCTGCTCCTGGTGCAGTCCCTCGCCGACGCCTGGGGCGTGAGACCGCACGGCGTGGGCAAATCGGTCTGGTTCGAACTGAACGCGGAAGCCGCCTGAACGGCGCGGACCCGAGGGCGGGGCCGGGTCTGCGAAGGGGCGGGGCGCGAGCGGGGTGGGGGCGTGGACCGGGGTGGGCTGCGCAGGGGCGGGGTGTGAAAACGGGGCGGGGGCGTGATCCATGTGGTCACGCCCCCGCCCCGTGGGGTCCGGGCCCGGTCGGGCCGGTCCTGGCCGAAGTTCTAGCCGAACTGCTGTTCAAGATCCTTGAGCTTGCGCTCCAGGGAGTCGAGGCGCGGCAGCGCCATGGTGTCGTCCTCCGCGGTCAGGTCGACGGTGATCGGGTCAGCCCCTTTGCGGACCGGCTGAAGGGAGGGCCGAGAGCGTACGGGCAGTTCCGGCGCCGCTATGGCAGGCTCCGCGGAAACCTGTGTGGAGCCACGCTCCACCGCCTGCACCTCGACCTGCCGGCCGCCACGCCCGATGAAGCCGCGGGTCCCGCGGCTGAGGGCCTTCAGCTGGGCCCGCTCCATACGCTGCTGCTCGCGCCTGCGCAGCCGGGTCTCTTCCTTCTGCCGCTTGTCCTCGCGGACCTCCTCGACCGCCTCGTCCAGGCTGCGCACGTTCTCCAGCAGCATCAGGGACCAGGCCCTGTAGGTCTCGCGGGGCGCGCGCAGCCAGCGGACGATGCGGATCTGCGGCAGCGGACGCGGCACCAGGCCCTGCTCGCGCAGGGCGGCCCGGCGGGTCTGCTTCAGCGCACGGTCGAACAGCACGGCCGCGGAGAGGGACATGCCCGCGAAGAAGTGCGGGGCGCCGTCGTGGCTCAGGCCCCTGGGCGCGTGCACCCAGTTGAACCAGGCAGCGGCACCCGCGAACGTCCACACGAGGATCCGGGAGCCGAGGGCCGCGTCGCCGTGGCTGGCCTCGCGCACCGCGAGGACGGAACAGAACATGGCCGCGCCGTCCAGACCGAACGGCACGAGGTACTGCCAGCCGTTGGACAGGCCCAGGTTCTGCTCACCGAAGCCGACCAGACCCTTGAAGGAAAGCGCGGCCGCGACCGCCGCACAGCAGAAGAGGAGTACGTAGGAAGCCGTACCGTAGATGGCCTCCTTGCGCCTGCGCCGCTCCTCGCTGCGTTCCCACGAGTCCTCGGTCTTCGCGTGCTCCCCGGACCGCTTGCTGCGCGCGAGCACCGCCACCGCCGCCAGGATGCCCAGGAGCAGTACGGCGCCCGGAAGCAGCCAGTTCAGCGATATGTCGGTCAGTCTCATCTGGGGTCCCTTGCATTGGGATAGGGCGTAACGCCCGCCATAGTGGCCCAATTCCACCGGCCCTCAGGGGGTTTCGGGGCAAGAGGCCGCCAAGGAGGTGCAAGGGGATGCCCATGGCAGCGTTCTGCTCGAACTGCCGCTTGAGGGGCGGGAGTTGAGTTCGAGTAAGACTACCCGTACGGATGGTTCTACGGAAAGTTCCCGCGACAAGTGAGGAAGTTGTGAATGGGGTGCCCCGTACGGGTGTCCTGGTTGTGGATGATCTTAGTGGACTCCGGGGGATGCCTCGTCCCGCTCCGCCGCTGGAGATGACCTTGCCTTGCCTTGTCCGTTCGGAATTTGAACTGTCGCGTCATGCGCCTAAGGTGCTTGACGGACAGGTAACAACCCGTCGTAATGACCCCAAGTGCCGACAACCCGGAGGAGGACCCGTGAGGCACGGTGTGCACGACTCCACCGGGACCGGGATCCCGGAGCTGCGGGCCGCGGCGGCCCGGGTGCCGGCCCAGGCCCAGCCCGCGGACCGCGGCCGTCAGCGGGGTGCGGCGCCGCCGGGCGTCCGCGGTGAGCACACGCACGGTGAGCCGCCGATTCCGCAGCCGCGGCCCGTGCAGCGGGCGTCGGTGCGCGGGCAGATCCTCGACGCGCTGCGCACCGCGCTGGTCACGGGCGAGCTGACGCCCGGCGAGGTGTACTCGGCACCGGCGCTCGGGGAGCGGTTCGGGGTGTCCGCGACGCCCGTGCGGGAGGCCATGCAGCAGCTCGCGCTCGAAGGCGCGGTCGAGGTCGTGCCGAACCGCGGGTTCCGGGTGGTCGAGCGGGGCGCGCGGGAGCTGGCCGAGCTGGCGGAGGTCCGGGCGCTGATCGAGGTGCCGGTGGTGCTGCGGCTGGCCCGCACGGTGCCGGCCGACCGCTGGGCGGAGCTGTGGCCGCTGGCCGAGGACACCGTCCGTGCCGCGTCCTCCGGGTGCCGGGCTACGTACGCCGAGTCGGACCGGGTCTTCCACCGGGCGGTGCTGTCCCTGTCCGGCAACGAGCAGCTGGTGCAGATCGCGGAGGACCTGCACCGACGGTCCCAGTGGCCGCTGGTCGGCGGCCCGGCCCGACGCCAGCGGGCCGACCTGCTGGCGGACGCGGCCCAGCACACGGCCCTCCTGGAGGCCCTGATCGCCCACGACCTGCCCACAGCCCAAACCCTCACGACAGCCCACTTCACCCCCACCACCTGACCCCGCTACGGTTCACGGCGTCGGCAAGCGGCCACCCGCAGTCCCGCGCCGACGCGTAGCCGCAGGTGGGGCGGGGTGGCCGCGTGGTCGTCTGCGGTCGGCCGTGGGCCCCTCGTTCCGTTCTCCGCGCGCTGCCCGACGGCGATCACGCCGTGGTCAGGCTGTGGCTGGGTCTGGGGTTGGCGGGGTGAGGTGCTGGGCCAGCCAGGTGGGTACGCCGCCGAGGAGGCGGAACAGGCGGCGGGCCTCCTCGCGCAGGCGGGACGCGTCCGGCTCGGGCTCGGTCTCGGCGAGCGAGGCCAGGGCCGGCGCCGTACCGACCAGATAGCCCAGCTCCTCCCGGATGCGCAGGGACTCGGCGAAGCCATGGCGCGCCTCGGCCACCTCGCCGTCCCGCAGGGCGAGCCCCGCGAGGTGCCGCCAGGTGAAGGACAGGAGCAGCGGGTCCGCGTGCGCGGCGGCGCTCGCGTGGGCGCGGCGGTACGCGGCCCGGGCCGCCTGCGGGGAGCGGGCCAGGTTCTCGGCCAGCAGCCCCCGGCGGAAGTCCAGCAGCGCCCGGCCGGGCGCCCCGGGCGGGATCAGCGCCGCCGCACGCCCCAGCGCGGCCCGCGCCTCGTCCGCCCGGTCCCGCACCCCGTGCAGCGTGGCCGCGTAGGCGAGCTGGCCGCGCTCGCAGGCCGCCGCGCCGCGCTCCTCGTCGCTCTGGGCCACCGCCTCCGCCGTACGCAGCGCGTCCTCGGCCTCGGCCCAGCCACGCTCGGTGTACAGACAGCGCTCGACCAGCAGCCCGGCCCGCTGGAGCGCGGCCGGCGCGGTGTCCGGCCGGAGCAGGGCCGCCGCGTCGGCCCAGCAGGCCCGCGAGCGCAATCGCCATACCGCGGTCTGGAGCGGATCGTCACCGGCGGTCGTTCCGTTACCAGACATGGCGGAATGCGCCACGTTGCCCTCCCCGAGCGCGCCGTCGAGCTGTTGAGTGGTGGCGGCATTCCAGCACCCTTTGCGGGGCCGGGCCAAGAGGCTGGGTGAAGGATTTCACAAAGTCGTGGGACAGGGCGTCACCCGGAGTCCACCCGGCGCACGCCCGCGTGACCTCAGCTCATGCGCAACGCCAGGAAGAAATCGAGCTTGTCCTCCAGCCGCGAGAGGTCCCGTCCCGTCAACTGCTCGATCCGGCCCACCCGGTACCGCAGCGTGTTGACGTGCAGGTGGAGCCGGGCGGCGCAGCGGGTCCAGGAGCCGTCGCAGTCCAGGAACGCCTCCAGCGTCGGGATCAGCTCGGCCCGGTGCCGGCGGTCGTAGTCGCGCAGCGGGTCCAGGAGCCGTGCGGTGAAGGCCCGCCGGACGTCGTCCGGCACGAACGGCAGCAGCAGCACGTGCGAGGCCAGCTCCTGGTGGCCCGCCGCGCACACCCGCCCGGGGCGTGCCGCGGCCACCCGGCGGGCGTGCCGGGCCTCCTCCAGCGCCCCGTGCAGCCCCTCCGCCGAGTGCACCGCCGCGCTGACGCCGAGGGTGACCCGGCCGTCGTCGTTCAGACCGGCCGTCAGCGGTTCGCGTACGGACGCGAGGAGCGCGTCGGCGAGCACCCCGGTCTCCGAGCCGTCGTGCTCGGCGGAGACGGCCGGGAGCGGGACCAGCGCGACCGCCTCGTCGCCGGTGTGCGCGACGGCGATGCGGTCGGCGGGCTCGGGCCCGGTGGCGAGCGGGTCGACCAGGATCTCCTCCAGCAGCGACTGGGCGACGGGACCGCCGCCCGCCGGGTGCCCGCCGGCGCCCTCGGCCCGCGGGTCCGCGGGCTTGCCCGGCCCGTCCTCCCACTCGACCCGGGCCACCACCACCTGCCAGTGCGGGGCCGCGCCGAGCCCGGGCAGCAGGACCGGCGCGGCCACCCGCAGCCGCGCGGCGATCTCGGCGGGCGCCGCACCGGCCTGCACCAGCTCAAGCACCTCCTGTGCGAGCCGGCGCCGCACCGTGCGCGCCGCGTCCCGCCGGTCCCGTTCCACCGCGATCAGCTGGGTGACGCCCCGGAGCAGGTCGAGCCGTTCCTCGGGCCAGTCACCGGCGTCGGCCTCGACGGCGAGCAGCCAGTCCGAAAGCGCCGTCTCGCGCATGTCCCGGGCGGCCTGCGCGGTCTGCGGGGAGCGGCCGGCGGAGCGGACCGGGAAGAGGGAGTACGTCGCGTTGCCGAGGACGATCCGGTGCGGCACGCGGCGGCCGGTGCGGACGGCCGCCAGATGCTCGGCGGCCAGCCGGGCGCCCGCACCGGCCGGCAGGTCCGCCCCGGCGGCCTTGGGTCCCGCGATGAGCCGGCCGGTGGGGGAGAGCACCCAGGCCCGCAGGTCCAGGTCGGTGCCGAGCAGGTCGAGAACCACGTCCGGGCCGCCGCCCGCCGGACCCGCGGTCATCATCCGCCGGTGCCGGTCCACGACGGCCGCGAGGTCACCGGCGCGCTCGCCGGACACCTGACGCACGACGTGCTCGGTGATCGTCGCGAACGCCACCGACTCGTGCACGGCGAACAGCGGCAGCCGGTGCCGCGCGCAGGCCAGCACCAGATCGTCCGGGACGGCGCCCAGCTCGGCCTCGCCGGCGGCCAGCGCGGCGACCCCGGCCCGCACCAGGATCCGTACGAACCGCTCGGAGTCGGTGGTGTCCCGGCGCCAGGCCAGCCCCGTCAGCACCAGTTCACCGCCCGACAGATAGCGGCTGGGGTCGCGCAGGTCGGTGGTCATCACGCCCCGCACGGTCCGGTCCAGCTCGTCCGTGCCGCCGAGCAGCCGCAGGCCCAGCGCATCGGTGTCCAGCAGTGCGCGCAGCCGCATGTCGTCCCGCCGTTCTGTGTCTCGAAACCAACGATGGATCTTGGTGGGGAGTCGGGGAAGGAACCCGGGGGACCGGTGCGCGAACCGCTCTGCGCGGCGGCCGGCCGTGTCCCGTGTTTCCTCGGGGAAACGGAGTGGTTACCGATGACCCTTCGTTCATACGAATCTACAAGAAGTGCGTCCTGGCCAGCCAACTCCTTCATGGTTTCGGTGACTGACCCGCTCGGAGCACGGGGCTGTGTACTGACACCACTCCGCGTGAACAGCACATGAACGAGCCGGGCCCATGCACACGGATGGGCTCGATCCGTACGCCCCACACGACGAAGAAGAGAGCCGTTCATGGACTTCCTTCGCCCCGCCACCTGGGACGAGGCGCTGGCCGCGAAGGCGGAGCACCCCACCGCCGTGCCGATCGCGGGTGGCACCGATGTGATGGTCGAGATCAACTTCGACCACCGGCGGCCCGAGTACCTGCTCGACCTCAACCGGATCACAGACCTCTACGAGTGGGAGGTCGGCGCGGACACCGTGCGGCTGGGCGCCTCGGTCCCGTACGCCGGGATCATGGAGCATCTGCGCGCCGAACTGCCCGGCCTCGCGCTCGCCTCGCACACCGTCGCCTCCCCGCAGATCCGCAACCGCGCCGGCGTCGGCGGCAACCTGGGCACCGCGTCCCCGGCCGGCGACGCCCACCCCGCGCTGCTCGCCGCGGGCGCCGAGGTGGAGGCCGAGTCCGTGCGCGGCACCCGGCTGATCCCGATCGACGACTTCTACACCGGTGTGAAGCGCAACGCGCTCGCCCCGGACGAGCTGATCCGCGCGGTGCGGATCAAGAAGGCCGACGGGCCGCAGCAGTACTCCAAGGTCGGCACCCGCAACGCCATGGTGATCGCCGTCTGCGCCTTCGGGCTCGCGCTGCACCCGCGGACCCGGACCGTCCGCACCGGCATCGGCTCGGCCGCGCCCACCCCGGTCCGGGCGAAGGCCGCCGAGGACTTCCTGAACGCGGCCCTCGACGAGGGCGGCTTCTGGGACAGCAAAGAGGTCGTCACCCCGTCGGTCGCCAGGCGGTTCGCGGACCTGTGCGCCGCCGCCTGCAACCCGATCGACGACGTCCGGGGCACCGCGAGCTACCGCCGCCACGCGGTCGCCGTGATGGCCCGCCGGACGCTCACCTGGGCCTGGGAGTCGTACCGCGGCAGCCGCCGCACCACCGAGGGAGCTGCGTGATGCGCGTCAACTTCACCGTGAACGGACGGCCCCAGCAGGCCGACGACGTCTGGGAGGGCGAGTCCCTGCTGTACGTGCTGAGGGAACGCCTCGGCCTGCCCGGCTCCAAGAACGCCTGCGAGCAGGGCGAGTGCGGCTCGTGCACGGTCCGCCTCGACGGGGTGCCGGTGTGCTCGTGCCTGGTCGCCGCCGGACAGGCCGAGGGCCGTGAGGTGGTCACCGTCGAGGGCCTGGCGGACCACGCCCGGCAGCGGTCGCGCGCGGCGTCCGGCGGCACACCGCTCGACGAGGCCGGGCGCCGGCCGGCCGCGGGCGCCGGCTCACACGCCGGCTCGCACGCCGGCGAGTGCGACGGGCTCTCCCCGGTGCAGCAGGCGTTCATCGACGCGGGCGCCGTCCAGTGCGGCTTCTGCACCCCCGGTCTGCTGGTCGCCGCCGACGAGATGCTGGAGCGCAACCCCCGTCCGACCGACGCGGACATCCGGGAGGCGCTGTCGGGCAACCTGTGCCGCTGCACCGGCTACGAGAAGATCATGGACGCGGTCCGGCTCGCCGCCGCCCGGCAGTCCGAGGGGGCATGAGCATGCCCGACGGCGCCCCCAGCAAGATCACGCAGGGCACCCGGACCAAGGGCGGCATCGGCGAGTCCACGCTCCGTCCCGACGGCGTCCTCAAGGTCACCGGAGAGTTCGCCTACTCGTCCGACATGTGGCACGAGGACATGCTCTGGGGCCAGATCCTGCGCTCCCCCCTCGCACACGCCGAGATCGTGTCCATCGACACCGGCGAGGCCCTGGCCACCCCCGGCGTGTACGCCGTACTGACGTACGACGACCTGCCGGCCGACGTGAAGCACTACGGCCTGGAGATCCGGGACACCCCCGTCCTCGCCCACGGCAAGGTGCGCCACCACGGCGAGCCCGTCGCGATCGTCGCCGCCGACCACCCGGAGACCGCGCGCCGCGCCGCCGCCAGGATCAGGGTCGACTACCGGGAGCTGCCCGTCATCAGCGACGAGTCCTCCGCGACCGCACCGGACGCGCTCCTCGTCCACGAGGACCGCACCGACCCGCACGCCGCACACGTCCCGCACCCGAACATCGTGCACCGGCAGCCGATCGTCCGCGGTGACGCGGCGCGGGCCGCCGAGGAGGCCGATGTGATCGTCTCGGGGGACTACTGCTTCGGCATGCAGGACCAGGCGTTCCTCGGCCCCGAGTCGGGCCTCGCCGTGCCCGAGGAGGACGGCGGCGTCCACCTCTACGTGGCGACCCAGTGGCTCCACTCCGACCTGCGCCAGATCGCGCCCGTGCTCGGTCTGCCCGAGGACCGGGTCCGGATGACGCTGTCCGGCGTCGGCGGCGCGTTCGGCGGCCGCGAGGACCTGTCGATGCAGATCCACGCCTGCCTGCTGGCGCTGCGCACCGGCAAACCGGTCAAGATCGTCTACAATCGTTTCGAGTCCTTCTTCGGGCACGTCCACCGCCACCCGGCCCGGCTGCACTACGAGCACGGCGCCACGAAGGACGGCAGGCTCACCCATGTGAAGTGCCGGATCGTGCTCGACGGCGGCGCCTACGCCTCCGCCTCCCCGGCCGTCGTCGGCAACGCCGCCTCCCTCGGCGTCGGCCCGTACGCCGTCGACGCCGTCGACATCGAGGCCGTCGCGCTGTACACCAACAACCCGCCGTGCGGTGCGATGCGCGGCTTCGGCGCGGTCCAGGCGTGCTTCGCGTACGAGGCGCAGATGGACAAGGTCGCCGCCCGGCTCGGCATGGACCCGGTGGAGTTCCGCCGGCTGAACGCGATGGAACAGGGCGCCCTCATGCCGACCGGGCAGCGGGTCGACTCGCCCGCGCCGGTCGCCGAACTGCTGCGCAGGGTCAAGGCGATGCCGATGCCGCCGGAGCGCCAGTGGGAGAGCAGCGAGGGCGTCGACGTACGGCAGCTGCCCGGCGGTCTGTCCAACACGACCCACGGAGAAGGCGTCGTCCGCGGCGTCGGCTACGCGGTCGGCATCAAGAACGTCGGCTTCTCCGAGGGCTTCGACGACTACTCGACCGCCAAGGTACGGGTGGAGGTCGCCGGCGGCCGGCCGGTGGCCACCGTGCACACGGCGATGGCGGAGGTAGGCCAGGGCGGCGTCACCGTCCACGCGCAGATCGCCCGCACCGAACTGGGCGTCGCCCAGGTGACCATCCACCCCGCCGACACCCAGGTGGGCAGCGCCGGTTCGACCTCGGCATCCCGGCAGACGTACGTCACCGGCGGCGCCGTCAAGAACGCCTGCGAGCTGGTGCGCGAGCGGGTCCTGGAGCTGGGGCGCCGCAGGTTCGGCGCGTACCACCCCGCCTGGGCGACGGCCGAACTGCTGCTGGAGGGCGGCAAGGTCGTCACCGACGGCGGCGAGGTGCTGGCCGACCTGGCGGACGTCCTGGAGGACGAGGCCGTGGAGGTGGAGGCGGAGTGGCGGCACCGGCCCACCGAGCCCTTCGACCTGCGCACCGGCCAGGGCAACGGCCATGTGCAGTACTCCTTCGCCGCGCACCGCGCCGTCGTCGAGGTCGACACCGAACTGGGCCTGGTCAAGGTCGTCGAGCTGGCCTGCGCCCAGGACGTCGGCAAGGCGCTCAACCCGCTGTCGGTCCTCGGCCAGATCCAGGGCGGCACCACGCAGGGCCTCGGCATCGCCGTGATGGAGGAGATCATCGTCGACCCGGCGACGGCGCAGGTCAGGAACCCGTCCTTCACGGACTACCTCATCCCCACCATCCTCGACACCCCGACCATCCCCGTCGACGTGCTCGAACTCGCCGACGAGCACGCGCCGTACGGGCTGCGCGGGGTCGGCGAGGCGCCCACCCTGTCCTCGACCCCGGCCGTCCTCGCGGCGATCAGGAACGCGACGGGGCTGGAGCTGAACCGGACGCCGGTCCGGCCGGAGCACCTGGCTCTGCCGGTTTGCGGGAGTTCTCGGCTGGGTCGGCCTTGATTGGCTCGCGTCGGCTGCGGTTTTCGGCTGCGGGTTTGTTGTGGCTGGTCGCTCCCCCAAGTTCTCGGCTTCGCTCGAACAGGGGGGACCCCCATCGCGGCGGAGCCGCATATCGATACCGCCCCGCGCCCCTTCGGGGCGCTCTCAGCCGATGTTGTGAGGTGACCGAGGCATGTTGGAGATCGCCGGGGAGTTGGACCGGTGGGTCGGGCGGGGGCGGGATGTCGCCGTGGCCACCGTGGTCGCGGTCGGTGGCAGTGCGCCGCGGCTGCCCGGCGCCGCCCTCGCGGTGGACGCCGACGGCACCGCGATCGGCTCGGTCTCCGGCGGCTGCGTGGAGGGCGCCGTCTACGAGTTGTGCCGGCAGGCGCTCCAGGACGGCGAAAGTGTCCTCGAACGCTTCGGTTACAGCGATACTGACGCCTTCGCCGCCGGCCTGACCTGCGGTGGCGTCATCGACGTCCTGGTCACACCGGTGCGCGCGGCCGATCCCGTCCGCCCGGTGGCCGCCGCCGCGCTGGCCGCCGCAGCGCGCGGGGAGGCGGCGGCGCTCGCGCGGATCGTCGCGGGCCCGGCCGGGCCGGACGTGCGGGCGCTGCTCGTGCACGCCGACGGCAGCTTCGAGGGGGGTTTCGGCGGCCACCCGGAACTGGACCGCACCGTCGCCGCCGAGGCCCGTGCCTTCCTGGACGCCGGCCGCACCGGCACCCTGGAGATCGGCGAGCGGGGCTCCCGCTGCGGGGCGCCGCTCACCGTCCTGGTCGAGTCGTCCGTGCCACCGCCCCGGATGATCGTCTTCGGCGCGATCGACTTCGCGTCGGCGCTGGTGCGGATCGGCAAGTTCCTCGGCTACCGAGTGACGGTGTGCGACGCCCGTGCCGTCTTCGCGACCCGGGCCCGGTTCCCCGAGGCCGACGAGATCGTCGTGGACTGGCCGCACCGGTATCTGGAGCGGACCGGCGTCGACGGCCGGACCGTGCTGTGCGTCCTCACCCACGACGCCAGGTTCGACGTACCGCTGCTCCGGTCGGCGCTGCGCCTGCCGGTCGCGTACATCGGCGCGATGGGCTCCCGCCGCACCCACCTGGACCGCAACGAGCGGCTGCGCGAGGCCGGCGTCACCGAACTCGAACTGGCCCGGCTGCGTTCCCCGATCGGCCTCGACCTCGCTGCCCGCACGCCCGAGGAGACGGCCCTGTCGATCGCGGCGGAGATCGTGGCGGACCGCCGCGGCGGCACCGGCGTCTCGCTCACCGGCGCGGCCACCCCGATCCACCGCGACCCCGTCGCACCCCAGCCCCGCACGCGCCCGTACAGCGCCGCAGGTCGGGGAACGGGGCCGCTCAGCCCTTCCTGAGCAGGGAGCCGACCGCTCGTCCGAAGACCGCTCGGCAGGCCCGGACCAGCAGGGGGTCGAAGAGCGGCGGGAGTCCGCGGACGCGCAGTTCCTCCCGCCACAGGACCCGGGTGCCCGAGCCGGGGCCAGGACGGACCTCCAGTTCCGCCCAGCCGAGGACCACCCTGCCCCGCTTCGTCAGGCGGACGAGCCCGGGCTCGCCGCCGGCCGGCGGGCGCCACACCGTGACCTCCATCGGGTCGTCGAAGGCGAACGGTCCGATGCCCGTGCGGGCCACGACGCGCGTGCCCAGCCGGGTCGGCGGATCGGTGGCCACGGTGACCCGGGTCAGCGGCACCGCGTCGCCGTGCCGGGGCCACCTCGTGAGCCGGCGCCACGCCTCGTCGAGGGGAAGCGGTGCCGTGCGTTGGAGGAGGAAGTCGACCACGGGACGATGGTAGGGAACCACCCGGCGGTAACAGCGGGTGCGGCGGGCCGTTCGGCTCTCCGTCACCGGCATGGTGCGCGAAGCGGATGTGAACACACGGTGGATAGCTCTCGGTGGGTCGTCGTATCACCATGGGAGGCAGGGAGAGCCACCTCCGGAGAGGACCGACCATGCGGTTCCAGGACCGAAGCCAGGCCGGACGGGAACTCGCCGGGCGGCTGTGCGCCCTGCGCGAGCGGGGCGGCCTGCCGGACCCCGTGGTGCTCGCCCTGCCCCGCGGCGGCGTCACGGTGGCCGCGGAGATCGCGCGGGCCCTCGGCGCCCCGCTCGACGTGCTGCTCGTCCGCAAGATCGGCGCCCCGCACCACGAGGAGTTCGGCATCGGCGCGATCGCCGGCGACGATCCGCCCCTCTACGACGAGCACACCCTGGACCGGCTCGGCCTGAGCGCGGAACGCCTCGGCCCCGCCGTGGCCCGGGAACGGACGGAACTGCACCGTCGTGAGCGGCGCTACCGCGAGGGCCGCCCGCCGCCCGGGCTGGCCGGCCGCACGGTGATCGTCGTCGACGACGGGCTGGTCACCGGCTCCACGGCGCGTGCCGCGCTGCGTCATGTCCGCCGCCAGGCGCCCGCGCGTCTCGTCCTCGCCGTCCCCGTCGGCGCGCCCGAATCGCTCGACGCGCTGCGCACCGAGGCGGACGACATCGTGTGCCTGTACGCGCCGTACTCCTTCAGCTCCGTCGGCCAGTGGTACGACGAGTTCGGACAGCTCAGCGACGACGACGTGATCGACGCGCTGCACACGAGGTGACGCGCAGCGCACGGGAGCCGAGGAGGGCCACGGTGCCCCGGATGCCGGCGCAGGAGGCGCGACGGCGGTTCACCGCCGCGCGGGTGGCACGGCTCGCGACGGTCGACGAGGCGGGCCGGCCCCATCTGGTGCCGGTCGTGTTCGCGGTGCGGGCCGGACCGGACGGTGCGGGCGGGTCCGGCGGCGACGGCATCGTCATGGCCGTGGACGACAAGCCGAAGACCACGACCCGGCTGAAACGGCTGCGCAACATCGCCGCACGGCCCGCGGTGTGCCTGCTGGTGGACGCGTACGGCGAGGACTGGGGCCGGCTGTGGTGGGTCCGGGCCGACGGCGAGGCCCGCGTCCTGCCGTCGGACGCCGCCGACACCGCCGACACCGCGGACGCCGCGGACGCCGCCGTGCGGGCCGAGCGCCGGGCCGCGCTCGGCCGGCTGTGCGACAAGTACCCGCAGTACCGCGACCACCCGCCGACCGGACCGGTGGTGGCCGTCACCGTCCTGCGCTGGACCGGCTGGCGGGCGGACCCCACGGCCTGAACACCGCGCCCACCCCGCGTCGGGGCGCTGCCCGTGCGTCCGGTTCTCCCCGCCTTCCACGGCCCTCCCGACGGTCCCGTACCGGAGCCCACGCCCTCGCGCCACGCCGACCGATCGCGACGGTCCTCGGCGGCCGGGAGACGGCCGGCCCCGGGCCCGTCCGCGGCGCCGACCGGCGAGCGACCACGGCAGGACGCCCGACGTCCGGGGGCACCCGACCGTTTCCGCATCGCGCTCGACTGACCTGCCGTCACCGGCATGGGTGGCCCCGAGGCGCGTTGACGCGGCGGTGGCCTGCGCATCGGTTGCGTCACTTGGGGGACACCGTCCCGCATCGTGCTCGAAGAGTCCTCCCATGGCAGCCGTTGAACCCCTGCCGTGGTCCGTGTCGCAGCCCTGGCGCCGACTCCGGCCCTTCGCCTGCCTGTTGGTCCTGTGTCGTGTGGCAGGGGACGGTCCGGGCGGGGGCCCGTGGGCGGGGCCGCGTGAACGGACGCCCGTTGCCGCGGACAAGACTTGTACCGCTCGTTTTCTTGAATCGTTCGTCTTTGGGGCGGTAGGTTGACCGCCATGACCGCAGCCCAGCCCCCGACCGCCGCCGACGAGCTGCGCGGTGCCGGTCTGCGCGTGACGGCCGCCCGCGTCGCACTGCTCGACACCGTCCGGCACGGCGACCACCTCGGCGTCGACGCCATCGCCTCCGGGGTCCGCGAGCGCGTCGGCCACATCTCGGTCCAGGCCGTCTACGAGGGGCTGCACGCCCTGACCGCGGCCGGACTCATACGCCGTATCGAACCGGCGGGCAGCCCCGCCCGGTTCGAGGGCCGCGTCGGCGACAACCACCACCACCTCATCTGCCGGTCGTGCGGTGCCGTCGCCGACGTCGACTGCGCGACCGGCGACGCCCCCTGTCTGACCGCCTCCGACGACCACGGCTACGCCATCGACGAGGCCGAGGTCATCTACTGGGGCCTGTGCCCCGGTTGTTCCACCGCCCGCAGTTCCTGAGCACAAGATCCGCCCAGTCCGGAAGGATTTCCATGTCCGAGAACCATGAGGCAATCGTCACCGACCCGAAGACGGAGGAGACGGGCGGCTGCCCGGTCGCTCACGGTCGCGCCCCGCACCCGACGCAGGGCGGCGGCAACCGCCAGTGGTGGCCGGAGCGGCTGAACCTGAAGATCCTTGCGAAGAACCCCGCCGTGGCCAACCCGCTCGGCGAGGACTTCGACTACGCCGCGGCCTTCGCGTCCCTCGACCTCCCGGCCGTCAAGCGGGACATCGAGGACGTGCTGACGACCTCTCAGGACTGGTGGCCCGCCGACTTCGGCCACTACGGCCCGTTCATCATCCGCATGGCCTGGCACAGCGCCGGCACCTACCGGATCAGCGACGGCCGCGGCGGCGCCGGCGCCGGCCAGCAGCGCTTCGCGCCGCTCAACAGCTGGCCGGACAACGCCAACCTGGACAAGGCCCGCCGCCTGCTGTGGCCGGTCAAGAAGAAGTACGGCCAGAGCCTGTCCTGGGCCGACCTGCTGGTCCTCGCCGGCAACGTGGCCCTGGAGTCCATGGGCTTCGAGACCTTCGGCTTCGGCGGCGGCCGGGAGGACGTCTGGGAGCCGGAGGAGGACGTCTACTGGGGTCCCGAGACCACCTGGCTCGGCGACCAGCGCTACACCGGCGACCGCGAGCTGGAGAACCCGCTCGGCGCCGTCCAGATGGGCCTCATCTACGTCAACCCGGAGGGCCCCAACGGCAACCCGGACCCGATCGCCGCGGCCCGCGACATCCGTGAGACGTTCCGCCGCATGGCGATGAACGACGAGGAGACCGTCGCCCTGATCGCCGGCGGCCACACCTTCGGCAAGACCCACGGCGCCGGCCCGGCGGACGCCGTCGGCCCCGACCCCGAGGCCGCCTCCCTCGAGGAGCAGGGCCTCGGCTGGAAGAACAGCTACGGCACCGGCAAGGGCGCGGACACCATCACCTCCGGCCTTGAGGTCACCTGGACCAGCACCCCCACCCGGTGGAGCAACGGCTTCTTCGACAACCTGTTCGGCTACGAGTGGGAGCTGACCGAGAGCCCGTCCGGCGCCAAGCAGTGGAAGCCGAAGGACGGCGCGGGCGAGGGCACCGTGCCCGCCGCCCACGACCCCTCGAAGAAGATCGCCCCGGCGATGCTCACCACCGACCTGGCACTGCGCTTCGACCCGGTCTACGAGCCGATCGCCCGCCGCTTCCACGAGAACCCCGCGGAGTTCGCGGACGCCTTCGCCCGGGCCTGGTACAAGCTGACCCACCGTGACCTGGGCCCGAAGTCGCTGTTCCTCGGCCCGGAGGTGCCCGAGGAGACCCTGCTGTGGCAGGACCCGCTGCCGGCCGCCGAGGGCGAGACCATCGACGCCGCGGACATCGCCGCGCTCAAGGCCAAGCTGCTCGACTCGGGCCTGACGGTCTCGCAGCTGGTCTCCACCGCTTGGGCCTCGGCATCGACCTTCCGCGGCAGCGACAAGCGCGGCGGCGCCAACGGCGCCCGTATCCGCCTGCAGCCGCAGAGCGGCTGGGAGGTGAACAACCCGGGCGAGCTGGCGACGGTGCTGCGCACCCTCGAAGGCATCCAGCAGGAGTTCAACTCGGGCGCCAAGAAGGTCTCCCTGGCCGACCTGATCGTGCTCGGCGGCAGCGTCGCCGTGGAGAAGGCCGCCAAGGACGCCGGTCACGACGTGGAGGTCCCCTTCACCCCGGGCCGCGTCGACGCGACGGAGGAGCACACCGACGCGGATTCGTTCGCCGCGCTGGAGCCGACCGCCGACGGGTTCCGCAACTACCTCGGCAAGGGCAACCGGCTGCCGGCCGAGTACCTGCTGATCGACCGGGCGAACCTGCTCACCCTGAGCGCCCCCGAGCTGACGGTCCTCGTCGGCGGTCTGCGCGTCCTGGGCGCGAACCACGACAACTCGAAGCACGGCGTCTTCACCGACACCCCCGGCACCCTCACCAACGACTTCTTCGTCAACCTGCTCGACCTGGGCACGACGTGGAAGGCGACCTCGGAGGACCAGACCACCTTCGAGGGCCGGGACGCCGCCACCGGCGCGGTCAAGTGGACCGGAACCCGCGCCGACCTCGTGTTCGGCTCCAACTCCGAACTGCGCGCGGTCGCCGAGGTCTACGCCGGCGACGACGCGAAGGAGAAGTTCGTGACGGACTTCGTCGCCGCCTGGACGAAGGTCATGGACCTCGACCGGTTCGACCTCGCCTGACCGTTCCGAACGCTCTGACCGTCCCGGCAGTCCTGACAGTCCTGACGGTTCGGACGTTGCGACGGTGAGCACCGGACGTCCGGGCCGGCCCGCGGTGGCCGGCCCGGACGTCCCCCTTTTTTTCATTTTTCCCACGCGTTCCGGGACCGCGGCGTCACAGGGGCTGACGGGCGACCGCCGCCAGGAACGTCCCGTACGCCAGTGACACGGCCGTCAGCGTGCCGCCCAGCAGCAGCGCCCTCGCCCGTGCCGTGCGCCAGGTCCGCACCAGCGCCAGGGCGACCGGGAGGAGGAGCGGGAACGCGGGCAGCAGGAAGCGGGGCTTGGACGCGAACGGCCCCGACACCGCCACCACCATGAGGAGCAGCGTGCCCGCGAACACCACCAGCGGCAGCGGCGCACGCTCCAGGCACAGCAGTCCGAACAGCACGATCCCGGCGGCCACGACCACCAGGGCCAGCGGATAGACGACCCCGCCGCCGTGCAGGAACAGCGCCTTGAGGAAGCGCAGGGCGCCCCGGCCGAAGTCGAGGCGGGAACTCCAGGCGCTCTGCACCCGGAAGTAACCGTGCAGCAGATCCCCGGTCCGCCACCCCACCCACAGCACATAGCCCGCCCAGCCCAGCGGGGCCAGTACGGCACCCACCCACAACCCGGCCGGAACCCGCCCGCGGCACCGCCAGGCCGCATACCCGGCCGCCGCGACGACCGCCACGGCCGCGGCGATGCCGTGCGGCCGGGACAGCCCGGCAAGGGCCGCGAGCACACCCGCCGTCAGCCAGCGCTCCCTGAGCACGGCGTACAGGCACCAGGCCGCGAGCGCGGCGAACAGCGGCTCGGTGTAGGCGAGGGTGAGGACGACCGAGTGCGGCAGCGAAGCCCACAGCGCCACCAGAGCGGTGGCGACGGCACGCCCGTACAGACGGTGGCCGATGGCGTAGAGCCCGCAGGCGGCCGCCACCGCCGCGCACCACGCGATCAGCAGACCGGCACCGCCCGGCGAGAGGGGCAGCACGGCCGTGACCGCCCGGACGAGGGTCGGATACAGCGGGAAGAACGCCCAGTCGGTCTGCACATCGCCCGTCGGAGTGATCCAGATCAGATGTCCGTAGCCGTGCGTGGCGATGTGCAGGTACCAGTTGGAGTCCCAGGAGTGGGCGAGGTTCTTCGTGACCGGCCGGCCGTACAGCCGGCTCGTCACGACGACCGCGACAACACCGGCGGCACGGACGGCCACGAACAGGGCGAGGGCCGGGAGCAGGCCGGCCGGGGCCGGGTGCCGGGTCCGGCGGGCCGCGGGACGCCGCACCGGCGGGTACGGGACGGCGGGTTCGGGAAGCGGTGCGGAAGGCGTGCTCACTCTCCGACCTTGAACACGCCCCGCACCGCACGCAATCCGGACTCCGCCCTTCTTACCCGCCGTATACGTCCCTGGAGGGAGACCCGCCGACAGGAGCGCCGTCGGTAAGAGGGGCCCCTGAAGACGGCCGGGACGTCAGCGGGTGCGGGGCTGGTTGAAGCGGAGCATGTTGCCGGCCGGATCGCGGAAGGCGCAGTCCCGGACGCCGTAGGGCTGGTCGATCGGCTCCTGGAGGACCTCGCCGCCGGCGGCCCGGATCCGTTCGAAGGTGGCGTCGACGTCGTCGGTGGAGAAGATCACCCCGCGCAGCAGGCCCTTGGCCAGCAGTTCCGCCATGGCCTGCCGGTCGGCCGGCGAGGCGTTGGGATCGGCGAGCGGCGGTTCGAGGACGATCTCCACGTCCGGCTGCGCGGGCGACCCGACGGTCACCCAGCGCATCCCCTCGAAGGCGACGTCGTTGCGCACCTCCAGACCGAGGACGTCACGGTAGAAGGCGAGCGCCTTGTCATGGTCGTCGACTGCGATGAAGCACGTGGAAAGCTTGATGTTCATGCCACCGACGCTACGAGGCGTCGGCCGAATCCGCTTCTTCGATCCTGACCGGTTGCCCGCTCGGGCCCGGCCGGCCGTTTCTGACCGGGCGTGTGAAGATCTTGGCCATGCACGCCGGGATCGCGGCGCCCGCGTCATGAGCGCGGGCCCGGTATGCGCTCGGGCTCTCCCCGACCAACTCGGTGAAGCGCGAGCTGAACGACCCCAGGGACGTACAGCCCACCTCGAAGCAGACCTCCGTCACGCTCAGGTCGCCCCGCCGCAGCAGCGCCTTGGCACGCTCGATACGGCGGGTCATCAGATAGCTGTACGGCGTCTCGCCGAACGCGGCGCGGAAGCTGCGGGAGAAGTGTCCGGGCGACATGAGGGCGACGGCCGCCAGCGCGGGCACGTCCAGCGGCCGGGCGTAGTCGCGATCCATCACGTCCCGCGCGCGCCGCAGCCTCACCAGGTCCTCAAGCATCACGTCCCCAGCTTCCCACGCCCCACCGACAACCCGCACCGGCCGCATCCACGGGGCCCGGCGGCATCGGTCCGGCCGGGTGGCGGGCGGTTGCCGGTTCGAGTGGCTGGGGGCCGGGGATCGAGGTGCGGGGCGGGCGGTCCGGCGGCGCGTCCTGTAGTCGGCGGTGCCGGGTTTCTCGGTGTCGGGGTGCGGGGACCGGGCGGCTTCCAGGGCTTTGCCGCCTCCGGAGCGGTCGGGCGGCAGGTGCTCGCCGATCCGAGCGGCCGGACACCCGGTCGGGACGCGGGGTGAGCAGGCCGAAGGCGCCCCCGCGGCCGGCGGTGCCGGGTTTCTCGGTGCCGGGGCGCGGGGGCCGGGGCCGCCATGGCTCTGCGGCCGCGGCCGTGGGGGCCCCGGCGTCTCCGGCCCGGTCAGGCGTGCCTTCGTTCCTGGTGTGACGCGTCACCGGAGCGGTCGGGCGTGTCTTGGTCCGGGGTGTGACGCTGTGGCGGAGTGGTCGGGTGTGGCGGGGGGTGGAAGAAAAAAGGGGGTGGTCATGTGGGCGGGGGAGCGGGCTATCCTCTGACCGCAGCCAGGCGGCCTTGCGCCGTGCCCCGGGACCGCGGCGTCCCGGTGCCGGTCCCCTCTCCGCCGAGGTCGGACCTGGCTCGGCCACGCCCACCCGCACACCGCGCCGGTCGGCGCCCGGACGGCGTCGGACGGTCGTCGCGCGGCCCCGGCCCGACACCCCGGTCCGCCGGATTCACCGGCGGACCGCCGCCGCGCCCGCGCCGGCCACGCCGACGCGGACCGCGAAGGCGGTCCAGGCGGCCCGCCCACGACAGGGAGAGACGATGACCAACGCCCCCAGCACGGACACCCAGGCGGCAGCGGACATGCCGGCGCACGCCGCCGACAGCCACGATCTGATCCGTGTGCACGGCGCGCGCGAGAACAACCTCAAGGACGTCAGCGTCGAGATCCCGAAGCGCCGGCTGACGGTGTTCACCGGTGTGTCCGGCTCGGGCAAGAGCTCCCTGGTGTTCGCCACGATCGCCGCCGAGTCGCAGCGGATGATCAACGAGACGTACAGCGCGTTCGTGCAGGGCTTCATGCCCACCCTCGCCCGTCCCGACGTCGACGTGCTCGACGGGCTGACCACCGCGATCATCGTCGACCAGCAGCGCATGGGGGCCGACCCGCGCTCCACCGTCGGCACCGCCACCGACGCCAACGCGATGCTGCGCATCCTCTTCAGCCGCCTCGGCGAGCCGCACATCGGCCCGCCCGGCGCGTACGCCTTCAACGTGCCCTCGGTCCAGGCGAGCGGTGCGATCACCGTTCAGCGCGGCGCCAAGAAGGCGGAGAAGGCGACCTTCAGCCGCACCGGCGGCATGTGCCCGCGCTGCGAGGGCCGGGGCCGCGTCTCCGACATCGACCTGACCCAGCTCTACGACGACAGCAAGTCGCTGAGCGAGGGCGCGCTGACGATCCCCGGCTACAGCATGGACGGCTGGTACGGCCGCATCTTCACCGGCTGCGGCTTCTTCGACCCGGACAAGCCGATCCGCGCGTACACCAAGAGGGAGCTGAACGACCTCCTCCACAAGGAGCCCACCAAGATCAAGGTGGACGGCATCAACCTGACGTACGAAGGGTTGATCCCGCGGATCCAGAAGTCGATGCTGTCGAAGGACATCGACGCGTTGCAGCCGCACATCCGGGCCTTCGTGGAGCGGGTGGTGACCTTCGCCGTCTGTCCCGAGTGCGACGGCACCCGGCTGAGCGAGGGCGCCCGTTCCTCGAAGATCGAGGGGATCAGCATCGCCGACGCCTGCGCGATGGAGATCCGCGATCTCGCCGAGTGGGTACGCGGCCTCGACGAGCCGTCGGTGGCCCCGCTGCTGGCCAAGCTCCAGCACACGCTGGACTCGTTCGTGGAGATCGGCCTCGGCTACCTCGCGCTGGACCGGCCGTCGGGCACGCTGTCGGGCGGCGAGGCGCAGCGCGTCAAGATGATCCGCCACCTGGGCTCCGCGCTCACGGATGTCACCTACGTCTTCGACGAGCCCACCGCGGGCCTGCACCCGCACGACGTCCAGCGGATGAACGACCTGCTGCTGCGGCTGCGGGACAAGGGCAACACCGTGCTGGTCGTGGAGCACAAGCCGGAGCTGATCGCCATCGCCGACCATGTCGTGGACCTGGGCCCCGGCGCCGGCACGGGGGGTGGCGCCGTCTGCTTCGAAGGCACCGTCGAGGGACTGCGGGCCTCCGACACCGTCACCGGCCGCCATCTCGACGACCGTTCGACCCTGAAGGAGACGGTGCGCAAACCCACGGGCGTGCTGGAGATCCGCGGCGCGTCGGTGAACAACCTGACCGGTGTCGACGTGGACGTCCCGCTCGGTGTGCTCACCGTCGTCACCGGCGTCGCCGGGTCCGGCAAGAGTTCGCTGGTGCACGGTTCGATCCCGGCCGGCGAGGGCGTGATCTCCGTCGACCAGAGTCCGATCCGCGGGTCGCGGCGGAGCAACCCGGCGACGTACACGGGGCTGCTCGAACCGATCCGCAAGGCGTTCGCGAAGGCCAACGGTGTCAAGCCCGCGCTGTTCAGCGCCAACTCCGAGGGCGCCTGCCCCGCCTGCAACGGCGCCGGGGTCATCTTCACCGACCTGGCCATGATGGCCGGCGTCTCCTCGCCCTGCGAGGACTGCGAGGGCAAGCGGTTCCAGCCGTCCGTCCTGGAGTACACGTTCGGCGGCCGTGACATCAGCGAGGTCCTTGCGCTGCCGGTGTCCGAGGCCGAGGAGTTCTTCGGCTCGGGCGAGGCGCGCACCCCGGCCGCGCACCGGATCCTCACCCGGCTCGCCGACGTCGGGCTCGGCTACCTCACCCTCGGGCAGCCGCTCACCACGCTCTCCGGCGGTGAGCGGCAGCGGCTCAAGCTGGCCACGCACATGGCGGACAAGGGCGGCGTCTACGTCCTCGACGAGCCGACCGCCGGCCTGCACCTCGCCGACGTCGAGCAGTTGCTCGGCCTGCTGGACCGGCTCGTCGACTCCGGGAAGTCGGTGATCGTCGTCGAGCACCACCAGGCGGTCATGGCGCACGCCGACTGGATCATCGACCTGGGCCCCGGCGCGGGCCACGACGGCGGCCGCATCGTCTTCGAGGGCACCCCCGCAGACCTGGTCGCCTCCCGCTCCACCCTCACCGCCCAACACCTCGCAACATACGTCGGCCCCTGACCCGACCCGCCTCCGACGGGGTCGTGTGGTCTGGTGCGGGACGCCTCCGGCGGGGCCGCATGGTCTGGGGCGGGTCGCCTCCGGCGGGGGCGTGTGGTCTGGTGCGGGTCGTCTCCGGCGGGGGCGGCGTGGCCTGATGCGGGACGTGTCGGGCGGGGTTCGTGGTCTGGTGCGGGTGGCGTTTGGTGGGGGGCGCGTGGTCTGAGAGGGCTTCTCGAAACCGAATGTGGTGGCTGGGTTTGCGCTGGTCAGGCGTGATGCTGGGGCGGGTGAGGTAGATCCGGTGCGTCCGTGGAGGTGGCGTGCTGGAGGTGTGTGATGGCGTCGGTGCTGGGGCGGCTGGAGGAGCGAGAGCGG
>NZ_JBIWKB010000032.1:0-109897 GCF_044765425.1 Streptomyces sp. NPDC102462 | reverse complement strand
ACGCGTCGTCGTCATCGACTGCACCGACACCGGCGCGTCCCCACCCACCGCCACCGAACCGACCTGGATCTGCCGGCTGCGCCGACGCTCGGCGACCGGCCGGGGCGGGATCTCGGGGACGCCCAGGGAGATGGCGGTCATCGGATCACTCCCGGTTCCCGGAGACCGTCTCGCGCATGGCGCGCAGCGACTCCTTGAGGGATCCCATGGTGGCGAGCACGGCGGTGGGCTCGTAGCCGCAGTGCGCCATGCAGTTGGCGCAGCGCGGGTCCTTGCCCCGGCCGTACTTGTCCCAGTCGGTCTTCTCGATCAGTTCGCGGTACGTCGGCACATACCCGTCGCTCATCAGGTAGCAGGGGCGCTGCCAGCCGAACAGCGAGTAGTTCGGGATCGCCCAGGCGGTGCACGGGAAGTCGACCTTGCCCTCCAGGAAGTCCAGGAAGAGCGGGGAGTGGTTGAGCCTCCAGCGCCGCCGGTTGCCGCCCGAGAAGGCCTTCTTGAACAGTTCGCGGGTCTGCTCGACGCCGAGGAAGTGCTCCTGGTCCGGGGCCTTCTCGTAGGCGTAGGCGGGCGAGATCATCATCTCGTCGACCTTGAGGTCGTCGTTGAGGAAGTTGAGCACCTCCACGATGGTCTGCGGGGTGTCCGTGTTGAAGAAGGTCGAGTTGGTGGTGACCCGGAAGCCGCGCCGCTTGGCCTCCTTGATCGCCGCCACGGCCTCGTCGAACACGCCTTCCTTCGCAACGGATTCGTCGTGCCGCTCGCGCAGCCCGTCGATGTGCACGGCGAAGGCGAAGTAGGGCGAGGGCGTGAACTTGTCCATCTTCTTGCGCAACAGCATCGCGTTGGTGCACAGGAACACGTATTTCCGCTTGGCGACCAACTGACGCACGATCTCGTCGATCTGAGGGTGCATCAGGGGCTCGCCGCCGGCGATGGACACCATCGGCGCACCGGACTCCAGCACCGCGCCGACGGCCTGGGCCACCGGCATGCGCTGCTTGAGGACGCCGGCCGGATGCTGGATCTTGCCGCAGCCCTCGCACTTGAGGTTGCAGGCGAACAGCGGCTCCAGCTCGACGATGAGCGGGAACTTGTCCCGCTTGCGGATCTTCTGTTCAGCCAGGTATGTAGCGACCTTGATGGACTGGCGCAGTGGCATGGCCATCTGGCTCACCTCCGAGGGAGCAGCAACGAACGGTGCCATTCAAAAAATGCGGGAAGTACGGAACGAAGGACACGGAAAGCGGATATCCCACCGCGCACCGTGCCAATCCGGACGAGTTCATGTTCTGGAGCATCCACGAC
The DNA here is from genome assembly GCF_044765425.1 of Streptomyces sp. NPDC102462. Taxonomy (NCBI): domain Bacteria; kingdom Bacillati; phylum Actinomycetota; class Actinomycetes; order Kitasatosporales; family Streptomycetaceae; genus Streptomyces; species Streptomyces sp. NPDC102462. The sequence goes on along the minus strand of NZ_JBIWKB010000032.1, from coordinate 108,589 downwards.
CACCCGGACGGCCGCAACAGGGCGCTCGCCCGCGCGGACGGCGCTCAGCAGGGTGGCGGCCGACTCCATGTCGACCGCGATCGCGCCGGTGGCGAGCAGGTCGGACCGCTCCTGGCCGCGGACCACATGGTCGGAGCCGGTGAGCGGGCCGGTGTGGACGGTGCGCCCCGGCACGGTGCGCACGAGTTCCTTCACGAGCAGTTCGGTCCCGACGCAGGGGACGTCGCCGCGCGGGTCCCGGGTCTCCTCGGCGACGACCAGGTCGCCGGGGTGCATACCGGGTGCGAGTCCCGCGCAGAAGCCGGTCGCGAGGACCGCTGCCCCGGCGAGCGCGGGATCGGCCAGCAGCCGGGCGACGGAGCGCTCCGCCGCCCTGGGCCCCATACCGGTGCGCAGTACGGTGACCGGCCCGCCCGCGCCACCGCGTTCACCGGCGCGCAGGGCGAGGTGCTCGATGCCGAGCGCGCAGGCGATCAGCAGCGGTGCCGGGGCGGGCTGGGCGTCCATCAGCTTGCCTCCGCGTCGGCGCGGGGCTGCCCGGCCGCACCGGTGCCCTGGCCGGCGAAGGGCTCGCCGTGCACATACCGGCCGAGCGCGGTCAGCGGGAACACCTGGCGGTAGAGGTGGTAGTTGATGGAGAAGTCCCAGGGGAAGCCGGTGCCCGTGAAGTACGGCTCGTCCCAGGAGCCGTCCTCGCGCTGGGCCTCGGCGAGCCACTGGACGCCGCGCCGCACGGACCTGGCGTCCTTCTCCCCCGCCGCGAGCAGCGCCATCAGCGCCCACGCGGTCTGCGAGGCGGTCGAGGCGCCGCGCCCGCTCCACCCCTTGGCGTCATCGTAGGAGCGCAGGTCCTCGCCCCAGCCGCCGTCGTCGTTCTGCACCGACTCCAGCCAGGCGACGGCGCGCCTGATCGCCGGGTGCGATCCGGGCAGGCCGGCCGCGATGAGCGCGGGTACCACCGACCCGGTGCCGTAGACGTAGTTGACGCCCCAGCGTCCGAACCACGAGCCCTCCGGCTCCTGTTCGGCCAGCAGCCAGTCGACGCCGCGCCGGGTGCGCGGGTCGTCCGCCAGGCCCTCGACCGCGAGCATCTCGACGACGTGCGCGGTGACATCGGCCGACGGCGGGTCGATGACCTCGCCGAAGTCGCAGAACGGCAGCCGGTTGGGGAACCGGCTGGTGTTGTCGGCGTCGAAGGCGCCCCACGCGCCGTTCTTCGACTGCATGCCGAGTTCCCAGCGCACCCCGCGCCCGATGGCCTTCTCCACCCGTTCCGGGTCGTGGTGCCTGACCCGGCGCAGCGCCAGCAGCACCTCGGCGGTGTCGTCGGTGTCGGGGTAGTTGTCGTTGTGGAACTCGAACGCCCAGCCGCCCGGCGGGAGTCCGGGCCGCCGCACGGACCAGTCGCCGGGCCGCACGATCTCCTCGCCGAGCATCCAGTCGGCGGCCTTGACCAGTTGCGGATGGTCGGCGGGGACGCCCGCGTCGGCGAGGGCGATGGTGGCCAGGCAGGTGTCCCACACCGGCGACTGGCACGCCTCGATCATCCGGGCGCCGTCCTCGCGCCACACGGCGTAACGATCCAGCGACTCGAGTCCGGCCCGCATCACGGGGTGTTCCAGGTCGTAGCCCAGCAGGTGCAGGGCGATGACGGAGTACACGGCCGGCGGCTGGATGCCGCCCCAGCAGCCGTCGTTCTCCTGTCGCTCGATGATCCAACTGGCCGCCGAGTTCATCGCGGCCCTGCGCAGGCGCCGGGAGGCGATCGTGCGGTAGCCGCGCACGACCTTGTCGAGCCGCTGGAACAGGCCGTCCCAGCTCGCCGCAGGGGCGAGCGGCCGGGGCGGGTTGGGGCGGGCCGGGTCGGCGTGCAGCTCGTCGAGCGCGAACGGCGCCGGACGCACCGGGCGTTTCGCCGAGACGATGGTGAGCGGCACGATGGTCTGCCGCGCCCAGCACCCGAAGTTGTAGATGTTCAGCGGGAACCACTTCGGGAAGTAGATGAGTTCCGGCGGGAGTTCGGGCAGGTCCTCCCACTTCCACCAGCCGAACAGGGCCAGCCAGATCCGGGTGAACACGCGGGCGGCGGCGATGCCGCCCCGCTCGCGGATCCAGGCCGCGGCCCTGGCCATGTGCGGTGCGTCGGGCGCGTCGCCGGCCAGCCGGAGGGCGACGTACGCCTCGATGGTGGTGGACAGTTCGCCGGGGCCGCCGAAGAAGGTGGCCCAGGTGCCGTCCGGGCGCTGTTCGCCGCGGATGAACAGCGCGGCGGCCTGGGTCGTCGCGTCGTCGCGGATGCCAAGGAACTGACGGAGCAGCAGGTCCTCGGCGTCCATGGTGACGTTCGTTTCGAGGTCGCCCTTCCACCAGCCCTCGGCGTCCTGCTGTGCCAGCAGGAAGTCGGTGGCGCGCTGTACGGCGCGTGCGGCGGCTTCTTGTACCCCGGCCGCCACGGGGGTCGTGAGGTGGGCTTCGCTGGCCGAGGCAGCGCGGGGCGGCAGTGCCCCGGTGCTTCCGTCGGTCGTCGCTGTCATGGCTTCCCCTTCGTGCAGTCGTGCGAGTCGTGCTGCTGTGGGTCCGCCGTCGGCCGGTGTCCGTCATCCCTCGACACCGGCCGGCGACTACGCGAGGGTTATTCGACCGATAGTGATCATCTCTTTCGGACTACGACGAAGTCGGCGAGCGCCGTGAACCGGGCCCGTACCTGGTCGGGCATGTCGACGGCGTCGAGGGCTTCGATGGCGATGGTGTACTGGCGGCGCGCCTCGTCGGCGGTCCACTCGCGGCCGCCCGCCTCCTCGATGAGGGCGGCGCGGGCCGCGAACTCCTCCTCGGAGAAGTTCTCGAAGTCGCTGCTCTTGGCGTCGGCGGCGAGCATCTCGCCGAGCCGCGTGGAGGCGGGGCCGCCCGCCGCGAGCGCGGCCACGACCGGCAGGGACTTCTTGCGCTGGCGCAGATCGCTCCAGGTCTGCTTGCCGGTGGACTCCGGGTCGCCCCAGATGCCGAGGAGGTCGTCGACGGCCTGGAAGGCCAGGCCGAGGTGGTAGCCGTACCTTCCCAGGGTGTCGGCGGTACGGTCGTCCGCGCCGCCGAGCACCGCGCCGATGGAGGAGGCGCAGGCGAGCAGCGCGCCGGTCTTGTTGCCCTCCATCTCCAGGCACTCCTCGACGCTGACGCGGTCGCGGTGCTCGTAGGAGATGTCCTGCGCCTGACCGTCGATCAGGGCCCGGGTGGCGGAGGTCAGCCGGCGGGTGGCGCGGCCCGCCTCGACCGTGCCCAGTTCCAGCAGGATCTCGTTGGCGAGGGCGAACAGGGCGTCGCCGACGAGGATGGCCTGGGCGGGGCCGTGCACCTTCCAGACGGTGTCGCGGTGCCGGCGCTGCTCGTCGCCGTCCATCAGGTCGTCGTGCAGCAGCGAGAAGTTGTGGACCAGTTCGACGGCGACGGCACCGGGGATGCCGGTTTCCGCGGGGGCGCCGGTGACCTCGGCGGACAGCACGGCGAGCGCGGGGCGCACGGCCTTGCCGCCGTCCCCGTCGGCGGGGTTGCCCTGGGCGTCGATCCAGCCGAAGTGGTAGGCGGCCACGGTGTCCATGGGAGGGGCCAGGCGGTCGACGGCCGCCCGCAGTACCGGTGTGGCCAGGGTCCGGCCGCGCTCCAGGAGCGCGGTCACGTCCACGGCGGTCGCTTGAGCGGCCGTCGCGGCCTCGGGCACAGGGGGCACAGTCTCTCCTCTTGTTGCGGTACCGGGGGTGCGGGGGCCTGCCGCGTGCTGATCGGGCATCAGGCCGCCTCCTCGAACGAGAAGAGGTGACTCGGGCGGGGCCGGCCCAGGGCGCCGAGAGCGGCGTCCGCCGCGCTGACACCGCTGCGGACCGCACTCTCCATGGTCGCGGGCCACCCGGTGGCGGTCCACGCTCCGGCCAGGTACAGGCCGGGGGCCTTGGTGCGGGCGCCGGGCCGCAGCCGTCCGACGCCGGGGGCGGGGGCGAACGTCGCCGTGCGCTCCCTGGTGACGAAGAAGTCCTTCACCCGTGCCTCGCGGGCGCCCGGCAGCAGCCGTTCCAGTTCGGGCAGATAGCGCTCGCGCAGCACGGCCACGGGCAGGTCGATCTCGTCCTGCACGGCCGACTGGGACACGGCGAGATACTGGCCGCTGCCGAGCCCGGAGGCGTGGGTGCGGTCGAAGACCCACTGCACGGGGGTGCCGAGGGCGGCGAAGAACGGCCGGCCGAGCACCTTGCGGTCGTAGATCACATGGACGTTGAGGATCGGCGCGGTGCCGATGCCGAGCAGCCGGTCGGGTTCGTCGAGCGCGCCGGGCGGCAGCAGGCCGTGCGCCTCGCGCTGGGGTACGGCGAGTACGACCGCGTCGGCACGGAGTGTTTCCCCGGGAACCTGAACGCTCCAACTGCCGTTCTCGTTATGGGAGACGGAGGTGACGCGTGTACGGACCTCGGTACGCACGCCCGCGGAGTCGAGCGCCTTGCGGGCCAGCCGGTCGTGCAGTTCGCCCAGCGGTACATGGGCCCAGCCGATGTCGGCGGCGCCCGGGTCGGACAGCAGACCGGTCTTGAACACCATCGCGGCGAGCGCCAGCGAGGCACCGCCCGCGACCGCGTTGAGGGTGGCGACCCCGACCAGGTCCCACAGGGCCTCGATGGCACGCGCCGACTGGCCGTGAGCGGCCAGCCAGCTGCCGAAGTCCTGTGTGTCCAGGGTCGGATCGGCGAGGTCGAGCCCCTTGAGCGCGAGCGCGGCACGCCCCACCCTGGCCCGCTCGGCGAGCGACAGATGCGGATACGCGGCCAGGCTACGGCCCAGGTGCAGGGGTACGGGCAGCGGGTCGCGCCGCAGTCTGCCGAGCCGCCGTCCCTCGGGTTTGTCGAGGTCGACGACGGGCACGTCGAGACGGTTCTGCAGCGGCGCAAGCTCCGCGCCCTCGATGCGGTCGAGGAACCAGCGGTAGGCGGTGCAGCAGCGCAGATACACATGCTGGCCGTTGTCCACGGTCAGCTCGCCGCGCGGAAAGGAGAAGGCGAGGCCGCCCAGTCTCGGCCTGCCTTCGAGCAGGGTGACGCGGACGCCCGCGTCGGCGAGCGCGAGCGCGGCCGTGACTCCGGCCAGTCCGCCGCCGACCACGACGGCGCTGCGCCCGGCGCGTTCCGGGCTGCCCGCGTGCGGCCCCTCGGACCGCGTGCCGTCGGTCATGGTGCGTCCTTCCGTGCCCGCCCGCCGCTCCGGTCGAACGGGGCGCGGCGGGTCGTCTCCGTCAGGGACGCCGCGCCGCGCCGGAGGGTTGCCTGCCGGTGCCCGGCCGGCTCGCCCGGCTCCTCCTGGCTCCTCGTGTCCATCAGGCGCGCCTCCTGACGGTCCGCCGGGCCATATGCCGGGTGTCCAGGCCGGACAGTCCGCGCACGGCGACATACGCCTTCTCGTGTCCGGGCAGCGAGACCCGGCCGCGCAGCACGGCCTCGGGCTCGCGTTCGATGCGGTCGAGCAGCCTGCGGTAGATCCCGGCCATGGCGGCGACGCACGCGCCGCTGCGCCGGTCGAGCATGGGCAGCAGCCGGTAGCCCTCGGCGAAAAGGGCGCGGGCCCGTCGCACTTCGAAGTGCACGAGGCCCGCGAAGTCGGAGCCCTCCGGTGGTTTCGGCCCGTTGAACCCGGCCGAGCAGCCGAACTTGGCGAGGTCGTCGGCGGGCAGATAGGTGCGGCCGCCCTCGGCGTCCTCGCGGACGTCTCGCAGGATGTTGGTCAGCTGCAGGGCCAGGCCCAGGGTGTCGGCGTACTCGGCGGCGCGCTCGGCGCCGCGCGCCCCGGGTTCGGTGCCGAACACGCCGAGCGAGAGCCGGCCGATGGCGCCCGCCACGCACCGGCAGTAGACCTTCAGGTCGTCCCAGGTCTCGTAGGTCTCGCCGCGGACGTCCATCTGGACGCCGTCGATGAGTTCGTCGAGGCCGCCCAGCGGGATCGGGAAGACACCGGCGGCATGGGCGAGGGCGACCGCCACCGGGTCCGTGTCGTCCTCGGCGACCGCGCCGTCGCGGACCCGGGCGAGCAGCGCCCGGGCCTCGTCGAGCCGCGCGATCTTGACGTCGTCCGCCAGCCCGCCGTCGCCGATGTCGTCGATGCGCCGGGAGAAGGCGTACAGCGCCGACATCGCGCGCCGCTTCCGCGTCGGCAGCAGTCTGATGCCGTACGCGAAGTTACGGGCCTGTTGTCCGGTCACGGCCTCGCAGTAGCTGTAGGCGGCGAGTACCGGTGCGGACGCGTGTGCTTGCGACTCCACGGTCCGGATCACCCCTCTCCTCGCAGAGTCACGCCCACCTCGCGCAGCAACTGGAGCTTGCCGGGCTTGGGCGGGCCGGGAAGTACGTCGTATTCGGCGGCGGCGATCGCCCGGATCGCCGCCCTCCCCCCTGCCACGAACCCCGCGAGCAGCAGCTTCAGCCTGCCGTGGACGCTACCCACCAGAAGGGCGCCTTCATTCAGTAGATCGTGGGCGCGTTGGGCTTCGTATGCAACCAGGGCGCGCACCGATGCGCCCGTGATTTTCGTGGCGAGATCCGCCTCCTGGACATGAAAGCGCTTCATGTCCGCGGCGGGCAGATAGATCCGGTCGCGCCCGAAGTCCTCGGCCACGTCCTGGAGGTGTTCGACGATCTGCAGGGCGGTGCAGATCGAGTCGGACAGGCGGATCCGCTCGGGGGTCGAGGTGCCGGTGACGGCGAGGACGAGGCGGCCGACGGGGTTGGCGGACAGTTCGCAGTACGCGAGGAGGTCGTCGTAGGTCTCGTACCGCTTGACGAGCTGGTCCTGGCGGTTGGCGGCGATCAGGCCGAGGAACGGGTCCGGGGTGAGGGAGCGGCGGCGGACGGTGGGCTGCAGACGGCGCAGCAGCGGGTGGCGCGGGGTGGCGTCGAACACGCGGTGCAGATCGGCCTCGAAGGCGTCGAGGAGGGCGAGCCGGTCCTCGGCCCGCTCGGGCGACACGCCGAGCAGCCGGGCGTCGGCGCCGCCCGGGGCGAGGTCGCCGTCGCCGATGTCGTCGACGAGACGGGCGAAGCCGTAGACCGCCATCAGGTCCTCGCGCCAGGCCCGGGGCAGGAAGAACGGAGCCACGGGGAAGTTCTCGCCCGCGGCCTTGTCGAGCGTGTCGCGCACCGGGCTCGCCGGGCGCGCCGTATCGGTTCCCGTCACCGTGCGCTACCCGGGGCAGGGACGGCACATGCTGCGCTGAGCTGGGGAGTTTCCGTAGCCATTGCCGTCACATCTCCCGTTCTACACTGCCGAACCAATACACACTATTTCGGACACGCCGCCCGGCCGTCCGTGCGGGCAGCCCTGGCGTAGGGTGTCGCGCATTATCGCCCCACTTGCCGCTTTCCGGGACCGCTACAGCTTACGTTGTACAACGCAGCGAGGTCCGTCGGGGTGTCCTGCACATCACAACAACACACCGATTGGCGTCAAGATTCCTAAGCGCACCCCGAGTTGACTTTTCCTTTGCAGACGCGGGGCCCCGCCGGAAAGGTTCCGGCGGGGCCCCGGGCGTGTCGGGCTATTTGCCCGTGAACTTCTCGTACTCCTTGAGGACCTCGTCGGTGGGTCCGTCCATCCGCAACTCGCCGCGTTCCAGCCACAGCACGCGGTTGCAGGTGTCACGGATCGACTTGTTGTTGTGGCTGACCAGAAACACCGTGCCGGCTTCCTTGCGCAGGGCCCTGATGCGTTCCTCGGAGCGCTTTTGGAACTTGCGGTCGCCGGTGGCCAGCGCCTCGTCGATCATGAGGACGTCGTGGTCCTTGGCCGCGGCGATGGAGAAGCGCAGCCGGGCCGCCATGCCGGAGGAGTAGGTGCGCATCGGAAGGGTGATGAAGTCGCCCTTCTCGTTGATGCCGGAGAAGTCGACGATCTCCTGGTAGCGGTCCCTGATCTGCTCACGCGACATGCCCATGGCGAGACCGCCGAGGATGATGTTGCGCTCGCCCGTCAGGTCGTTCATCAGGGCCGCGTTCACGCCGAGCAGCGAGGGCTGACCGTCGGTGTAGACCTTGCCGCGCTCGGCGGGCAGCAGTCCGGCGATGGCCCGCAGCAGGGTGGACTTGCCGGACCCGTTGGAGCCGATCAGGCCGATGGCCTCGCCCCGGTGGGCGACGAAGGTGACACCCCGCACGGCGTGCACCTTGCGCACACCCCGCGCCGTGTCGTCGGAGCCCCGCCGCAGGATGCGGCTGAGGGCCGCGGTGGCGCTGCCCCTGCCGGTCCTCGCGCCGTTGACGCGGTAGACGATGTGCAGGTCGTCCGCGATGACGGTCGGGGCGGTCTGCCCGGTGCTCTGCTCAGCCACGGCCGTAGCGCTCCTCGGCCTTCCAGAAGTACACGAAGCCGCCGACGAACGCGACGACGGCCCAGAACAGGGCGATGGCCCAGACATGCGGCGGCAGATTCGAGGAGCCGTAGCCGTCGATGAGCGCGAAGCGCATCAGGTCCATGTAGACCGCGGCCGGGTTGACCTGGAGCAGCCGCACGATCCACTCGGGACGGCCTTCGAGCATCTTGTTGATCGAGAACATGACGCCGGAGGTGTACATCCAGGTACGCAGCACGAACGGCATCAGCTGGGCCAGGTCGGGCGTCTTGGCGCCCAGGCGGGCCACGATCAGCGCGAGCCCGGTGTTGAAGAGGAACTGCAGCGCGAGCGCCGGCAGGATCAGCAGCCAGGACAGGCCGGGGTAGCTGCCGAAGCCGATCACGACGAGGAACATCACGATCATCGAGAACAGCAGCTGCTGGAGCTGCTGGAGCGCGAAGGACATCGGCAGCGAGGCGCGCGGAAAGTGCAGGGCGCGCACCAGGCCCAGGTTCCCGGAGATGGCGCGCACGCCCGACATGATCGAACTCTGCGTGAAGGTGAACACGAACACGCCCGTGACCAGGAAGGGGATGTACACATCGTGCGACATGCCCCGGCTGGCCTTGAGGATCAGGCCGAAGATGAGGTAGTAGACGGCCGCGTTCAGCAGCGGGGTGGCGACCTGCCACAGCTGGCCGAGCTTGGCCTGGCTGTACTGGGCCGTCAGCTTCGCCTGGGAGAAGGCCAGGATGAAGTGCCGCCGCCCCCACAGCTGACGCACGTACTCGACGAGCGAGGGCCGGGCGCCGCTCACGGCCAGCCCGTACCTGGCGGCGAGCTGCGCCGCCGTCAGTCCCTCGTCGGGCGACGCGGCCGCGGTCACCGCGACCGTGCCGTCATGCGTTGTCTCACTCACGCGTGGAAACTTTCGTCTTCGAGTTCGTCGTGGCGCCGCGCGCCCCCTTGGGTCGAGCTTGTCAGATCACCGGGGGCCGGCCCAGCCGGGTCAGCCGCCACACCGTACGCCACTTCATGGGCCGGCGGGGTCCGCACGCGGTCGTCCAGCCCTCCCGGAACCCGCCGAACCAGGCCCGCAGGGCGGGGCGGGAGGGGCGGCGCACCAGGGTCAGCAGCAGCCAGACGCCCAGATAGACGGGGACGAGCGGCGCGGGGAGGTTGCGGCGGGCCAGCCAGACCCGGTTGCGGGCGACCATGCGGTGGTACACCGCATGCCGGGAGGGGGCGGTCGTCGGGTGGTACAGCACCATGTCGGAGCGGTAGTCGATCATCCAGCCGGCGTCGAGGGCGCGCCAGGCCAGATCGGTCTCCTCATGGGCGTAGAAGAACGCGTCCGGCAGCCCGCCGACCTCGGCGAAGACCCGGGTGCGGACGGCGTTGGCACCGCCGAGGAAGGTGGTGACCCGCGAGGAGCGCATCGGATCGGCGGCGCGCAGCCGCGGCACGTGCCGGCGCTGGGTCTCGCCGGTGTCCGGGTCGGCGATGCGGAAGCTGATGATGCCGAGCCGCGGGTCCGCGGCGAAGGCCGCGCGGCACAGCTCGGCGGTGTCGTGCTGGGCGAGCAGCCCGTCGTCGTCGAGGAAGAGCAATATGTCGACATCGCGGCCGCCGGGCCCGAAGGCCTCGGTGCCGACGTTGCGTCCGCCCGGGATGCCCAGGTTCTCCGGCAGTTCTATGGTGCGCACGCCCGCGGGGACCTCCGGCACGGGCGAGCCGTTGCCGACGACGACCACCTCGACCTGATCGCCGTCCTGCTTGGCGACCGAGTCCAGCAGGGCGCGCAGTTCGTCGGGGCGGTTGCCCATGGTGATGATCACCGCGCCGACCTTCAGCGGGGCCGGCGCCTTGACGGCGCTCACCGCAGCCTGCTGGAGGCGAGGACGGACACCAGGTGCAGCACGGTCTGCAGCAGGGCGATGGCGGCCAGCACGGCGGTGCCGAGCCGGGTGAAGAACAGGTCGCCCCTGAGCGCGTCCGCGACGGCCAGGACCAGGATCAGCAAGGACGCCTCGATCCCGAGGATCAGCCGGTGGAACTTCAGGGCCGCGGCGGCCCGGCGGGCCAGCGCCATGCCCGAGGAGCGCGGCTCGGCCGCGGCCTCCTTGACCGGCGGCAGCCCGCCCTGGTGGCGGGCGACGCCCACCAGGTCGGTCTCGGCCTTGACCAGGATCGCGCCGAGTGCGGCGAGGGTCCCGAGGAAGGCCCACAGCCAGTCGATGCGGCCGGGCCCCCACAGGTCGGCGGCCCGCAGGCCGAGGCCGACCAGGACCGCGGCGTCGGTCAGATAGGCGCCGACCCGGTCGAGGTAGACACCGCCGAGCGAGTACTGCTGCTTCCAGCGGGCGACCTCGCCGTCGACGCAGTCCAGCAGCAGATACAGCTGGACCGCGAGCACGCCGAGCACGGCGCCCGCGATCCCCGGCACCAGCAGTGCCGGGGCGGCGAGCACACCGAAGACGGTCATCAGGTACGTGAGCTGGTTGGGCGTGACGCGCGTGGTGACCACAAAGCGGTCGACCCGCAGGGACACCTCGCGCATATAGAGGCGTCCCATCCAGTGCTCACCGCTGCGCCGGTCCTTCACCCCGGGGGGATGGACGACCGTACGCAGTTCAGCTACCGATGGCCTTGACATAGTCGGCGTAAATGTCCTTGATCTGATGGGGTTTGAGGTCGAGGTGTTCGAGGATCGTGTAGCGGCCGGGCCGGGTCTCCGGGGCGAACTCCACGACCCGGACGAACTCGTCCTGCGTGAAGCCGATCTCGTGCGGCAGCACGGGCAGGCCGTGTCTGCGCAGCACCTCGGCCATGTTCGCCGCCTCGTCGTGGGCGCCGCGCAGGTACATCGCGAAGGCCGCGCCGAGGCCGCACTGCTCGCCGTGACTCGCCGCGCGCTTCGGGAAGAGCAGGTCGAAGGCGTGGTTGATCTCGTGGCAGGAGCCCGAGGCGGGCCGTGAGTCACCCGAGATCGACATCGCGATCCCGGTGAGGACCAGCGCCTCGGCCAGCACCTGGAGGAAGCCGTTGTCCCCGACGCCGCCGGGGTGCCGCAGCACCGCCTCGCCGGCCTGCCGGGCCATGGCCGCGGCCAGGCCGTCGACCTTCTCGCCGTTGACGCGGTTGGCCAGTTCCCAGTCCGCGATCGCGTTGATGTTCGAGACGGCGTCGCCGATGCCCGAGCGCACGAAACGGACCGGGGCCTCGTGGATCACGTCCAGGTCGATGACGACCGCGATCGGGTTGGGCACGCCGTAGGAGCCGCGGCCCGCGTCGTTGTCGAGGGTGGCGACCGGGGAGCACAGGCCGTCGTGCGCGAGGTTGGTCGGCACGGCGACCAGCGGCAGGCCGACGCGGGCCGCGGCGAACTTGGCACAGTCGATGATCTTGCCGCCGCCGAGCCCCACCACGGCGTCGTAGTGGCCGGCCTTTATGGCACCGGCCAGCCGGACCGCGTCGTCGAGGGTGCCGCCGCCGACCTCGTACCAGGAGGCGCCCGGCAGCGAGGGGGCGACGCGCTCGCGCAGCCGGGTGCCCGAGCCGCCGCTGACGGCGACGGCGAGCCGCCCGGAGTGCGAGATGCGTTCGTCGGCCAGGACGCCGGCCAGGTCGTCCAGGGCACCCGGGCGGATGTCCACGACGACCGGCGAGGGGATGAGCCGGGTCAGTACTGGCACGCGATCTCCCGTCCCCTGGCGAGATCGTCGTGGTTGTCGATCTCGACCCACTGGACGTCGCCGATCGGCGCCGCGTCGATCCGGAAGCCGCGGTCGACGAGTTCCTGGTAGCCGTGCTCGTAGAACTGCTGCGGGTCGGTCTCCCACACGGTCCGCAGCGCGTCGGCCAGTTCGGGGGCGGCGTCGCCCTCGATGAGGGTGACGCCGATGTACTCGCCGGTGGCCTCGGCCGGGTCCATCAGCTTGGTGATCCGCTGGACGCCCTTGGCGGGATCGACGACGACCTTCATCTCCTCGTCGGCCAGCGACTTCACCGTGTCCACGGCGAGGATGATCTTCTTGCCGTCGCCGCGGGCGGCCAGCAGAGTGTGCTCGACGGAGACCGGGTGGACGGTGTCGCCGTTGGCGAGGATCACCCCGTCCTTGAGAGCGTCACGGCCGCACCACAGGGAGTAGGCGTTGTTCCACTCCTCGGCCTTGTCGTTGTCGATGAGGGTGAGCCGCAGACCGTACGTCCGTTCCAGGGCCGCCTTGCGCTCGTACACGGCCTCCTTGCGGTACCCGACGATGATCGCGGCCTCGGTCAGGCCGATCTCGGCGAAGTTGCCGAGGGTGAGGTCGAGCACCGTGACCGGGTCCTCTATGCCCGATGCCCCCGCGGGACGCACCGGCACCAGAGCCTTGGGCAGGCTGTCGGTGTAGGGGCGCAGACGCCGTCCGGCGCCGGCCGCCAGCACGAGGCCGATCATGCGGGTTCTCCTTCGTCATGTACGGCGGGCGCGCCCCCCAGGTGGGAGGCCACCCAGAAGCGGATGCTCTCGGCGAGCACCAGCAGGGCGACGGCCACGGCGAGTACCGTGAGCGCGACCTTGAACTGCGCGGCGGTGAGCGACGCGGCCAGGACGGTGACGAGCAGCGTCCGCCCCTCGTGCCCCCCGATGGCGCGCACCAGCCAGGCCGGTGGCGCTCCGGCGTCACCCCGGATCCGGTACACCGTGTCGTAGTGATGGTAGGCGACGGCGGCCACCAGGCCGAAAGCCGCAGGAAGGGCTCCGTTCACCTCCGCACGGGCCGCGAGGGCGAGCACGGTGCCGTACTCGGCGGCCCGGAAGAAGGGCGGGACCAGCCAGTCGAGGGCGCCGGCGAGCGGGCGGGCGACGGCGAGGGCCGAGGCCACCACGTAGACGACGGCGGCGGCCACGGGCAGCGGCCCGCCGAAGCCGGACAGCGCGGCGGCGCAGACGACGACGGCCGCGCCGGCCGCCGCGACGGCGGGGACGGCGAGGCCGGGCAGCCCCCGCCCGGCGGTGCGGGCGAGCACCCGGGCGAGCGGGCCCGAGTCGGCGAGGTCCGCGAGCGCCCGCGCGCCCCGGTCCGTACCCGCTGCGTGCCCGGCGCCCGACGTCCGGCGGGCCACCGAGCGCAGCACGCGGCCCGCGGTGGTGTAGGCGGCGGCGAAGGCGCAGCCGACGAGCAGCACGTAGAAGGTGATGCGGGGGGTGGTGACGGCCGTGAGGACGGCGATCATGGCCCATCGTTCGCCGATGGGCAGCACTATCATCCGGCGCAGCCACACCGTCCAGCCGACGCTGTCGAGCCGGTCGGACAGCGCGGCGGTGGGACTGGCGTTGGCGGTGGCCGCATGGGCGTTCGCCTCGTTGAAGGAGAAGTCCACGACGTGCCGGCAGGTCTGCAGGATCATCGCGCCGAGGGCGAGCGCCCACACGTCGTCGCCGCCGCGGGCCGCGCCGAGGGCGAGACCGGCGTAGTAGGCGTACTCCTTGGCCCGGTCGAAGGTGGCGTCCAGCCAGGCGCCGAGTGTGGAGTACTGCAGCGAGTAGCGGGCGAGCTGGCCGTCGGTACAGTCCAGCACGAAGGAGAGGATGAGCAGCAGGCCGGCGGCGACGAAGCCGCCGCGGGTGCCGGTGGCCGCGCAGCCCGCCGCGATCAGCGCGGTGAGCAGTGAGGCGGTGGTGACCTGGTTGGGGGTCAGGCCGCGGCGGGCGCACCAGCGGGCGAGGTAGCGCGAGTACGGGCTGACGAAGAACGTGGTGAAGAAGCCGTCGCGGGCCTTGACCGCCGACTTCAGCCGGACGGCCTCGTCGTCGACGGCGGCGACGGCCTGCCGCGCCTCGTTGCGCGTCTGCGGGTCGGCGGGGACGGCGGCGACCAGGCTGCCGAGGTCGGGACGGTGCACCTCGGCGCCCTCGGCGTCGAGGGCGGTGACGAGGCGGTCGGCGAGGCTGTCGACGGCCACCGCGGTGCCGCCGCCCGTCGTGGTCTGCCGGGCCAGGGCGCGGGTCAGGGCCTCGCGGCCGGCGGGCCGTGCGGTGACGGCGCCGGTGACGGCGGCGAGCGGGAAGCGGGGGTCGGTGAGGCCGAGGCGCAGCGCGTGCGGGTGGCCGACGAAGCGGGCGTCGACCAGGGCCACCCGGCGGTCGGCGGGCACGGCCGCGAGGAGCGTCGCGGCATCGGCGGCGTCGGCGGCCGACCGCACCTCGAAGCCGAGGGACCGCAGATCGTTCTCCAGTGACGATCCGGGCACCGGCTGACCGGTGACGATGGCGGTCGACAACCGAACTCACTCCCTGGGTGCCGGCGCGTGCGCGCCGGTCGTCTGCTGGGTGGGGCGCCGCTCGTCCGGGCGCCCGGGCGGCATTGTCGGCAGAGGTTATCGGATAGCCGGAAGACCTTGTTCACCGGCCGTTCACGGGCCGGTCGACGCGGTCTGCTCGCCCTGTGCCGAGATCATCATCAGTGATCGGGGGCCCGGCCCACAAACCGCGCCCCGGGGGCCCGCCCACGGGGGACACCCGGGAAACCCCAAGAAACAGAGCATCGAGGGCATAGCGGACGGGCGGCGGGGGACGGCATAGGCTGGGCGACCATGACGTGGCTGATCACCGGCGGGGCCGGATACATCGGGGCGCATGTGGCGCGGGCCATGGCGGATGCCGGGGAGCGCGTGGTGGCCCTGGACGATCTGTCGGCCGGGGTGCCCGAGCGGCTGCCCGCGGGCATTCCGCTGGTCGAGGGGTCCACGCTGGACGGCGCGCTGGTCGCGCGGGTCCTCACCGAGCACGCGGTGACCGGGGTGGTGCATCTGGCGGCGCGCAAGCAGGTCGCGGAGTCCGTGGCGCAGCCGACCCGCTACTACCGGGAGAACGTGGGCGGCCTCGGCACGCTCCTGGAGGCGGTCGCTGGCGCCGGGGTCGAGCGGTTCGTCTTCTCCTCGTCGGCGGCCGTGTACGGCAACCCGGACGTGGAGCTGATCACCGAGGACACTCCGTGCGCGCCGGTGAACCCGTACGGCGAGACCAAGCTCGCCGGGGAGTGGCTGGTGCGGGCGGCGGGGCGGGCGCACGGCATCGCCACGGTGTGCCTGCGCTACTTCAACGTGGCGGGCGCGGGCGCGCCCGAACTGGCCGACACGGGCGTGTCCAACATCGTGCCCATGGTGTTCGACCGGCTCACCCGGGGCGAGGCCCCGCGGATCTTCGGCGCCGACTACCCGACACCGGACGGCACATGCGTCCGCGACTACATCCATGTCGCCGACCTGGCCGAGGCGCACCTGGCGGCGGCGCGCGGGCTCACCGGGCGGAGCCCGGCCGGCGACGACCTGACCGTGAACATCGGCCGCGGGGAGGGCGTTTCCGTCCGCGAACTGATCGCGGTCATCGGCGAGGTGACCGGCGACCGGCGCACGCCCGTGGTGGAAGGCCGGCGCCCCGGGGACGCGCCGCGCGCGGTCGCCTCGGCGGAGCTGGCCGCGAAGACGCTGGGCTGGCGGGCGCGGCTCGGGGTGCCCGAGATGGTGGAGTCGGCCTGGCGGGGCTGGCGCGCACGCCTGGCACGCTGACCGGCAGCCGCCCTGACCTGGGCTTGGTTTGCCCAGGTCAGAGCATATGACAACGGTGTTCGATGCCGCGTTGCCGGATACCCCCCACCCGTAGTTCACTGTGCTCCCGGGCGGAACACGGAAGGGCGGTCTCCATGGGGGCTGGGCACGATCACGGGCACGGGCACGCGCCGACCGGCACGGCGGCAGCGGCGTACCGGGGGCGGCTGCGCATCGCCCTGTCGATCACGCTCGCCGTCATGGTGGTCGAGATCGTCGGTGGTGTGCTCGCGGATTCGCTCGCGTTGATCGCGGACGCGGCGCACATGGCGACGGACGCGCTGGGGCTCGGCATGGCGCTGATCGCCATCCACTTCGCGGGCCGCCCCGCGAGCGCGCACCGCACCTTCGGCTATGCGCGCGCCGAGATCCTGGCCGCCCTCGCCAACTGTCTGCTGCTGCTCGGCGTCGGCGGCTATGTGCTGTACGAGGCGGTCCAGCGGTTCTTCGCGCCCGCCGAGACCGAGGGCGGACTGATGATCGTGTTCGGCGCGGTCGGTCTGGTCGCGAACATGATCTCGCTCACGCTGCTGTTGCGGGGCCGGCAGGAGAGCCTGAACGTGCGCGGCGCGTTCCTGGAGGTGGCCGCGGACGCCCTGGGCTCGCTCGCGGTGCTCGTCTCGGCGGGGCTGATCCTGGTCACCGGCTGGCAGCCGGCCGATCCGATCGCCTCGCTGGTCATCGGCCTGATGATCGTCCCGCGCACCGTGAAGCTGCTGCGCGAGACCCTGGACGTGCTGCTGGAGGCGGCCCCGAAGGACGTCGACATGGCGCGGGTGCGGGCGCACATCCTGGCGCTCGACGGCGTGGAGGACGTCCACGACCTGCACGCCTGGACGATCACCTCCGGCCTGCCGGTGCTGTCCGCGCACGTGGTCGTGCGCTCGGACGTGCTCAGCGCCATCGGGCACGAGAAGATGCTGCACGAGTTGCAGGGCTGCCTCGGGCACCACTTCGACCTGGCGCACTGCACGTTCCAGCTGGAGCCGGGCGGACACGCGGAGCACGAGGCCCGGCTGTGCCACTGAGGCACACCCCTTAGGCCAGACCTAGCGCCGGACTCCGGGCGGGGCGGCCCGGCGGGCCCCTTCGCCCGGGTGTGCGAGGCCCCCGGGCGGTTCTGCGCCGGACGGCTCGGGCACGATCTTCTACCGGGTCCCCTTCCCGGCGGCCGGCCCGGGGCGGTCGCGGCCCGCGCCGGGCGCGGGACATGCGGACGCGCCGGGGAGTTCCGGGAGTGCCGGATCAGTACGGCAGACTTGGGGCGCGAAGACCGAGGCGAAGGATGGGTATGCCGATCACACCTGCCAGCGCGACGCACAGCGCGTCGAACGGCACCGCAGAGGCGATTTTGCTGGAACTGGTCGACGAGAAGGGTGTGACGATCGGCACCGCGGAAAAGCTCGCCGCCCATCAGCCGCCGGGGCGGTTGCACCGCGCGTTCTCGGTGTTCCTGTTCGACGAGCGCGGCCGGCTGCTGCTCCAGCAGCGGGCGCTCGGCAAATACCACTCCCCCGGTGTGTGGTCCAACACCTGCTGCGGTCACCCCTACCCGGGCGAGGCGCCGTTCGCGGCGGCGTCCCGGCGGACGTACGAGGAGCTGGGGGCGTCCCCCTCGCTGCTCGGTGAGGCGGGCACGGTCCGCTACAACCACCCGGATCCCGCCTCGGGGCTGGTCGAGCAGGAGTACAACCACCTGTTCGTCGGCCTGGTGCAGGCCGACGTGGTGCCGGACCCCGAAGAGGTCGCGGCAACGGCCTTCGTGACCCCGGCCGAGCTGGCCGAGCGGCACGCGCGCGATCCCTTCTCCGCCTGGTTCATGACCGTGCTGGACGCGGCCCGGCCCGCGATCAGGGAGCTGACGGGGCCGGACGCCGGCTGGTGAGCGGCCTTATACGGTCCATACGGGCTTGAGCGGCAGGGCGGCCCAGATCACCTTGCCGCCGCTCGCCGTGTGCGCCACGTCGACCGTGCCGCCCGCCTCCCGGGCCACCTCGCGCACCAGGAGCAGCCCCCGTCCGCCGGTCCTGCCGTGGTCGGCCTCCAGGGCGCTCGGCCGATAGGGATGGTTGTCCTCCACGGACACGCGCACCCACTCGGCGCCGACGGCGACCTCCACGGCGAGTATCGGCGACAGCAGCGCCGCATGCTTGACCGCGTTGGTGACCAGTTCGGACACGATCAGCAGCAGGCCGTGGACCAGGTCCTCACAGACCGGCACGCCCTGGCGGGCGAGCAGGTCCCGCACGGCGCGTCGTGCCTGCGGCACCGAGGCGTCGACGGCGGGGGCGGTGAACCGCCACACTCCTTCGTACGGCAGTGGATCCGGCGGTCGCCGGTCGCCTTCCTCGGGGCGCGGGCCGTACCCGCGCCCGTCGTCGTCCATGGTCCGGTCGCCGCCCTTGCGCTCGATTGTCACCACACGTCGAGTGTTGGCAATGCGCCGCCGCCGTCCACGGAACTGAACACAAGTCAGCTGGTATCGAGCGTTTCTGACCACCTGCGCATGACCCGGTCGGGTGCGGGACTGCTCCTGTCGCCCGCGGGCCGTCTTCGCGAACTCTTCGGGTTGTACGGCTCGTCGGACCGCGCGCGATAGCATCCGGCGCATGGAGCCCCAGCTGTTGCACTCGGTCATCGACTCGGTCGCCACCGTCGTCGTCCACCACCCGGCCAAACGCAACGCCATGACGGGCGCGATGTGGCGGTCGCTGCCCCCGCTGCTCGACGCGCTGGCCACCGATCCCGGCGTACGGGCGCTGGTGCTCACCGGCGAGGGCGGGACCTTCTGCGCCGGCGCCGACATCTCCACCCTGCGGGAGGCGCCCGACGAGGCGCAGCGGCTCGCCGTGGCCGCCGAGGAGGCGCTGGCCGCGTTCCCGAAGCCGACGCTGGCGGCCGTCCGGGGCCACTGCGTGGGCGGCGGGGCGCAGCTCGCGGCCGCCTGCGATCTGCGGTTCGCCGAGGCCGGCGCGCTGTTCGGAGTGACCCCGGCCAAGCTCGGCATCGTCTATCCGGCGTCCGCCACCCGGCGGCTGGTGTCGCTGGTGGGTCCGGCCACCGCCAAGTACCTGCTGTTCTCGGGCGAGTTGATCGACACGGAGCGGGCGCTGCGCACCGGTCTCGTGGACGAGGTGCTGCCCGAGGGCGAACTGGACAAGCGGGTCGCGGAGTTCGGCCGGATCCTGACGGCCCGCTCGCAGCTGACGCAGGCCGCGGCCAAGGAGTTCGCCGACGGGCGCACCGACCGGGACGGTCACTGGGCCGGGCAGGCACGCGGCAGCGGCGACACCGCGGAGGGGGTCGCCGCGTTCCTGGAGCGCCGGGCGCCGCGGTTCACCTGGAGCGTTCTGGTGCCACGCTGAACCTGCTGTCGGCGCGGAACCTCTCGACGAGGTGCGTGGGCGCCTTCGCCGGGGAGCCCGCGTCGTAGGGCGGCTGCGGGTCGTACTCGATCATCAGCTGCACCGCCTGCGCATGTTCGTCGCCGGCGATCCGGCCCAGCAGGGCGAGTCCCATGTCGATGCCGGAGGAAACACCGGCCGCGGTGACGTACTTGCCGTCGAAGACGACCCGCTCCCCCGTCGGCCGCGCGCCGAACCCCTTGAGGGCATCGAGCGCCAGCCAGTGGGAGGTGGCGTGGCGGCCGTCGAGCAGGCCCGCGGCGGCCAGCAGCAGCGAGCCGGTGCACACCGACGTCGTCCAGGTGCTGGTGGCGTCGGCGGCCCGCAGCCAGTCCACAAGGGCCCCGCCGTCCATCTGGGAACTCTGGCCGGGGCCGCCGGGCACGACCAGGATGCCGGGGTCCGGCACGTCGGCGAGCGTCCGGTCGGCGGTGAGCGCGAGGTTCCCGGACGCGTCGCGGACGGGCCCGGTGCGTTCGGCGACGAAGACGGTCTCGGCACCGGGAAGGCGCCCCAGGGTCTCGTACGGTCCGACGGCGTCCAGGGCGGTGAAGCGGTCGAAGAGGACGATGGCGATCTGCACGGGTGTTCCTTCCTTTCCGGACACGCCACAGGGGCGCGTCGCCGGCCGGCCGCGTCACTGGGCTGGATCGGGTCCGGTGAGCCGTCGGGGCGGGGCGGTGGGTCAGGGGGGTGGGGTGGGCCGGAAGCGGCGGCGGTATTCGGCCGGGGGTGCGCCCAGCGCTCTGGTGAAGGCGCGGCGCATGGCCTCGGGTGTGCCGTAGCCGCTCGCGCGGGATATCTCCTCGATGCCGTCGCCGGTGTCCTCCAGCAGCCGGCGGGCGTGTTCCAGGCGCACCCGGTCGACGTAGCGGCCGGGCGTCATGCCGGTCTCGGTGTGGAAGGCGCGGGCGAAGTGACGCGGGGAGAGCGCGGCCCGGGCGGCCAGCGCCTCGACGCCCAGATCGTCCGCCGGGTGCTCGGTGATCCACCGCTGCACCTCCCGCAGGGGCTCGCGCCGGGCGGTCTGGGCCGCCAACTGGGCGCTGAACTGGGCCTGGTTGCCGGGCCTGCGCAGAAACACCACCAGATGGCGGGCGACCGTGAGCGCCACGTCCCGGCCCAGATCCTCCTCGACGAGGGCGAGGGCGAGGTCGATGCCCGCGGTGACCCCGGCCGAGGTGGCGACCGGCCCGTCGCGCACGTAGACGGGGTCCGGTTCGACCCGCACGGCCGGGTGGTCGCGGGCCAGCCGCTCGCAGTACGCCCAGTGGGTGGTGACCCGGCGGCCGTCCAGCAGTCCCGCCTCGGCGAGCAGGATCGCGCCCGTGCACACGGACACCAGACGCTCGGCTCGCGGGCCGCGGGCGGCCAGCCATGCGATGAGCCGGGGATCGGAGGGGCGGGTGCCGGCCCCGCCGGGGACGAGCAGCGTGTGCGGATCGGGTACCTCGCCGAGGGAGTGGTCCGGCACCAGGGTGAGCCCGCTCGAGGTGCGCACCGCTGCCCCGTCCAGGGACGCGGTGCGGATCCGGTACGTCCCCGCAGAGCACGACTCGGCCCCGGTGAAGACCTCCACCGGGCCGCTGACGTCCAGGCTCTGCACGCCGTCGAAGAGGACGACGAGGACGGTTCGCTGCGCCATGCCCTCGATTCTTCGCGGACCCGGGGATGGCCGCAATGACGACTTCCCCACCTTTTCTGCCATCGGACCGGTGGACGCGACCGCGCGGCGCAAGCGCCCTGAGCCCCTGTTGTCGGTGCCACCTGCCACAATTGCCGCGCAACCCCAGTGGAGAAGGCGGTACGGGATCGTGACGACACCCGGGACCCTCGCAGTAGGGTCCATCGAAGGCAGGATCGCCGAGGAGCTCGGCGTGCGGGAGCGGCAGGTGAAGGCCGCGGTGGAGCTGCTGGACGGCGGCTCGACGGTGCCCTTCATCGCCCGCTACCGCAAGGAAGCGACCGAGATGCTCGACGACGCGCAGCTGCGCACCGTCGAGGAGCGGCTGCGCTATCTGCGGGAGCTGGAGGAGCGGCGGACGGCGATCCTGGAGTCGGTGCGCGAGCAGGGCAAGCTCACCGACGAGCTGGAGGCGCAGATCCGCGGTGCGCAGACCAAGGCGCGCCTGGAGGACGTCTACCTGCCGTACAAGCCGAAGCGGCGGACCAAGGCGCAGATCGCGCGCGAGGCGGGTCTTCAGCCGCTGGCCGAGGGCCTGCTGGGCGATCCCGGCATCGAACCGCTCGCCGCTGCCGCCGCCTTCGTGGACGCCGACAAGGGCGTCGCCGATCCGCAGGCCGCCCTGGAGGGCGCGCGGGCGATCCTCACCGAGCGGTTCTCGGAGGACGCCGACCTGATCGGCGAGCTGCGCGAGCGCATGTGGGTGCGCGGGCGGCTGGCCGCCAAGGTGCGCGAGGGCAAGGAGGAGGCGGGCGCCAAGTTCGCCGACTACTTCGACTTCGCCGAGCCGTTCACCGAACTGCCCTCGCACCGCGTGCTCGCGATGCTGCGCGGGGAGAAGGAGGAGGTCCTGGACCTCGTCCTGGAGCCGGAGGAGCCGGCCGAGACCCCGGGGACCCCGTCGTCGTACGAGCAGATGGTGGCGCACCGCTTCGACATCGCCGACCGCGGCCGGCCGGGCGACAAGTGGCTGCTGGACACGGTGCGCTGGGCCTGGCGCACCCGCATCCTCGTCCACCTCGGCATCGACCTGCGCCTGCGGCTGCGCACGGCCGCCGAGGACGAGGCGGTCGACGTGTTCGCCGCCAATCTGCGGGACCTGCTGCTCGCCGCGCCGGCCGGCACCCGCGCGACGCTCGGTCTCGACCCCGGCTTCCGTACGGGTGTGAAGGTGGCCGTGGTCGACGCGACCGGCAAGGTGGCGGCGACGGACGTCATCCACCCGCATGTCCCGGCCAACCGGTGGGACGAGGCGATCGCCACGCTGGCCCGGCTGGCGAAGCAGCACACGGTCGAGCTGATCGCGATCGGCAACGGCACGGCGTCCCGCGAGACCGACAGGCTCGCCGGCGATCTCATCTCCAGGCACCCGGAGTTGAAGCTCACCAAGGTGATGGTGTCGGAGGCCGGCGCCTCCGTGTACTCGGCCTCCGCCTTCGCCTCGCAGGAGCTGCCGGAGATGGACGTGTCGCTGCGCGGCGCGGTGTCGATCGCCCGCCGTCTGCAGGACCCGCTGGCCGAACTGGTCAAGATCGACCCGAAGTCGATCGGGGTGGGCCAGTACCAGCACGACCTGTCCGAGGTGAAGCTGTCCCGTTCGCTGGACGCGGTGGTCGAGGACTGTGTGAACGGCGTGGGCGTGGACGTCAACACGGCGTCGGTGCCGCTGCTCGCGCGCGTGTCCGGGATCTCCTCGGGCCTCGCCGAGAACATCGTGGCGCACCGTGACGCGAACGGTCCGTTCAGCTCGCGCGCCGAGCTGAAGAACGTGGCCCGGCTGGGCCCGAAGGCGTACGAGCAGTGCGCGGGCTTCCTGCGCATCCGCGGCGGCAGCGACCCGCTGGACGCCTCCAGCGTGCACCCGGAGGCGTACCCGGTGGTGCGGCGCATGGTGAAGACCAGCGGTCAGGAAGTGGCCGCCCTGGTCGGCAACACGGCGCTGCTGCGCTCGCTGAAGCCGACGGAGTTCGTCGACGACACGTTCGGACTGCCGACCGTGACCGACATCCTGAAGGAACTGGAGAAGCCTGGGCGCGACCCGCGGCCGGCGTTCAAGACGGCCACCTTCAAGGAAGGCGTGGAGAAGATCTCCGACCTCGCCTCAGGGATGATCCTGGAGGGCGTGGTCACGAACGTGGCGGCGTTCGGGGCGTTCGTGGACGTCGGTGTCCACCAGGACGGTCTGGTGCACGTCTCCGCGATGTCCCGGACGTTCGTGAAGGACCCGCGGGACGTCGTGAAGCCCGGGGACATCGTGAAGGTGAAGGTCCTCGACGTGGACATCCCGCGCAAGCGGATCTCGCTGACGCTGCGGCTGGACGACGAGGCCGCGCCGCAGGGGCAGCAGCAGCGCGGCGGCGGCCGTCCGCCGCAGCAGCGGCAGGGCCAGCGCCAGCGGCAGGGCCAGCGGCAGGGCCAGGGCCGTGGCGGTGACCGGGGTGGACGCCAGGCGCCGCCGCCGGCCAACAGCGCGATGGCGGACGCGCTGCGGCGGGCCGGCCTGCTCGACTCCGCGAAGAACGACCGCCGCTGACCCGCCGGCGAACCGTCCGGGCCCGCTCCTCGCACCGCGCGGACAGGAGCCGGGCCCGGCACGGGCCCCTGGGGTGATGCCGGCTTCCCGTGTCCTCACCCGGCAGGTGTGGGCCCGGGTCGGCCCGGCGGCTCGCTGTCGGTCGGTCAGCGTTCCGTGACCTTGCCGGCCGTCACCTCCAGGCGGCGGGTGACGTGGACGGCGTCCAGCATCCGGCGGTCGTGGGTGACCAGCAACAGCGTGCCGCGGTAGGCGTCGAGGGCCGATTCGAGCTGTTCGATGGCGGGCAGGTCGAGATGGTTGGTCGGCTCGTCGAGGACCAGGAGGTTGACGCCGCGGCCCTGGAGCAGCGCCAGGGCCGCCCGGGTGCGTTCGCCCGGGGAGAGCGTCGCGGCGGGGCGCAGCACATGCTCCGCCTTCAGACCGAACTTGGCCAGCAGGGTGCGTACGTCGGCCGGGTCGGTGTCCGGGACGGCCGTGCGGAAGGCGTCCAGAAGTGACTCCGGGCCGTGGAACAGCGCACGGGCCTGGTCCACCTCGCCGACCAGGACGCCCGAGCCCAGCGCGGCGTGCCCCGCGGTCGGCGGCACCCGGCCGAGCAGCGCGCCGAGCAGGGTGGACTTGCCCGCGCCGTTCGCTCCGGTCACCGCGATCCGGTCCGCCCAGTCGATCTGGAGCGTCACCGGGCCGAGGACGAAGTCCCCGCGGCGCACCTCCGCGTCCCTGAGCGTGGCGACCACGGCGCCGGAGCGGGGCGCGGCGGCGATCTCCATGCGCAGCTCCCACTCCTTGCGCGGCTCCTCGACGGTTTCCAGCCGTTCGATCATGCGCTGGGTCTGGCGTGCCTTGGCGGCCTGCTTCTCGCTGGCCTCGCTGCGGAACTTACGGCCGATCTTGTCGTTGTCGTTGCCCGCCTTGCGGCGCGCGTTGCGCACGCCCTTGTCCATCCAGGCACGCTGGGTCTGGGCCCGCTCCTGGAGTGCCGCCTTCTTGTCGGCGTACTCCTCGTAGTCCTCGCGGGCGTGCCGCCGGGCCACCTCCCGCTCGTCCAGATAGCCCTCGTAGCCGCCGCCGTAGAGGTTGATCTGCCGTTGGGCGAGATCGAGTTCGAGGACCTTGGTGACGGTGCGGGTGAGGAATTCGCGGTCGTGGCTGACCACGACCGTGCCCGCGCGCAGTCCGGTCACGAAGCGTTCGAGGCGTTCCAGGCCGTCGAGGTCGAGGTCGTTGGTGGGCTCGTCGAGCAGGAAGACGTCGTAGCGGGACAGCAGCAGCGAGGCGAGGCCGGCGCGGGCCGCCTGGCCGCCGGACAGCGAGGTCATCGCAGCGTCGGGGCCGACGGTCAGGCCGAGTGAGTCGGTGACCTCCTCGGCCCGCTCCTCCAGGTCCGCGCCGCCGAGGCCGAGCCAGCGCTCCAGGGCGGTGGCGTAGGCGTCGTCGGCGCCGGGCGCCCCGTCCACGAGCGCCTGGGTGGCCTCGTCCATCAGCCGCTGCGCCCGGGCGACGCCGGTGCGGCGGGCAAGGAACTCGCCCAGGGTCTCGCCGGGCCTGCGCTCGGGCTCCTGCGGCAGATGGCCGACGGTCGCGGTCGGCGGGGACAGCCGCAGTTCGCCCTGTTCGGGCCGGGTGAGCCCGGCGAGCAGCCGCAGCAGCGTGGACTTCCCGGCGCCGTTGGCGCCGACCAGCCCGATCACATCGGCGGGCGCGACGACGAGGTCGAGGCCGGTGAAGAGCGAGCGGTCGCCGTGCCCGGCGGCGAGGTTCTTGGCGACGAGGGTGGCAGTCATCAGAGCGCGATCCTAGGCCCTGTCGTCCCGCGGTGTGCCGCTCAGCCGGGTTTGCCGTGGGTCACCGCCGCCACCAGCACTCCTCCGGCGGTGCGGGCCACGACGAAGGACTCGCCCTTCACCGCTCGGGCGTCCAGCGGGATGCGGTGCCGGCCGGGCTCCAGGACGCCGTCGAACACCTCCCGGGCGTGGCTGCGGTAGAGCCGGTCGAGCCGGTACGCGGTGAGGCTGACCCGGCACGGCGAGGTGACCTCGATGCCCGCCTCGCCGTCGGCGGCGGCCAGCGCGGTGAGGCGGTGCCGCCGGCGCGGGCCGCGGTCCAGGGCTTGCTCGATCTGCGCGACGAGCAGGGGGACGATCGGGGCGAGGCCGTCGACGTAGGCCACGTCGACCCCGGCCCGCTCGAACGCACCGCGCACGGCGGCCCGTTCGGGTTCGCCGACCGCGCGGCCGAAGGCGACGGCGCCGTAGCCGCGCAGTTCCTCGGCCGGTACGCCGGTGGCGTCACGGGTGATGTCGGCGCCGATGCCGATGGCGCGCAGGGCGGCGGCCAGCTTGGCGAGGACGGCGACGCGGGCGCCGATCAGCAGGACGCGCCGGCGGGGCGCGGCCGGGGGCGCGGTGTCGTCCAGGAGCGCGGTGAGGGCGGCGCGGTAGCCGGGGCCGTGGAAGCGGAACGGGCCTATGCCGTGGTAGCCGTTGAATTCGAGGTCGGCGTGCTCGTCGGTCTGCCAGGCGAAGTCGCGCCAGACGTAGTCGTCGCCGTCGCGCTCGATGACTGCGGTGACCGCTCCGCAGGCCAGGTCCGCGCACTCGGGGCAGCCGTAGACCACGTACCGGCCGCCGGGCAGCGGCGGTCCGGTCTCCAGCAGCAGGCCGCGCACCTGTGCGGTGAAGATCGCGGGTGGCATGTCGGAGGCCAGCGGCGAGACGGCGTCCAGGTCGGAGAGCCGGAACAGCAGCGGGCGACCGTCCACGACGAAGTCCACGAAGTCCCGGTGGACCTGGTAGCCGCCGTCGGCCAGGACCGCGCCCGCCCGCGTCGCCGGTGCCAGGGCGAAGGTCGCGTATGCGCCAGACATGGTGTGAGTATCCCCAGAGCGGGACGGATGTGCGCACGGCATGACATGTTCCGCTCGGCTGCGCCACGCCGGGGCGTGCAGGGCTTATCGTCCCCGCGTGGAGCATCGGCTGAGTGACGAAGTGATCGTGGTCGGCGGCGGGGTCATCGGGCTGACGACGGCCGTGGTGCTGGCGGAGGCCGGCCGGCGGGTCCGGGTGTGGACGCGGGAGCCCGTCGGGCGGACGACCTCGGCGGTGGCGGGCGCGCTGTGGTGGCCGTACCGCATCGAGCCGGAGCCGCTGGTCGGCGACTGGGCGCTCACCTCTCTCGTGGTGTACGAGGAGTTGGCGCGGCGGCCGGAGCGGACGGGCGTACGCATGGTCGAGGGCGTACATCTCGGGGTGCGCCTGGACGAGTTGGGGCCGTGGGCCGGGCGGGTGCCGGGACTGCGGGTCGCCGACGGCGGCGAAGGGCTGCGGGCGCGGCTGCCGTTGATCGACATGCCGGCTCATCTGTCATGGCTGCGGGAGCGGTTGACGGCGGCGGGCGGTCTGGTCGAGGAGCGGACGGTGTCGGACCTGGCCGCGGTTCCGGCCGCCGTCGTGGTCAACTGCACCGGGCTGGGCGCCCGTTCGCTGGTGCCAGATCCGGCGGTGCGGCCGGTCCGCGGGCAGCTGGTGGTCGTGCGGAACCCGGGCATCAGCACGTGGCTCACCTCGGTCGACGATGCCGGGGGCGCCACGGCCTATGTCTTCCCGCAGCCGGGCGGGCTGGTCCTGGGCGGCACCGCGCAGGAGGACGCGTGGTCCCTGGAGCCGGATCCGCGCACCGCGGAGGAGATCGTCGCCCGGTGCGCGGCTCTCCTGCCGGAGATCGCCGGGGCGCGGGTGCTGGAGCACCGGGTGGGCCTGCGCCCGGCGCGGCCCGCGGTGCGGCTGGAGCACCGGCCGCTGCCGGACGGCCGGTCGCTGGTGCACAACTACGGGCACGGTGGGGCCGGGGTGACCGTGGCCTGGGGGTGCGCGCGGGAGGCCGCGGGGCTGGCCGATGCCTGAGTACCGCTTGCCGCGGGGGCCTGCGGCGCTTGGGCGGGGTGGGTGCGGCGTGCCGGCGGCGCTTGCACGGGGCGGGCGCTCGCCGTGGCACTGCGTGCCGGCGGCCGGGTGCGGCGTGCCGGCGGCGCTCGCACGGGGCGGGCGCTCGCCGTGGCACTGGGCGCCGGTGGCCCGGTGCGGCTTTGTTGTGGCTGAGCGCGCAGTTCCCCGCGCCCCTTCGGGGCGCCACCCACCTCAGCGCCATGCCATCGGGGCCAGGTCCGGTGCTCGCCGTGGCGCGGGGCGGCGGCGGCCGGGTGCGGGATTGACGTGGCTGAGCGCGCAGTTCCCCGCGCCCCTTCGGGGCGCCGACACAGGCCCGTGCCATACCGTCCGGTGATCGGAATGACGGCTGAATGGCGATCGTGTGACAGTGGGGGGCGTGGACACGTCAGGTAGGGCGGGGACTGAATAGGCTCCGAACAGACTTCGTGCCCCTACGACTTGGAGTTCTCGTGCACCGCAGAATCTTCGTGCCGGGCGCGCTCGCGGCGGCCTGCCTGCTGCTGGCCGTCCCCGCTTCGGCCGCGAGCTACGCCCCCGGCGCCCCGGGCATCGGCGACCCCTACTACCCGAACTACGGCAACGGCGGCTACGACGTCTCCCACTACGACCTGCGGCTGCAGTACCGGCCCGCGACGGACGAGTTGGACGGCACGGCGACGATCCTGGCGCGTACCACGCAGGACCTGTCCCGGTTCGATCTGGACTTCCTGCTGGACGTGAGCGAGGTCCGGGTCAACGGCGCCAAGGCCGCCTTCGCCACCTCGGGCGAGCACGAACTGGTCGTCACCCCGAAGACCCCGCTGGCGAAGGGCACCGCGGTCACGGTCGTCGTCCGCTACAGCGGGGTGCCGTCCACGAAGACCGCGTACGGCTTCTCGACCTGGCACCGCACCCCGGACGGCGCCGTCGCCGCGGACGAACCCGAGGCGGCGTGGTGGTGGTACCCGAGCAACGACCACCCGCTCGACAAGGCCACCTACGACGTGTCGATCGCCGTCCCGGACGGCACCCAGGCCATCTCCAACGGCACACTCCAGTCGACGAGTTCCAGGCTCGGCTGGACCCGGTACACCTGGCGGCAGAACAAGCCGCAGGCCACCTATCTGACCACCCTCGCGGTCGGTAGGTTCGACATCACGACCAGCACCTCCGAGGGCGGCGTCCCGGTCGTCAACGCCTACAGCAAGGACCTCGGCGACAACGACGGGGCGGCGCGGGCCAGTGTGGAGCGTACCGGGGAGATCGTCGACTGGTTGAGCGGATGCCTCGGGCCGTACCCGTTCGGCTCGGCCGGCGGCTATGTGCCCAACACGACCACCGGGTACGCGCTGGAGACACAGACCCGCGTGTACTACAGCCCCCGGCAGTTCGCGAACGGCTCCAACACCTCCGTGGTCGTGCACGAACTGGCCCACCAGTGGTACGGCGACTCCGTGTCGCTGAAGGGCTGGAAGGACATCTGGATCAACGAGGGCTTCGCCCGGTACGCGCAGTGGCTGTGGTCCGAGCACGAGGGCGAGGGCACCGCGCAGGACCTGGCGGACTACGTGTACGCCTCGCACCCGGCCGACGACCCGTTCTGGACCGTCGCGCCCGGCGACCCCGGGCCGGACAACCAGTTCGACACCGCCGTGTACGACCGGGGCGCGCTGGCCGTCCAGGCGCTGCGCAACGAGATCGGCGACGACGCGTTCTTCGCCGTCCTGAAGGGCTGGCCGAAGGAACACGCGTACGGGAACGCCTCGGTGGCCGACTTCCAGCGGTACGCCGAGCGGGTGTCCGGCAAGCCGCTGGCCGCGTTGTTCGACACCTGGCTGTTCCAGCCGGTCAGGCCCGCGGGCGCCGCGGCCCGCGCGGCGGCCGTCGCCGATGCGGCCGCGGCCCCGGTCCGGCCGAAGTCATGGAAGAAGATCGAGGCCACGAACGACGTACACGGGCACTGAACGACCCCGCACGGGCGATGAGCCCGAGGTGGGGGGCCGGGTGGGGCCCCGGTCCCTCACCGCCCGGCGGGCGCCGGCCCGGCCGCCGCGGCCAGCAGTTCCGCCCGGCCCACCGCCGCCGTCCGGGTGGCCGGGACCGTGCAGGCGTACGCCCCGGCCACCGCGCCGTACCAGGCGCAGCGCGCGGGTGACTCGCCCGTGAGTCGGCCGAAGAGGAACGCGGCGGCGAAGGCGTCGCCCGCGCCGTTGGAGTCGACCACCGGCCCGGGCGGCGCGGCGACCGGTATACGGGTCAGCTCGCCGCCGGCCAGCAGATGGGCGCCGTCGGCCCCGGCGGTGGCGACGACCACCTCGGCCCGGCCGCGCTCGGCGATGCGCCGCATGGTCCGCTCGGGATCGGACAGGGCCGCCGCCGACAGGAAGACGACGTCCGCCGCGAGCGCGAACGGCTCGTGGTACGGGTTCTCGCCGTCCCAGTCGTGCAGGTCGGTGGAGAGCGGCACGCCGCTCTCGCGCAGCACGGGCAGCGCGTGGGCGCACGGTTGGGTGATGGTCACATGGACATGCCGGCTCGCCGCGGCCAGGCTGCGCACCAGCGGCTCGGGGAATCGGTCGGCGGCGTGCACGCGGCTGGTGTCGTACAGGGACAGGCGGCGGCCGTCCGGGCCGACCAGGTTCACCGCGCGCTTGGTGCCGGCGGGCTGCGGGAGCGCGGTGAGCGCGATGCCCCGCTCCTCGTGCAGCGCGCGCACCAGGTCGCCCTCGGGATCCTCGCCGAGCAGGTCGAGATGGTGGGTGCGCAGCCCGAGGGCGCTCAGGCCCAGCGCGACGAAGTCACCGGTCTGTCCGGCCCGGGTGCGGATCCCGGAGTCGATCATGTAGCTGTCGGCGTACGGGAGCGGCAGCTCGGGGACATGGACGATGGTGTCCACTCCCGCACCGCCCAGCACCAGCACGTCCGTCTGCGCGCTCATCCGCCGCCCTCCCCTGGTCGTACACCGTCACGGCGCCGCCGCGCCCCATCGATGACCCACCGTAGGCGATGCCACTGACAGTGGCGGCACGCTGCTACGTCGTGCGGTCGCCCGGCTCGCGGCCGGCCTGCCGCAGCACCCGGCGGCGCACCCCGAACCAGCCGGCGACCAGCAGGACCGCGATCACCGGGACGAGCAGCAGGGTCTTGCGGCCGACCTCGGGGTCGTTGCCCATCATGCCGAGGCAGGCCAGCAGAAAGGCGATGGTGGCGATCTCCGTGACGGGGCTGCCCTTGAGCCGGAAGGCGGGCCGGGCGACCAGTCCGGCCGCGGCCCGCCGGACGAAGACGAGATGGCAGACCATGATGATCACCCAGGTGCTGATGATGCCGAGGGAGGCGACGTTCAGCACGATCTCGAAGGCCTGGCTCGGCATCAGGTAGTTCAGTCCGACACCGAGGACGCACACCGCGCAGGTCAGCAGGATGCCGCCGTAGGGTACCTGGCTGCGGTTCATGCGGGCGGTGAACCTCGGTGCGGAGCCCGCCATGGCCATGGAGCGCAGGATGCGGCCGGTCGAGTACAGACCGGAGTTCAGCGAGGACATGGCGGCGGTCAGCACGACCAGGTTCATCACGTCGCCGGCCGCGGGGACGCCGATCCGGGACAGGACCGTCACGAAGGGGCTCTGGTCGGCCGAGTAGGCGGAGCCGGGCAGCAGCAGGGCCAGCAGCACGACCGAGCCGACGTAGAACAGACCGACCCGCCACATGATCGAGTTCACCGCGCGCGGGACGACCCGCTCCGGCTCGGCGGTCTCGCCGGCCGCGACACCGACCAGTTCCAGGGCGGCGTACGCGAAGATCACGCCCTGCATCACCAGGACGACCGGCATCAGGCCGTGCGGGAAGATCCCGCCGTGGTCGGCGATGACGCCCGGGCCGGGGGTGCTGCCGCCGACGTCGTGCCGGGTGGCCAGCAGGAAGATGCCGATCAGCATGAAGCCGAGGAGGGTGGCGACCTTGACGATCGCGAACCAGAACTCCATCTCGCCGAAGATCTTCACCGAGATCAGGTTCACCGCGAGCACCACCGCCAGGGCGATCAGCGCGAGCAGCCACTGCGGGACGCTGGTGAACAGGCTCCAGTAGTGGGTGTAGAGCGCGATCGCGGTGATGTCGGCGATACCGGTCGTGGACCAGTTCAGGAAGTACATCCAGCCGGCGATGTAGGCGCCCTTCTCGCCGAGGAACTCGCGGGCGTAGGAGACGAAGGAACCGGACGAGGGCCGGTACAGGACCAGCTCGCCGAGGGCCCGTACGACGAAGAAGGCGAAGACGCCGCAGACCAGATAGGCCAGGGCGAGGGCCGGTCCCGCGCTGTGCAGCCGGCCGCCGGCGCCGAGGAAGAGTCCGGTGCCGATGGCGCCGCCGATGGCGATCATGTTGACGTGGCGGTGCTTGAGTGCCTTGCTGTAGCCGGCGTCGCCCACGTCCGCGGGGGTTCCGGTCGCCCGGGGTGGGGCGGCGACCTGTGCCGGTGCCACGGCGTCCTTGCTCACGGGTGGTTCCACTTTCTGGCGCGTCCGGGCGTGGGGTCCCGGGCTGGTACGGTCCCGGTCCACGCCACCGTGGTGTCGCGGCACAGACCAAGGCAGCAGCTTCCCAGCCGGGCCGCCCGTCATGCGGTGGTTCACCTCACAGAGCGGTACTTCTCACACGAAAGGCGATGATTTCGCACAAGCCCGTCATCACCCCTCGGCCGGCCTGGGCACCGGGTTTCACCGCGGTGGTGGCACAGCGATACTGCCGCGCATGACGACCGACGCCGATGAGGCGACCCTCACGATCGACGAGTTGGCCGGGCAGGCGTCACGGTCCGCTTCTAGGCACCAAGGGCCTGCTGCCGCCGGTGATCGGCCCGCGCCGGGTGGGCCGCTACGGGCGCGGCCACCTCGCGCGGCTGGCGCTGATCGAGGAACTGCGGCTCAAGGGGATGACGCTGGCCGCGATCGAGCGCCATCTGAGCCGGCTGCCGCCGGACCTGACCGCGCGGGACCTGGCCGTGCACCGCGCGGTGGTGTCCTCGTGGGGCCCGGACGCGCCGCACACCCTGGCGCGCGCGGAGCTGGAGCGCCGGGCGGGGCGCCCGCTGGACGGGCCGACCTGGAGCGGCTGTGACGGCGCTGGACGTCGTCGAGCGGGCCGGTTACGCGTTCCGGGTCGACGTCGGGCTGCTGCGGCTCGGCGTCGAACTGCTCGGCGTACCGCTGTCCCAGGAGGCGGTACTCGCCGCGCGCGCCGTCCTGCTGGAGCGTGCCTGCGCGGCGGCGCGGGAGATGTCGCGGCTGCTGCGCGGTGAGGTGGGGCAGCGGGACGCGCGGGACGTGCGGTCGCTGTCCGCGCACATGCAGCCCCTGGCAGTCCAGGCCCTGCTGACGGCCTCCCGAGCGGGGCCGCCCAACGACGAGGACGCCCGAGCGGGGCCGCTCGGTGGCGAGGGCGTTGGGCTCAGCTGGCGTCGGTGAAGGTTTCGTCCCTCTCTGCCTTCTCGATCAGCAGGGCGGGCGGCGCGAACCGCTCGCCGTAGCGCTCGGCGAGTTCACGCGCGCGTGCCACGAAGCCGGGCAGCCCGGTGCCCGCCCCGGTGCCGCCCTCGTAGCCGTTGATGTACTGGAGCACACCGCCGGTCCAGCCCGGGAAGCCGATCCCGAAGACCGAGCCGATGTTGGCGTCGGCGACAGAGGTCAGCACGCCCTCTTCGAGGAGCCGCACGGTGTCCAGCGCCTCCGCGAAGAGCATCCGCTCCTGCATGTCGGTGAACGGGATCCGGTGGCCGGGCCGGGTGAAGTGCTCCCGCAGCCCCGGCCACAGTCCGGTGCGCCCGCCTTCCGCGTCGTAGTCGTAGAACCCGGCGCCGCCGCCGCGGCCGGTGCGGCGGAACTCGTCGACCATGCGGTCGATGACGGCCTCGGCGGGATGCGGTCTCCAGGTGCCGCCCGCCTCCTCGACGGCGCGCCGCGACTCGTCACGGATCCTGCGGGGCAGGGTGAGGGTCAGCTCGTCCATGAGGGAGAGCACCTTCGCCGGGTAGCCCGCCTGCGCCGCGGCCTGTTCGATCGACGCGGGCTCGATGCCCTCGCCCACCATGGCCACGCCTTCGTTGATGAAGTGGCCGATGACGCGGGAGGTGAAGAAGCCCCGCGAGTCGTTCACGACGATCGGTGTCTTCCTGATCTGCCGGACCAGGTCGAAGGCGCGCGCAAGCGCCTCGTCCCCGGAGCGCTCGCCCTTGATGATCTCGACCAGCGGCATCCTGTCGACCGGCGAGAAGAAGTGCAGCCCGACGAAGTCGGCCTGGCGCTGGACGCCCTCGGCGAGCGCGGTGATCGGCAGGGTGGAGGTGTTGGAGCACAGCAGCGCGTCGGGGGCGACGACGTGCTCGATCTCCTGGAACACCTTGTGCTTGAGCGCGGGGTCCTCGAAGACGGCCTCGATGACCGCGTCGCAGCCCGCGAGGTCCTGGGTGTCGCCGGTGGGGGTGATGCGGGCGAGCAGCGCGTCCGCCTTCTCCTTGGTGGTGCGGCCCTTGGCGACGGCCTTGGCGCACAGCTTCTCGGAGTGGGCCTTGCCCTTGAGGGCGGCCTTGAGGGAGACGTCCTTGAGGACGACGTCGATACCCGCGCGTGCGCACGCGTAGGCGATGCCGGCGCCCATCGTCCCGGCGCCGAGTACGGCGACCCTGCGCACCTCGCGGGGGTCGACGCCCCGGGGGCGGTTGGCGCCGGAGTTGACGGCCTGGAGGTCGAAGAAGAACGCCTGGATCATGTTCTTCGAGGTCTGTCCTGCGGCCAGTTCCACGAAGTAGCGGGCCTCGATGACCTGGGCGGTCTCGAAGTCGACCTGGGATCCCTCCACGGCCGCGGCGAGGATGCGGCGCGGCGCCGGGTAGGGGGCGCCCGCGGTCTGCTTGCGCAGGGTGGCCGGGAAGGCGGACAGGTTGGCGGCGAACTTCGGGTTCGCCGGGGTGCCGCCCGGGATGCGGTAGCCGGGCCGGTCCCAGGGCTGCTGGGACTCGGGGTTGGCGTCGATGAAGGCGCGGGCCTTGACGAGCAGTTCCCCGGAGGTGCCGGCGACCTCGTGGACGAGGCCGTTCTCCTGGGCGCGGCGCGCGGTGTACTGGGTGCCCTGGAGCAGCACCTTCAGCAGGGCGTCGGCGATGCCCAGCAGGCGCACGGTACGGACGACGCCGCCGCCTCCGGGGAGCAGTCCCAGGGTGACCTCGGGGCAGCCGATCTTGGTGCCGGGGGTGTCGAGGGCGATCCGGTGGTGGCAGGCCAGGGCCAGTTCGTAGCCGCCGCCCAGGGCCGCGCCGTTGATCGCGGCGACCACCGGCTTGCCCAGGGTCTCGATGCGCCGCAGGTGACGCTTGACGGCGAGGCCCGCGTCGAACAGGTCCTGCGCGGTCTCGGGCGTCACCCGGATCAGGTCGCGCAGGTCGCCGCCGGCGAAGAAGGTCTTCTTGGCGGAGGTGACGATGATGCCGCGCAGGGAGTCCCGTTCGGACTCCAGCCGGTCGGTGATCGCGGCGAGGGAGTCGCGGAACGCCTGGTTCATGGTGTTCGCGGACTGGTTCGGGTCGTCGAGGACGAGGGTGACGACTCCGGTGTCGTCCTGCTCCCAGCGGATGGCGGTGCTCTCGGTCATGTGAGGGGTCTCCGTAGAAGTCTCGTGATCCGCCGGCTGGTCAGACGCGCTCGATGATGGTGGCGATGCCCATGCCGCCGCCCACGCACAGCGTGGCGAGGCCGTACCGCTTGTCCTGGCGTTCCAGTTCGTCGACGAGGGTGCCGAGGATCATGGCGCCGGTGGCGCCGAGCGGGTGACCCAGGGCGATGGCGCCGCCGTTGACGTTGACCTTGTCCAGGGACAGGCCCATGTCCTTGACGAACCGCAGCACGACGGCCGCGAACGCCTCGTTGATCTCGACGAGGTCGATGTCGTCGATGGTCATCCCGGCCCTGGCGAGGGCCTTGCGGGTGGCGGGCGCGGGACCGGTGAGCATGATGGTGGGCTCGGAACCGGAGACGGCGGCGGAGACGATCCGCGCGCGCGGGGTCAGGCCGTTGCGCTCGCCGGCCTCCCGGGAGCCGATCGCGACCAGGGCGGCGCCGTCGACGATGCCGGAGGAGTTGCCCGCGTGGTGGACGTGGTCGATCTTCTCGACCCAGTGGTACTTCTGCAGGGCCACGGCGTCGAACCCGCCCAGCTCGCCGATGTCGGCGAACGACGGCTTCAGCTTGGCCAGCGAGTCCGCGGTGGTGCCGGGGCGCGGATGCTCGTCGTGGTCGAGGACGACGAGTCCGCTGCGGTCCAGGACCGGGACGACGGAGCGAGCGAAGCGGCCCTCCTTCCAGGCGGTGGCCGCGCGTTCCTGGGAGAGCGCGGCGTACTCGTCGACGTCGCGCCGGGTGAAGCCCTCCAGGGTGGCGATCAGGTCGGCGCCGATACCCTGCGGCACGAAGTTGACGGCGAGGTTGGTCATCGGGTCGTTGAACCATGCGCCGCCGTCGGAGGCCATCGGCACCCGGGACATCGACTCGACGCCGCCGGCGAGCACCAGGTCCTCCCAGCCGGAACGGACCTTGGCGGCGGCCAGGTTGACCGCTTCGAGGCCGGAGGCGCAGAAGCGGTTCTCCTGGACGCCCGCCACCGTGTCCGGCAGCCCGGCCGCGATCGCGGCGATGCGGGCGATGTCCGAACCCTGGTCGCCGACCGGGCCGACGACGCCGAGCACGACGTCGTCGACGGCCGCGGGGTCGAGGCCGGGGAAGCGGGCACGGATCTCGTGGATGAGGCCGACGACCAGGTCGATGGGCTTCGTGCCGTGCAGGGCGCCGTTCGCCTTGCCGCGGCCGCGCGGGGTGCGGATCGCGTCGTACACGTACGCTTCGGTGCTCACTGGCAAGCCTTTCCACGAGGGTTTCACGGCGCTGGGGTCATCGGGGCGGCCAGGGATCACGGCCCGTCCTCGGCTCGCTCGCCCGGACGCGCCGGGCCCGGCACGCGGTCGAGGGGGAACAGCGGTTCCATCATGCGTCGTCCGCGGCGGGGTCGCAGATGAGGCGCGGCACGTCCCAGTCGCGGGCCACGCCCGCGGTGCCGGAGCCGGGCAGCGCGGGGGCGGTGCGGACGGCGGTGGGGGTCGCGGAGAACCTGGGTGCCGGGGCCGGTTGGGTGAGGCCGGCGTGCTCGGTGAAGGTGCCCCGGGCGGCCAGATGCGGGTGGCGGGGGGCCTCGCGCAGGGACAGGACGGGGGCCACGCACGCGTCGGAGCCCTCGAAGACGGCCGTCCAGGCGTCGCGGGTGCGGGACTTGAAGCGGGCGGCGATCCGCTCGCGCAGCTCGCCCCACCGGGTGGGGTCGGTGCGGGCCGGGATCAGGTCGGCGAGGCCGAGCCGCCGCAGGAACTCCTCGTAGAAGCGCTGTTCCAGGGCGCCGACCGCCATGTGTCCGCCGTCGGCGGTCTCGTAGGTGCCGTAGTACGGGCAGCCGCCGTCCAGCAGGTTGGCGGCGCGGCGGTCCTGCCAGCCGCCGGCGGCGAGCATGCCGTGGATCATGGCGGTGAGGTGGGCGGTGCCGTCCACGATGGCCGCGTCGACGACCTGGCCGGCGCCGGTCACGCGCGCGTGGTGGAGCGCGGCGAGCACGCCGACGACCAGGTAGAGGGAGCCGCCCGCGTAGTCGCCGACCAGGTTGGCGGGGACCGCCGGGGGCCGGTCCGGCTGTCCGATCATGCCGAGGGCGCCGGTGACGGCGATGTACGCCACGTCGTGGCCGGCCCGCTGGGCGAGCGGGCCCCGCTGTCCCCAGCCGGTCATCCGGCCGTAGACCAGCCGTGGATTGCGGGCGTGGCAGTCCTCGGGGCCGACGCCGAGCCGTTCGGCGACGCCCGGACGGTAGCCCTCGATCAGGATGTCCGCGCGTTCGGCCAGGTCGAGGACGCGGGCCGGGCCTTCCGCGGACTTCAGGTCGACGATCACCGAGCGCTTGTTGCGGTTGGTGACGTCGTGGGCGGGGTCGACGCCGATGCCGGGACCGCCCGGCCGGTCCACGCGGACGACGTCGGCGCCGAGGTCGGCGAGGAGCATGGCGGCGAACGGGCCGGGGCCGATGCCGGCCAGTTCCGCCACGCGCACGCCCGTGAGCGGGCCCGCTCCCCGCGTCGGCGTCCCTGCCGTCGTCATGGGCGGCCCCCAGTCGATATGACACAACCGATGTAACACCAGCGATGCTAGGAACGCGCTCCACCCGGCACAAGGCCCGAAAGAGCAAGCGCTTGGCCACGTTACAGGGTCCACCGCAGCAGGGTGTAGATCATTCCGGCCGTCCAGGCGAGCCCCGCCAGGACGGCGAGGGCCAGCGCGACCGCTGCGGGACGGCCGGTGGGGCCGGGGCGTCGGACCAGGGTGCGCGGGCGGTGGTGCGTCGTCATGGGCCCAGCCTGCTGGTGCGGCGCCGCCGCCACATCCGTACACATACTCAGACGGCGTACCGGCGTTCGGGTTTTCCGGGGCCGTGCCGCGCTGCCTCTCACCGTGCTCGGCCCGGGAGACGGCCCGGTCGTCTACGACCGCGGGGAGCGCGAGGCCGAGGAGCGGCGGACCGTCGCCTCCTGAAGCGCCCGGCGGCACAGGGCGTCCGCGCGGCGCGTCGTCTCCGGGAGCCGGTAGCGCGGGGTGAGCGCGAGCGTGTGGGCGCAGGCGTTGTCGAGGCTCACCCGGTGGCCGACGGAGACGAAGACGGGTTTGACGGCGTCCCGGGTGCGCAGGGCGCGGCCGACCTCCTCGTCGCCCGCGCGCAGCGGCGAGGCGCTGCCGCGCTCGCCCGCCGGGGCGTCGTAGGCGAAGGTGAACGGGTTCTTGGCGACGCCGATCGTGGGCAGGCCGGTGAGCACGCCCAGATGACAGGCGAGCCCGAAGCGGCGCGGGTGGGCCAGCCCGTAGCCGTCGCAGACGACCAGACCCGCGGGTCCGGGCAGCCTGTCGAGAGCGGCCAGCACGGTGGGGATCTCGCGGAAGGCGAGCAGTCCGGGCACGTACGGGAAGGCGACCTCGCCGACGGCGGTGGCCTCGGCGAGCACGTCCAGGGTGGCCGCGTCGAGCGTGACGGCCGCCGCCGCGACGAGGTCGCGCTCGTCGTCGTAGGCGACGTCGACCCCCGTGATGCGGCCCGTGCCGGGCGGCGGCCCGGCCTCGTCCAGCACCACCCGCCCGCGCAGTGCGTCCTGCACGGCGCGGGCCTGCTCCTCGGTCACGGGCCGGTCCCCGGGCATCGGTACGGTCGTCATGGTGGCCACGAGGGTACGCGCCACCCCCGGCTGGGCACCGGCCGGTCGCGGGCGAAACGTGCGTGCATGAAAGCGGTGACAGAGGTCACTCGAATTCTCTGTGCACGTTTGAGGCCGTTCCGTCGTCTCTTCCAGTGCCAGGTCTCGTCCACCCGGACGTCCGTCCAGCCGTCACGAGGGAGCAAGGCGTTGTCCATCGTCATCGAGCACTCCGTACAGGCCCGACTCGTCGCCGCCGCCCCGCGCATGCCCAGCATTCCCGCCACGCTTCACTACGACCGGCGCGACCCGTTCGCCATCCGCATGTCGTTCCCCGCCCCGGCCACCCTGGAGGGGGTGGAGGTCTGCTGGACGTTCGCCCGCGACCTCCTCACGGACGGCCTGCACGGCCCGCAGGGGCACGGCGACGTCCGCGTGCGGCCGTACGGGTACGACCGGACCGTCCTGGAGTTCCACGCGCCCGAGGGCACGGCCGTCGTGCACGTCCACTCCGCCGAGATCCGCCGGTTCCTGGACGCCACCAGCGCGTTGGTGCCGCTCGGCCTCGAGCACCTTCAGTTCGACCTCGACCACGATCTGGCGGAGCTGATGCGGGGTGCCTGAGCGCCGCCGCTGCGCGCCGCGCGGCGGCGCGTCGGCGATGGAGCGCGTTTAATCGCGTTGACAGCCTTCCGGCCCCCTCGTAGCGTTTCCCGCGGTTCTGTTGCCGTCGATAGGAGAAGGACGTTGCTCGTCTGAGGTCCTGAGTCACCGCGTTCCACACCCGAGGTGTGGGCGTCGCGTGCGACCTCGGCGTCCGAGCCGTCCTCCGGCACAGGGCCTTTCCACGGCCCCGGTCCCCCGGTTGCCGCCCCGCGGTGCCTCGATGCGCATGTGCCCCGACCGCACGAACAACCGCGAGGCTCCATGTCACCTTCCCTCACCTGCACCTCCCTGTCCTTCGCCTGGCCCGACGGCACACCCGTCCTGGACGGCCTCGACATCTCCTTCGGCCCCGGCAGGACCGGGCTCGTCGGCGCCAACGGATCGGGCAAGTCGACCCTGTTGAAGCTGATCGCCGGGGAGCTGACCCCGTCGGCCGGCGCCGTCCGGGTGACGGGCGAGATCGGCTACCTTCCGCAGAACGTCACGCTCGACACCGCGCTCCGCGTCGACGAGGCGCTGGGCATCGCGGCCCGCCGGGCCGCGCTGCACGCCATCGAGGCCGGCGACACGGCCGAGGGGCACTTCGAAACGCTCGGCGACGACTGGGACGTCGAGGAGCGCGCGCTCGCCACCCTGGGCGAACTCGGCCTCGGCCACATCGGCCTTGACCGCACCGTCGGCGAGGTCTCCGGCGGCGAGTCGGTGCTGCTGCGGCTGGCCGCGCTGCTGCTGCGCCGCCCGGACGCGCTGCTGCTCGACGAGCCCACCAACAATCTCGACCTGTACGCGCGCCGGCGACTGCACGCGGCCGTCGCGTCCTGGCCGGGCGTGCTGGTCGTGGTCAGCCACGACCGCGAACTCCTCGACCTGGTCGACCAGATCGCCGACCTGCGGGCCGGACGGGTCACCTGGTACGGCGGCAACTTCTCGGGGTACGAGGCGGCCCTCACCGCCGAGCAGGAGGCCGCCGAGCGCATGCTGCGGGTCGCGGAGGCCGATGTGCGCAGGCAGCGGCGCGAGTTGGCCGACGCCCGGACGAAGCTGGCCCGCCGCAGGCGGTACGGGCAGAAGATGTTCGAGCAGAAGCGCGAGCCGAAGATCGTCATGGGGGCGCGCAAGCGGGCCGCCCAGGAGTCCGCGGGCAAGCACCGCATCCTGCACGAGGAACGGCTGGCCGAGGCCAGGGACCGGCTCGACGAGGCGGTGGACGCCGTACGCGACGACGCCGAGATCCGCGTCGACCTGCCGTACACGGCAGTACCACCGGGCCGGGACGTGCTCACCCTGCGGGACCTGGAGCTGACGTACGGAGCACGGGTCGGCGGCGTACTCGACGTGCGCGGGCCGGAGCGGATCGCGTTGCTCGGACGCAACGGCACGGGCAAGACGACGCTGCTGCGCACCGTCGCCGGGCAGCTGGCCCCGGCCGCGGGCGAGGCGACGGCGCATGTCCCGCTGCGCTTCCTGCCGCAGCGGCTCGACGTCCTCGACGATGAGCTGACCGTCGCCGAGAACGTGGCCCGGTACGCGCCGGGCGCCACCCCCAACCGGATCCGGGCCCGCCTCGCCCGGTTCCTGTTCCGCGGCGCCCGGGCCGACCGGAAGGCGGCCACCCTGTCCGGCGGGGAACGCTTCCGGGCCGCGCTGGCCGCGCTGATGCTGGCGGAGCCCGCGCCGCAGCTGCTCCTGCTGGACGAGCCGACGAACAACCTGGACATGGCGAGCGTGCGGCAGCTGACCACGGCCCTGGAGTCGTACGAGGGTGCCCTGCTGGTGGCCAGTCATGACGTGCCGTTCCTGAGGTCGGCCGGCATCACCCGCTGGCTGCTCCTGGCGGACGGCGAACTCCGGGAGATCACACCGGAGGCCGTCGGGTGACCCGACGGGGGGTGTCGGCCGGGCCGCCCCGTCCTGCATCATGGCGGACCGGCGCCGCATGATGGAGACCGAACACCGCCCCGCCGATACGGAGACCAGCCGTGCCCAGCAAGAAGGCCCTCGTCCGCCGCCCCGGCCCGCGCCTCGCCGAGGGTCTGGTGACACACATCGAGCGCACGACGGTCGATGTGGGGCTCGCCGTCGAGCAGTGGGAGGCGTACGTCGGCACGCTGCGCGCGCACGGCTGGGAGACCATCGAGGTGGACCCGGCCGACGACTGCCCGGACTCCGTGTTCGTCGAGGACACCGTGGTGATGTACCGGAACGTGGCGCTGATCGCCCGGCCCGGCGCCGAGTCACGGCGCGCCGAGACCTTCGGTGTGGAGGAGGCCGTGGCCCGCCTCGGCTGCTCGGTGAACTGGATCTGGGAACCCGGCACCCTGGACGGCGGGGACGTCCTCAAGGTCGGGGACACGGTCTACGTCGGCCGCGGCGGACGCACCAACGCCGCCGGGGTGCAGCAACTGCGGGCCGCCTTCGAGCCGTTGGGCGCACGGGTGATCGCCGTTCCGGTGAGCAAGGTGCTGCATCTGAAGTCCGCGGTGACCGCCCTGCCCGACGGCACGGTGCTCGGGCACATACCGCACGTGGACCGGCCCTCGCTCTTTCCCCGTGTTCTGGCGGTGCCCGAGGAGTCCGGAGCCCATGTGGTGCTGCTCGGCGGGGGCAAGCTGCTGATGGCGTCGAGTGCGCCGAAGACCCGTGAGCTGCTGACCGACCTCGGTCACGAGGTGGTCCCGGTGGACATCGGCGAGTTCGAGAAACTGGAGGGCTGTGTGACGTGTCTGTCGGTGCGGCTGCGGGAGTTGTACGCCTGATCCGCGGCCCCGCAACCGCGTCGGCTCCGGGGCCCTTCGGGTGACCAGAGCCTTTTCGTTGTCCCCCCTTTGCCCGGGACACGCACCTGAGCAGCGCTCTTTACGGCGCGCTTAACCTACGGTTTCGTAACCTACGGTCTCGTAGCCTACGATCACGTAGGTTTCCGGCGCCGCTCGCCGGCACGAGCCGTTCCACTCCCCCCTGATCGCCGTCCCCCTGGAGTTCCTGTGACGCTCACCTCTCCCCACCTCGCCAGCCCGTCCGTGTGGACCGACGCACGACTGCTGTACGCACTGGAGGACGTGGTCGAGAGGGAACTCAACCGCCATCTGAAGGCCACCAAGGACTGGATGCCGCACGAGTATGTGCCCTGGAGCGACGGCCGCAACTTCCCCGGGTTCTTCGCCGACGGCGAGCCCTGGGACAAGGAGCAGTCGAAGGTGACCGAGGTCGGCCGGATCGCGCTCGTGGTGAACCTGCTGACCGAGGACAACCTCCCCAGCTACCACCACGAGATCGCCACCCTCTTCGGCCGGGACGGCGCGTGGGGCACCTGGGTGCACCGCTGGACCGCCGAGGAGGGCCGGCACGGCATCGTGATGCGCGACTATCTGCTCGCCTCACGCGCGGTGGACCCGGACAAGCTGGAGCGGTTCCGGATGGCCCACATGAGCGAGGGTTTCGAGTCCGACAACCGGCACT
This sequence comes from Streptomyces sp. NPDC102462, assembly GCF_044765425.1. NCBI lineage: Bacteria > Bacillati > Actinomycetota > Actinomycetes > Kitasatosporales > Streptomycetaceae > Streptomyces > Streptomyces sp. NPDC102462. The sequence continues at coordinate 65,696 of NZ_JBIWKB010000032.1, read as the reverse complement.
CGATGCTGCACTCGATCGCCTACGTCGCCTTCCAGGAACTGGCGACCCGTATCTCGCACCGCAACACCGGTCACCAGTCGGGCGATCCGGTCTGCGACCGGATGCTGGCCCGGATCGCGACCGACGAGAACCTGCACATGGTCTTCTACCGCAATCTGCTGAAGGCGGCCTTCGAGATCGCGCCCGACCCGACCATGCAGGCCGTCCGGGACGTCGTCGTGAACTTCCGCATGCCCGGCCACGGCATCCCCGGCTTCGAGCGGGCCGCCGCCCAGATGGCGATCGGCGAGGTCTACAACCTGCGCATCCACCACGACGACGTGATGCAGCCCGTCCTGCGCTTCCTGAAGGTCCTGGAGATCGACGGGCTCGGCCCCGAGGGGCTTCGGGCGCAGGAGGAACTGGGGTTGTTCATGGGCGGCCTGGACGCGGAGGCCGCGAAGTTCGACGAGAAGCTGGCCGCGCGCAAGGCCCGGATGGCGGCACGGGCGGCCGGCTGACCGGCACCGCCGGGGCGCACCGGCCTGCCGGTGCGCCCTGTCCGCGGCCCGTGCCCGGGGGCCGTGTTCAGCAGACGCCGCTCTCGGCGATCTTGATGGTGGCCCGGGTCCGGCCGGTGTGGCTGCCCAGGGCCTCCACCCGGCCCACGATCTCCTGTCCCTCGACGACCTCGCCGAAGACCACGTGCTTGCCGTCCAGCCAGTCCGTGACGACCGTGGTGATGAAGAACTGCGAGCCGTTGGTGTCGGGGCCCCTGTTCGCCATGCTCAGCAGGTAGGGGCGGTCGTGCTTGAGGGTGAAGTTCTCGTCCTCGAAGGTGCCGCCGTAGATGCTCTTGCCGCCGGTGCCGTTGCCCGCGGTGAAGTCGCCGCCCTGCAGCATGAAGTCGGGTATCACCCGGTGGAACGCCGATCCGGCGTAGCCGAAGCCGGGCTTGCCGGTGGCGAGCTGCCGGAAGTTCTCCGCGGTGCGGGGCACCACGTCGTCGAAGAGCCGGAACACGATCCGGCCGGCGGGCTGCTCGTCGATCGTGATGTCGAAGTACACGTTGTCACTCATGGCGATCAATCTATCGCCCGGCGGCGCCCGACCCGCGCCGACGGTCTCGCCGGCTGCTTGTCAGCGGGGGGTGCGCCGCAGTTCCAGGCGTTCCTTCTCGGACAGGCCGCCCCAGACGCCGAAGCGCTCGTCGTGGTCCAGCGCGTAGTCCAGGCAGGCGGAGCGGATCGGGCACAGGCCGCAGATCCGTTTCGCCTCACGCACGGAGCTGCCGGGCTCGGGGAAGAAGAAGTCGGCCCCGGTCTGCGCGCACAACGCCCCCTCCTGCCAGGCCAGGTCGGGCGCGGTGATCGTGTCGAAGTGCATGGCCAGGATGGTGCCGTCCGGCGAAAAACGTTCGATCAACGCCGGCTCAACGCCGCGGCCGGGGCCCTGGGCCGCCCCGATGATGCGCCACGGTCCCGGTGTGGCGCACGGCGGCGCGCGGGAGCCGGACGAAAACAACGGGATCGCCGCCGCTCACGCTGGGTGACCGGGAAACCGTCCCGGCGGGCGGCGGCGCCGGGCGGCGCTTGTCAGTGGGCGGTGCGAGACTCGGCTGTGCACAGGACGGGACCCTTCCGAGGAGGGCGATGATGCTCACCACCCGTTTCGTCGACGGCGCTCCGAACTGGATCGACGTCACCACGTCCGACATCGACGGCACCGCCGCCTTCTACGGCGGCCTCTTCGGCTGGCGGTTCCGTTCGGCGGGCCCCGACGCCGGCGGTTACGGCTTCTTCGAGCTGGACGGCCAGACCGTCGCCGGCGGCGCGCCCGTCGCGGCGGAGCAGGGCCCGCCGTCCTGGACGGTGTACTTCCGCAGCGAGGACGCGCAGGCCACAGCGGACGCGGCCGAACGGGCGCACGGCCAGGTGTCCAGCCCGCCGATGGACGTGATGGGGCAGGGCCGCATGGCGGTGCTGGTCGACACCGCGGGTGTGCCCTTCGGGATCTGGCAGCCCCAGCGTCTGAAGGGCCTGGACCTGGCGGGTCAGGCGGGTTCGCTGTGCTGGGTCGAGCTGTACACACCGGATGTCGCGGCGGCCGCCGCGTTCTACCACCGCACGCTCGGCCTGGAGACGTCGGCCGTGCCCTTCCCCGGCGGCACGTACACCTGCGTCAATCCGGCCGAGGGCGGGGAGGAGGCGATGTTCGGCGGATTGGTCCCGCTGGCCGACGACCCCACGGAGGCGGCGGCCGGCCCGTACTGGCTGCCCTACTTCGGGGTCGAGGACCCGGACGCGGTGGTCGCGCGGGCGCTGGAGCTGGGCGGCACGGTGCGGGTGCCCGCCGTGACGGTGGAGGGCGTCGGCCGCATCGCCCGGCTCGCCGACCCCCAGGGCGCCCGCTTCGCGGTGATCCGCGGTGAGCCCCCCACGGAGTGAGCGGCCGGTCGATGCCAGGCCCTGTCGTCAAACCCCCGCCTGCCCCGCGACGCCATGCACGCACTCTCGCCGCAGGGCCCGCCCTCCGGGCGAACGACGGGAGTTTGACGACAGGACCTAGGCCGAGCCGCGGTGCACCAGTGTCGTCGGCAGGATCACGCCGGGTGGCGCGTCCGGCGCGGGCTCCTCGCGGTGGCCGCGGTCCAGACCGGTCAGCAGCAGGTTCGCCATCAGCCGGCCTATCTCCTCGATGTCCTGACGGACCGTCGTCAGGGGCGGGTCGGTCTGCTCGGCGACGGGCAGCATGTCGTCGAAGCCGATCACCGCGACGTCCTCGGGCACGCGCCGGCCGCGCTCGCGCAGCACCCGCAGGGCACCGGAGGCGGTGAGGTCGTTGGCGGCGAACACGGCGTCCACGTCCGGGCTGCGGTCGAGGAGTTCCCGCATGGCGCGCTCCCCGCCGGCGGGGGTGAAGTCGCTCTCCACGATCAGCCGTGGATCGGTGTCCCCCATGACGTCCCGGAAGCCGTCGAGCCGGTCCACCGCGGAGGTCTGGTCGAGGGCGCCGGTGATGTGCGCGATCCGGGTACGGCCGAGACCGACGAGATGGCGTACGGCCGCGCTGGCCCCGCCGCGGTTGTCGCAGTCGACGTACACCGAACTGCCCGACGCGTCGCTCCAGCCGGGCCGCCCGCCGAAGACCGTGGGCACCCCCGCGCCCCGGATCAGACCGGGCAGCGGGTCGTCGAGGTGCAGCGAGAAGACGAGCGCCCCGTCGACATGGCCGCCGGCGAGATAGCGGGCCACGCGCGCGTGGTCGTCCCGGCCCTCCGTCAGCAGCAGCACCAGCTGACTGTCGTGGGCCGTCAGCTCCTTGCTGATCCCGCGGAGTTGAAGGCCGAAGAAGGGGTCGGCGAAGACCCTGGCCTCCGGTTCCGCGATGACCACGGCGACGGCGTCGTGCCGCCGGGTCACCAGGCTGCGCGCGGCCCGGTTGGGGACGTAGCCGAGTTCTTCGACCGCCCGCCGGACCCGTTGGACGAGCGGTTCCCTGACCCCGTCACCGCCGTTGACCACCCGGGACACGGTGGCCCTGGACACCCCGGCGAGCGCGGCGACGGCCTCCAGCGTCGGACGCGGCGCTGTCTCGGTCACGACGGGCCTCCCTCGGCGACTCCACCTCAGAATAGCCCCGCCCCGAGAGCGCTCTCCCCGCACCCGCCCCCAGCCCATACGCGCCCCGAAGGGGGCGCGGGGAACTGCGCGCCCGGCCCCAACCCAGCCGCGGACGAACAACGACGGACCAGCGGCCCCCATAGCGGAGCGCTCAGTGGGCGGAGTGGTCCCCGTCCGCCGAGCCCCCCGCATGGGGCCCGTGTGGCTCGTATCCGGGAATCGTCCCGTCCGGCTTCTTCACCAGGAACAGCCCGACCATCCCCATGTCGGAATGGCTCTGGACATGGCAGTGGTACATCCAGGCGCCCGCGCCGACGCCCTCCCCCGCCACCACCTGGAACCCGAAGGAGTCGGCGGGTCCCACGATCTTGTTGTCGATCACCTGGCTCGGATCGTCGGGCCCGGTGAGCAGGCCGGTCCGGTTGTCCGCCCAGCGGTGACCGTGCATATGGAAGGTGTGGTAGTACTCGCCGTGCGTGATCATCACGAATTCGACCCGGTCGCCCACCGTCGCCTCGAAGTCGGGCCCGGTGTGCGGCGGACGGTTGTTGATGGTCATGTCGTTGAAGACGATCGTGTGGGTGCGGTCGGGCAGGATGTCGCCCTTGCGGCGCACGATCACCGGACCGTACAGGCCCTTGCGGATGCCGCCGGTGCCGTGCTCGGTGCCGACGACGTGGTCGTGGTAGTGCCAGTAGCCGGCGCTGCCGGAGCGCCAGGTGCCGTCCGACCGGCGGCCGGGCGCATGGGTGCGCCAGGTGTAGGTGCGGGTGCCACCGGGCTCGACGTCGCTCTTGTTCAGCTTGGTGCCGTCGCTGGATATCTCGTAGTCGAGGCCGTGGACATGCAGGCTCGCGGTCACGTCCATGGTGTTCTCGAACTCGATGTGCAGCGTGTCGCCCTCGTTCAGCTCGATGAGCGGCCCGGGGATCGTCGCCTTGCCCTTCTCGAAGCCGTAGCCCATCTGCCCGTCGGCCAGCTTCTCGGCGTACAGCTTGATGTGTCTGACCTCGCCGCCGGCCGGTGCGGTGCGCGGCGGCGTGGCCGCGCTGACCGCCTCGGGCGCCAGGGACAACGATGTCGCGACCGCCGCGCCACCCAGCAGCACCCTCCGGTTGAACGCGCGTCTGTCCATGCGGAACTCCCCACCCTGGTAAGGACTTTGCGGAGGCGTACCTGTGATGAACCTGTGCGACGGTACCTGCCCCGCGCCCGTTTATCCACTCTCAGGACAAAGTTCGTTTGATTGCGGTCATAGGTATTGGCGAGCCATGCAAAGGGGCCTAGCTTTCTTGGCGCTGTTGCCGTGACCGAGGAGGTGCCCATGCACTTACGAGGGTTGAGCGCCACAAGCAGGAGGAGACGGACCTGGGCGGCCACCGTGACCGCGGGGATCGTCGCGGCCGGACTGCTCTCGGGTCCGGTCGCGAGCGCGCGGCCGGACCCGTCCCTGACAACGATGTCGATCAAGTCGCCACCGGGCGGCGCGAACGTAAAAGTGCTGCTCTTCTACGGCTCCGCAGCCGCCGGGGACGAGTCACCGCTGGTGAACGCCGGGATCGAGGCGATCGAGAAGATCGGTCTGTCCGGCCCCACGAAGGAGCGCTTCGCGGTCGAGGCGACGGACGACGCCGCCGTGTTCACCAACGCGACGAAACTCGGCCGCTTCAACGCCGTCGTCTTCCTGACCGGCGGTGGTGACGTCCTCGATCCGGACCAGGAGGCGGGTCTTGAGGCCTACATGGAGGCGGGCGGCGGTTTCGTCGGCATCCATGACGCGGCCCGCGCCGAGCCGTACTCCGACTGGTTCACCGGTCTGATCGGCGCGCGCCCGGCCGCCTCCAGCCCGGCGGCGGTCCAGCGGGCCACGGTCGAGGTGGGCGACCGCCGGCATCCGGCCACCAAGGACCTGCCGCTGCAGTGGAAGCGGCCGGACCAGTGGTTCAACTGGGTGAAGAACCCGTCCGGCGCCGTGCACACGGTGGCCCGGGTGCGCGAGTCGACGTACCAGCCCGGGGCGAGCGCCAACGGCGCGGACCACCCGGTCAGCTGGTGCCGGGACTACGACGGCGGCCGGTCCTTCTACACCGGCATGGGCGGCACCGTCTCGTCGTACGACGAGAGCGACTTCCGTGCCCATCTGCGCGGCGCCCTGCTGTGGACGACCCGGCTCAGCCAGGCCGACTGCAAGGCGACCATCAACGCCAACTACCGGGCCGAACGCCTCACCCAGCCCAACCAGCCCGGGCAGAACGACCAGATCGGCGAGCCGCACGGCCTGGTCGCCGCGCCCGACGGCCGGGTGCTGTACATCGGCCGCGGCGGCGCGGACTCCTCGCAGCCCGTGATCACCGACTGGAACAACCCGGACGTGGGCAAGGGCAAGGGGCAGATCCACGTCTACGACCCGAAGACCAAGAAGGTCACCCTGGCCGGGGAGCTGACCGTCTTCGGCAACAAGGGCGGCGGCGACGAGCTGACGAAGGTCGAGGAAGGCCTGCTCGGAATCGAGCTGGACCCGGGCTTCGAGCAGAACGGCTGGGTGTACCTGCACTACACACCCCACGCGCAGCTCAACCGCGACACACAGATGGCGGAGCGGCGCGTCTCCCGCTTCACCCTCGACCCGGCCACGAACAAGCTCGACCTGGGCAGTGAGAAGGTGCTGCTCAAGTGGCCGGTGCAGGTGCACAGTTGCTGCCACGCGGGCGGCGGGATGACCTGGGACTCCAAGGGCAACCTGTACATCGCCACCGGTGACAACAACTCCAGCGGGTTCAGCGACGGGTACTCCGGCAACAACCCGCAGCCGAGCTACAAGGGCGTGTCGTTCGCCGACGCGCGCCGTACCGCGGGCAACACCAACAACCTCAACGGCAAGATCCTGCGCATCCACCCGGAGCCCGACGGGACGTACACGCTGCCGCAGGGCAATCTCTTCACCGGCAAGGAGACCGACGAGGGCGGCGGCAAGACGCGCGGTGAGATCTATGTGATGGGTGTGCGCAACCCCGCGCGCATCTTCGTCGACAGGACGACGGACATCCTGTACGCGGGCTGGGTCGGCCCGGACGCGGGCGAGCCGTCGACCACCTGGGGTCCGGCCAAGTACGACACGTTCGCCGTCATCACCGAGGCGGGCAACCGGGGCTGGCCGTACTGCATGGGCAACAAGCAGCCCTACCGGGACCGCAACCTGCCCGACCCGTCGAAGCCGCTGGGCTGGTACGACTGCGACCACCCGAAGAACGAGTCGCCGAACAACGACGGACTCGTCAACATCCCGCCGGTCACCGGCAACAACGTCTGGTACTCGCCCCAGGGCGGCGGCCCGGACTACCCGCGTGACGCGAACGGGATCCCCTCGTACAAGAAGGAGGAGGCCACCTACCGGCTGCCGTGGCTCAAGGGCGGCGGGCAGGCCGCGATGAACGGTCCCGTCTACCGCTACGACGCGACGAGCGACAGCGCCGTGAAGTGGCCCGCGTACTGGGACGGCAAGTGGTTCATCGGCGACTTCTACGACGCCGACCAGCCGCGCAACGCCGTGCTCATGGATCCGAAGACCCAGGGCGACGGCGGGCTGCCTGTGCACTCCGAGACCTTGAAGAAGATCGTGCCGGTCGGCAACGACGGCATCAAGAACCTCATGGACTGGAAGTTCGGTCCGGACGGCGCGCTGTACGTCCTCGACTACGGGCGCGGCTTCTTCACCTCGGACGGCAAGTCGGCGCTGTGGCGGGTGACGTACACCGGCGGCGGTCCGACGCCGCCCGCCGACCAACTCGCCAGGGGGGCACAGTGATACGACCACGAAGAATCCTGACGGCGCTGCTGGCCGCCGTCCTCGTGATGCTCGGGCTCCAGGCGACGCCCGCCGCCGGACGTGACGACGCCCCCGCGGCGGCGGCCGAGCAGGTGCTCACCTGGACCGCGGGCGACGACATCACCAAGTACCTCTCGGCGCCCACGACGGCCGTCGCGGGGCAGGCCACGATCGTCTTCGAGAACAGCGCGGCGACCGGCAACACCACCGGAATGCCGCACACGCTGACCTTCGTGACCACCGACCCGGAGTACAACAGCGACGTCCAGGTCAACATCCTCGCCAACCCGTTCGACGACCAGGGCGGCCGGCACACCGCCGAGGTCACCCTGACGCCGGGCCGCTACTTCTACCACTGCACCATCCCCGGCCACGGCCAGATGCAGGGCGTCCTGGTGGTGACCGAGGGTGGCGGCTCGGACACGACGGCGCCCGAGACCTCGGCGACGGTCGACGGCGCCCGCAACGCGCAGGGCGAGTACGTGGGTTCGGCGAGCGTGTCGATCGCGGCCACCGACGAGGGCTCCGGCGTGGACCGCGTCGAGTACGCGATCGGTGCCGAGGGCGCCTGGCAGCCGTACACCGCCCCCGTGGTCATCGACCAGGTGGGCAGCCACAGTGTGCGCTACCGGGCGACCGACAAGGCGGGCAACGTGTCCGCGGAGAAGAGCGTCGAGTTCACCGTCGTCGCTCAGCCCTCGGACGACACGACGGCGCCCGAGACCTCGGCGACCGTCAGCGGTGAGCGCAACGCCGACGGCGCCTACATCGACATGGCGACGGTCACGGTCACCGCCTCGGACACCGGGTCGGGGGTCAACACCATCGAGTACGCCATCGGCACGGGCGCCTGGCAGCCGTACAACGGACCGGTGATGGTGCACCAGACCGGCACCCACACCGTCCGCTACCGGGCCACGGACAAGGCGGGCAATGTGTCCGCCGACAAGAGCGTGGAGTTCACCGTGGTCTCCGCCCCGCCGCAGGACACCGTCCCGCCGGTCACCGGGGTGAGCGTCGACGGCACGCGCAACTCGGACGGGGCGTACGTGGGCAACGCCAAGGTGACCGTGACCGCCACGGACGAGGGCGGTTCCGGGGTGGCCGGCATCGAGTACTCGCTCGACGCCGGGCCCTACCTGGCGTACACCGGCCCCGTGGTGGTGGACCGGGCCGGTGCGCACACGGTGGCCTACCGGGCGAGCGACAAGGCCGGCAACACCTCCGAACCGCGGTCCGTGAGCTTCACGGTCGTCGCGGGCGGTGGCGTGCCCGCGCCCAACTGCCCCGAGTACGACGAACGGTTGACGGTGATCGTCGGCACGGTCGACTCGGGCGTGCCGAACCGGGTCACCAACAACCGGTGCCGCATCAACGAGTTGATCGAGGACGAGAAGGAGTGGACGTCCCAGGCGCTGTTCCTCAAGCATGTGAAGACGGTCCTGGACCGGCTCCGCAAGGAAGGGGTCATCGACCAGCGGGAGTACAACGCCATCCAGAAGGCCGCCCGCCAGTCCGGCATCGGCAAGCCGGGCCAGACGACGGGCTACCGCACGATCCTGGACGGCACCGCCGACTCCTTCGCCAAGTGGGAGCACGTGGGCGGCGGTTCCTTCGCCCGCAACGGCGACGGGTCGATCACCAGCGGCACCAGCAAGGACGGCCTGGGCATGCTGTGGTACCCGCAGCGCAAGTACGGCGACTTCTCGCTGCGGCTGCAGTGGCGTGACGACGCACCGGGCACCGGCAACGCCAACTCCGGTGTGTTCGTGCGCTTCCCGCAGGTCCACGACAATCCGGAGGAGTCGCGGCCGGAGTGGGTCGCCATCAAGTTCGGGCACGAGGTGCAGGTGTTCGACCGGCCCGACGGCGACATGTACAAGACCGGCTCGATCTACGGCTTCGACCGGGTCGGGCTGGCCGGTGCCGGTGTGACGCAGAAGGGCACCTGGAACGACTACGAGATCCGCGTGGTCGACCAGCACTACTCCGTGTACCGCAACGGCGTGCTGATCAACGAGTTCGACAACATCGGCGGCCAGGACTTCTACCCGCCCCGCTCGGACGACCCGGGCACGGACGGGCGGCGGTTCGCGTCCGGCTACGTCGGACTCCAGGTGCACAGCACGACGGACGTGATCTCCTACCGGGACGTCCGGATCAAGGACCTGTAGGGGCCGCGGAGCACCTGGGACGCGGGCACCGAGGAACCGTGCGGTGAGGAGCCGGCCGGCCGTCAGGACCCGGCCGGCTTCTCCTTGCGCGCTCGGCTCGGCTGCACCCGCTTGGGCTCCCCCGGCATCTTCGGGTACTCGGGCGGATACGGCAGGTCCCCGAGGCCGTGCTCGTGCTCGTCCCGGCGTGCCAGGTCGAGCAAGGCCTCCAGACAGAAAGCGTGGTCGTCCATGTCCGCGTGCACATCGCCCAGTTCGGCGAAGCGCGCGGGCATGGTCGCGAGGTCGAAGTCCTCGGGCCGTACCTCGTCCAGTTCGGGCCAGCGCAGCGGGGCCGAGACGGGGGCGTTCGGGCGGGGGCGCACGGAGTAGGCGGAGGCGATGGTGCGGTCGCGCGCGGTCTGGTTGTAGTCGAGGAAGATGCGCGCGCCGCGCTCCTCCTTCCACCATCTGATCGTCACCAGGTCCGGCATCCGGCGTTCCATCTCCCGGCCCACGGCGATCGCCGCGCGCCGCACCTGGGTGAAGGTCCAGCGCGGCTCGATCGGCACGAAGACATGCAGGCCGCGTCCGCCGGAGGTCTTGGGCCAGCCGCGCAGTCCGCCGAACTCGTCGAGGACGGCCCGTAGTTCGTGGGCGGCGCGCACCGCGTCGGCGAAGTCGGTGCCGGGCTGCGGGTCGAGGTCGATGCGCAGTTCGTCGGGCCGGTCGACGTCGTGGCGGCGCACCGGCCAGGGGTGGAAGGTGAGCGTGCCGAACTGCGCCGCCCACACGACGGCGGCCTCCTCGGTGGGGCACATCTCGTCCGCGCTGCGACCGCTGGGGAAGGTGATGTGGGCGGTCGGGATCCAGTCGGGCATGTTTCTGGGCGCCCGTTTCTGGAAGAAGGACTCGCCGGTCACACCCTCGGGGTAGCGCTCCAGGGTGGTGGGGCGGTCGCGCAGGGCGCGCAGGATGCCGGGGCCGACCGCCAGGTAGTACCGGGCGAGGTCCAGCTTGGTGAAACCGCGCTCCGGGAAGAAGACCTTGTCCGGGCTGGACAGCCGCACCGTCCTCGCGCCCGCTTCCAGTTCCACCGCGTCAGCCATGCGGCCACGGTAGGCGTACCGGGCACACCTCGCACACCGGGAGACACCCGGCGTATGCACGATGTCGTGCATACGCGCAGAATCAGAACATGGATCTACCGGTCATGCCGCCCGTGAAGCCGATGCTCGCCAAGCCGGTGGCGAGGATCCCGCCCGGCATGCACTACGAGGCCAAGTGGGACGGATTTCGCGCCATCGTGTTCCGCGACGGGCCCGAGGTGGAGCTGGGCAGCCGCACCGGGAAGCCGCTGACCAGGTACTTTCCCGAGCTGGTGGCGGCGCTCAAGGAGCGGGTGCCGAAGCGGTGCGTGCTGGACGGGGAGATCGTGATCGCCCTGAACGGGCGGCTGGACTTCGACGCGCTGACCGAGCGCATCCATCCGGCCGACTCCCGGGTGCGCACGCTCGCCGAGCGGACGCCGGCCTCGTTCGTCGCCTTCGACCTGCTGGCGCTGGACGACGAGTCGCTGCTCGACGCGCCGCTGACGGACCGGCGGGCGCTGCTGGTGCGGGCGCTGGCCGGGGCGACGGCTCCGGTGCACGTGGCGCCGGCCACCACGGACATCGACGTGGCGCGGCAGTGGTTCGAGCAGTACGAGGGCGCGGGCCTGGACGGCGTCATCGCCAAGCCGCCGGCGGGGCGCTACCGGCAGGACGAGCGGGTGATGTTCAAGATCAAACACGAGCGCACCGCGGACGTCGTGGTGGCCGGCTACCGCCTCCACAAGAGCGGCCCGGTGGTGGGCTCGCTGCTGCTTGGCCTGTACGACGACCGCGGCACGCTCCAGCATGTGGGCGTGTCCGCCGCCTTCCCGATGAAGCGGCGCGCGGAGCTGGTCGAGGAGCTGGCGCCGCTGCGGATGACGGACGTGACCGGGCACCCGTGGGCGGCCTGGGGCGAGGAGTCCGCACACGAGACGGCCCGGCTGCCCGGGGCGCCGAGCCGCTGGTCGGGCAAGAAGGACCTGTCCTGGGTGCCGCTGCGGCCGGAGCGGGTGGCGGAGGTGGCGTACGACCACATGGAAAGCGGCGCCCGTTTCCGGCACACGGCCCGCTTCCGCCGCTGGCGCCCGGACCGCACCCCCGACAGCTGCACCTACGCCCAACTGGAGGAACCGGTGCGCTACGACCTAGCGGAGATCTTCACCCCCCAACCCTGACAGCACCCCAAAGGGGCGCGAGGCCGTATCGACATGCGGCTCCGCCGCGCGAGCGCGCCCAGCCACAACGAAGCCGCAGCCGACCCACTTCAGCAGCGCCCCAAAGGGGCGCGAGGAACTGCGCGCCCAGCCACAACGGCGCCGCAGCCGACTCACTTCGACAGCGCCCCAAAGGGGCGCGGGGCTGTATCGACATGCGGCTCCGCCGCGCGGGCGCGACCAGCCACAACGACGCCGCAGACAAGCGACGACACATCACAGCACTCCCAGCGCAGCACCAGCGCAACCAGTCACGACGGTGCCGCAGGCAAACGGCGCCGCAGGCAAACGGTGCCGCAGGCAAACGGCGACACATCACGGCGCCCCCAGCGGAGCGCTTTGCGCCTGCTCCGCCCGCCTCACCAGTCCGTCCGCTCCGCAGGACCGCGCAAGCGACAGGCCCCGGTCGAGTTCGGCGGACGACCGCGCCGCGATGCCGTACTCGATGCGGGCCGCCGCGTGCTCGTACCGACAGGGCGAGGTCTCCAGATACGCCACGGCCTGGGCGGCGAGCCGCACCGCGCGCTGCCCGGTCTCCAGGGCCGCCGCACAGCGCAGGGCCTCGCCGATCGCCGTGTCGGTGCCGAACCGTTCGGCCTGCCGGCGGGCGTCGGTGGCCAGTCGGGCGGCCCGCGCCGGGTCCGTCGCGGCGAGCGCCCTGGCCAGGTCGACGGCCCAGGGCGCGAGCACCGGGTTGTGGCCCCCGCGGGCCGCGGCGGCCTTCTCGGCGGCCTCCAGCTCGTTGATGCCCTCCTCGGTGCGGCCGACGGCGAGCAGCAGCCGGCCGCGCACACAGCGGGTGTCGGGCAGCACGATGGTCGACGGATGGGGCGGCGCGAAGTCGTACTGCTCGGCGACCGTCCATGCCTCCTCGACCCGGCCGCGGGCCAGCAGCGTGTCGACGAGTCCGCAGCTGGCCGACCAGTGCAGGTGCAGCCGGCGGCCGACCCCCTCGGCCAGTTCCAGCGCATCGCGCAGGACGGCCTCCGCTTCCTTCAGCCGGCCCTGCCTGCGCAGGGCGAGCCCGAGGGACGCGTTCGCCAGGGCGAGGTGGCCGCCGCTCCAGCGCGCGGTCGTATAGGCGCGCAGCGCCTCGGCGAACAGGCTCTCGGCACGGTCGAGCCGGTCGGCGTAGGCGTACGAGCCGCCCAGCATCATCAGCAGTTCGATGCCCCACTCGGTGTCGGTCCAGCCGAGGCCCGGCGCCGGACGGCCGTCGACCAGGGCGCGGTCGCACCACTCGACGACCTCCTCGGCGCTCTCACCGTGCGTCATCGCGTCGAATCCACGCAGGATCAGCAGGGCCCGTTCGGAGTTGTCGCGGCCGGTGCAGGTCCGGGCCAGGTCGGCGAGCCGCTGGGAGCGGCCGGGCGCCGCGGCCTCGCCGTGGATGACCTCCCCCATGAAGCGCACGGCCTGCAGCCGCAGCCGGGCGGGACCCGGTGCGTGGCGCGCCGCCTCGGCCTCGACGGTGCGTACGGCGTCCTCCACCTGGTCGTTGTGCAGGAGCGCCTGGGAGAGCCGGACGACGGCGTCGACGCGGGTGGCACCGTCGAGGCCGGGCATGGCCAGGGCGCTGCGCAGGTGGTCGACGGTGGTGGCGGGCGCCGTCAGCAGGGTGGCGCAGCCCAGTTCGAGGAGCACGTGGGCGTGCACCTCGGGCAGCGGCGGCTCCAGCAGGGCGCGCTCCAGACAGCGCCGGGCCGCGTCGGGCGCGCCGACGGCGAGGTGTTCCCGGGCGGCCTCGCGCAACTGCTCGACCAGTTCCTCGTCGTCGTCCGGGTGCACCCGCAGGAGGTGCCGGGAGGCCGCTGCGGCACCGCGCCCCGAGTCGGTGACGACCTGGGCGGCGATGCCGTGCATGGCGGTGCACAGCGCCTCGGGGATGGAGTGGTAGACCGCGGAGGCGATCAGCGGGTGGACGAACTCCAGGTCGCCCTGGTCCGGGCGGGCGTCCGCCGGGTCGGGCCGGGCGAGGATGCGGGCGGTGCACAGCAGGTCGGCGCAGCGCTGCGCCGCCTCGACGTTCATGGTGGCCAGTCGGGCGACCTGGTCCACGGTGATGCCGGTGCCGAGGACGGCGGCGGCCCAGGCGAACCGGGTGGCGTCCATGCCGAGGCCCTCGAGCCGGGCGACGAGTTCGCCGCCGCGGGCGGAGCGGTTGAGCGGGCGCAGGTCGCCGGCCCGGGCCTCGACCGGTTCGAGTTCGCTGTCCTGGACCTTGGCGAGGAGTTCGACCGTCTCGTACGGGTTGCCGCCGGTGACCGCCCAGACCTCGCGGCAGAACGCGGCGTCGGCGTGCGGGCCGAGGGTGGCGCGGGTCAGTCCTGCAGTGGCGTCCGGGGTGAGGGCGCTGAGGCGGGCGACGGGGCCGGCCGCGACGGCGGCCACGGTTTCGAGGTGCCGGGCGCTCTCGCCGCTCACCTCGCCGGGTCTGCGGGCGACCACGACCAGCACGGGCAGCTCGTACAGGCGCTGCGCGAAGGCGGCCAGCCAGCACAGGGTCTCCTGGTCGGCCCAGTGGGCGTCGTCGATGAGCAGCACCAGCGGCCGCTCCCGTTCGGCCAGCCGGCCGACGGCGGCGACGAGTCCGTCGCACACGTCCCGCGGGTCGGGCTGCCCCGCAACGGGGTCCGCGATGCCGAGGGCGGGGCCCGCGATGTCGTACGAGTCGCCGAGGTGGTCGCGCGCCTCCTCGGGTCGCAGCGACACCAGGGCGGGCTGGAGCAGTTGGCGTACCACGTTGAACGGGACGGACCGCAGCGTCTCGCTGCCGCGGGCTGACCACACCGTGCAGCCGCGGCGCTCGGCGATGCGCCTGCTCTCCGCGAGGAGCGCGGTCTTGCCGAGTCCCGCCTCGCCCTGGAACACCAGCAGGCTTCCCGCGGACGACCGGTCGGCGCACAGGACGTCGAGCGCCCGCGTGACGGCGGCGATCTCCGCGTCGCGCTCCCACAGGGAGGCGGAGCCGGCCGCGCGGGGCCGTACCTGCGTCATCCCGTTACCTCCCCAAGTCGCCCGAACGACGTACGGATCCCGAGCGTAGCCGTCCGGCGGGTCGCGCGGAGGAGCGTCCGGGCAGCTCCTGTCATGAGGGGTGAACCGCTTGCCGACCCGGGCGAGGTGCCCCGGTCCCGGCGGGCCGGTGTCGAGCGAACGGAGGGTCGACCGGGCCGGGGCGGCAGGCCGGTGGCGGTGGTCGGGGGTCCTCTCATCCGGCTTTCACCGACGCCTCATACGGTGGGGCCATGACGCAGGTGACTCCTCCCGGGTGGTACCCCGACCCCGGGCAGACGAATGACGGTCCGCCCACCGAACGCTGGTGGGACGGCAAGGCATGGACGGACCAGACCCGCCCCGCCGGGCCGGCCGCCGCCTGGGGTCCCCCGACGCAGCCGGCCGGGCTCTACCCGCCCTATCCCGCGCAGCCGCCGGCCGGCCCGCGGCGGGGGCTGCGCACCGGGATCGCGGTCGGCGTGGCGGCGGCGGTGCTCGCGGGCATCGGGATCGGCGTGTACGCGCTGTCCGACGGCGGCTCCGGTGGCGACAGGGCCGGTTCCCAGCGGGTGCCGGGCGGTACCGAGGGGCAGAACGGCGGGCCGTTCGGCGGGCCGGGCGGCGGCTCGGGCGGTGGTCCGGGAGGCGGATCCGGCGGCTCGGGCGAATCCGGTGGCGGCTCGCCGGCGCCCGGGGAGTCCGAGGCGCCGAAGGTCGAGGGCGGTGGCACGGTGTCGGACCCGGTCAACGGCATCAGCCTGCCGGTGCCGGACGGCTGGACCGGGCAGGTGTTCAACGCGGGCGCGCAGGTGACGTCCGGCCACTCCTACAAGTGCCCGGGCGACACCTCCAAGACGTGCACCGACGGCGGTGCCTACTCGGCGCCCGCGCTGGTGCTCGGCACCGACGGGAGCACGGCCGAGGAGGTCGCCAAGGCGGACATCGCGGCCAACGCGGAGGAGTCGTACGGCGGCAAGACCTACGGCAGCATCACCTCGCACGAGGTGCTGGCCGCCAAGGCGGTCACCGTGGCCGGGCAGAAGGGCTACATGGTGCGCTGGAAGGCGGTCACGAGCAAGGGCAGCGACGGCTACGTCGAGTCGCTGGCGTTCCCCTCCCCCGCCAACGCCCGGCAGATGGTGGTGGTCCGCTTCGGCGTGGACGCCGGTGAGGGCACATCGGTGATCGACGACATCACCAAGGGCATCAAGGTCTCGTCGGGCGGCGGCAACGGCCAGAACGTCTGACAACCCCGCCCACGCGGAAGAGCCGACCGGTGCGGTCGGCCGCGCGCGCCGCACCCTCCGGTGCGGCCCGCCGCATGGAGGCGGCCGTCGTGGGGCCGTCGCTCACACCGGACGGCCGTCTCGGATCCTCGCCGGCGTGAGACGGCCGACCGGGAGCCACCCGCACGGAACGCACCCTCCCGTGCGGCCCGCCGCGTGGAGACGGCCGTCGCTCACGCCGGACGGCCGTCTCGGATCCTCGCCGGCGTGAGACGGCCGACCGGGAGCCACCCGCACGGAACGCACCCTCCCGTGCGGCCCGCCGCATGGAGACGGCCGGCGCGCACGCCGGACGGCCGTCTCGGATCGTCGCCGGCGTGAGATGGCCAAGCTCCGGCCCTTCGCCCGCGCGCGACGCAGCCTCCCTGCGGCCCGCCGCATGGGGCCGGCCGGTGGGGGCTTGTTCGTGGAGCGGGCGGGTGGGGTGCTTCGCCGGTGCTCTCGGGCGAGGGGTGGTCCGGGGAAGCGGTCGGCCGGGTGGGGTGTCCCTCCGCTCAAGGGGAACCCCACCCGGCCGGGGTGCGCCGCCCCCGTCCCCACGGTGCGGCGCGCACAGGCCTCCGTCCCGTCATCCCGTGGACGGTGGCCTGAGTCTCAGGTCAGGCCCAGCGCGGGCAGCACGGCCGCCTCCACGAACCCGACGAGATAGGCGGAGTCGGCGTACTGGCCGGTCAGCACGGGCCGGATGCGCAGCACTCCGAACATCATGGCGGGCACGTACTCCAGCGCGGGGTTGTCCGCGCGCACCTCGCCGCGTTCGACCCCGCGCCGCAGCATCTCCTGGAGCGCGGCGATCTCGGGGTCGACCAGTGCCTCCCGCAGCACGCCCTTCAGTTCGTGGTCGGCCGTGATCGCATGGCCGAGCGACTGGAGCAGCCGGGTGTCCTTGCCGGACCAGTCGCCCGCGGCGTGCGCGGCCTCGCGCAGGTCGTCCGCGAGCGACCCGGTGTCGATGCCGCCGAACCGCACCCGGCTGTTCGCGCGCAGCGCGGCCGCCACGAACCGGGGTTTCGTCTTCCACTGCCGGTAGAGCGTGGACTTGCTGCACCGCGTGCTGGCGGCGACGCCCTCCATGGTGACGGAGTCGTAGCCGCATTCGCGGATCTGTTCGAGCACGGCGTCGAAGAACTCCCGCTCACGCTCGGGCGTGATCTTGGAGCGGCGCGAGGCGGCGACCGTCTCCGGTCCGTCCGCGGCCTGCGACGTCATGCGCTGGTCTCCTCACTGCTCGGCCCGCCCCGGGGCTGCGCTCGAAGGGCGGGTCCACCATCCGTTCCCAGTGTGTCGCACATCAATCGATACGCCAGTGTACCGGTACAGGAGCGTATCGGTACACTGTCGTTTCGGTACGCATACGTATCGATGCGTATCGATGAGTCCTGGCCGGGGGTCCGGGGCTGCGCACCACCACACGCACGACCGTCAGCGAAAGGGCCGGGGGATGAATGCCCGAACCGAGCCTGCAGAAGCGGAGCCGGACTCCATAGCCCGGCCCCCGCTCGTCCGTGAGTTCCTGCTCGTCGCGGGGCTCTTCCTCGTCTACAAGTTCGGCCGGCAACTGGCCACGGGCCACACCGGCGAGGCCTTCCACAACGCCCACCGCGTCTGGGACCTGGAACGGACACTGCACCTCCCCGGCGAGGGCTCCGTGCAGTCCGCACTGCTGCACGGCGGCCCGCTCGTCCACCTGGCGAACACCTACTACGCGACGGTCCACTTCCCGGCCACGCTGGCCTTCCTGGTCTGGCTGTACCTGCGGCGCCCGGCGCACTACCTCTGGGCCCGCCGGGTGCTCGCCGCGGTCACCACCGCCGCCCTGGTGCTGCCCTTCACGTTCCCGCTCGCCCCGCCGCGCATGCTGGCCGCCACCGGTCTGGTGGACACCGCCCGCGTCTACGGACCCTCGGTGTACGGTCCGCCGTCGAGCGACCACCTGTCCAACCAGTTCGCGGCGATGCCGTCGCTGCACTTCGGCTGGGCCCTGATGGTGGCGATCGGGCTGACCGCGGCGACCCGCTCGCACTGGCGCTGGCTGTGGCTGCTGCACCCGCTGATCACCCTCCTCGTGATCGTCGCGACGGCGAACCACTACTGGCTGGACGCGATCGTCGCCGCGGCCCTGCTCGGCCTCGCCCTCGCCGCGATCCATCGCCCGCGCCGCGGCACCGCGACGGCGGGCCGCGGCACCCGGCGGTCCCTGCCGAAGGAGCGGGTCCTGGTGGGAGCGGACCGATGAGCCCGACGAGCTCAGCCCTGGTCGCCGTCGCCCTCTCCGTGGTCTCCGCCGTCGCGTACGCGGCCGCCGCGGTCGCGCAGGAGCGGCTGGCCGCCCGCAGCTCCGGTATCGGCCTGCTGCGGCTGCTGGGCACCGGTGCGTGGTGGACGTCGGTCGGGCTGAACGGGGGCGCCGCGGTGCTGCACGTGGCGGCCCTCAAGTACGGTCCGCTG
The DNA here is from genome assembly GCF_044765425.1 of Streptomyces sp. NPDC102462. NCBI lineage: Bacteria > Bacillati > Actinomycetota > Actinomycetes > Kitasatosporales > Streptomycetaceae > Streptomyces > Streptomyces sp. NPDC102462. The sequence continues at coordinate 47,076 of NZ_JBIWKB010000032.1, read as the reverse complement.
ACCGTCGTACAGCCGCTCGGCGCGCTCACTCTGGTGGCCGCGGTGCCGATGGGGGCCCGGCTGGCGGGACGGCGGGTCGGCGCCGCCGAGTGGCGGGGCACCGCCCTGACGCTGCTCGGACTCGCGGCGCTGCTGGTCACGGCGTCCGGACCGGCGCCGCACCGGGTGCTGTCCCTGACCGAGGCGCTGGCGGTGGCCGGTTCGACGGCCGCCCTGGTCGGCGTGCTGGCCCGGCCCGGTACCCGGCCGGGCCTGCGGCACGCGACGGCCTCGGGCGTCGCCTCGGGCGTGGCCTCGGCGCTCACCCAGACGGTGACCGTGGCGGCGACGGACCGCACGGGGCCGGTGCTGAGCCTGGCGGTGATCGTGGTCGCGCTGCTCGTCGCCGGGTTCGCCACCGGCGGGCTGCTGCTCTCGCAGAGCGCCTACCGGGACGGCCTGGGCGCGCCGCTCGCCGTGGTGACGCTGGCCAATCCGCTGGCCGCCGCGGTGATCGGCCTCGCCCTGCTCGGGCAGGGCCTCAGGGGCGGCGTCGGCGGTGTGCTGCTGGCGCTGGCCGGGGCGGCGGTGGCGTCCTGGGGGGTGGTGGTGCTGACCCGGGTGCCGCGGCCCGTCGCCGACCGTGCGACGGCGCACCCGGTGACCGCGGTGCTGGCTCTGGAGCCGCGGACCGGCCCGGCCGAACCGCCCCGCACACCCCCTCGCCCGGATCCCGGCCCCCTCACCGCGCTGTCGGGAGGGTCAGCCGAGGCCCCGTGAGTCCTGCTTGAGTGCGGTGTCGACGGTCAGGGCCGTGGCCACCACGAGGCTCAGCAGGGGTTCGGGGAGCTGGTAGTGGATCTGCAGGACGTAGTTGTCCGCGGTCGTGAACATCGTCTTGGCGAGCCCTTCCCAGGTCTTGGTGATCCGGGCCACCTCGTTGTCCGCGTGGTCGACGATGGCGAAGTTCCACGCCCGCCAGTTCTCCGCCCTGATGGCGCCGACCTGCCGGCCGTCCGCGTTCATCGCGAAGTTGATCTTCCCGATCATGTTCTGCTGGACGATCTCACCGACCGGCGAGCCGTCCGGGCGGGTCACGACCACCCGGGACTTGAAGACCTTCGCGGGCCGGGTGAGCACCAGCTGGGGCTGCCCGTAGGGGTCACGGATCTCCAGCCGGTGCGTCATGAACTGGTCGAGGCTGGAGACGAAGCGCAGCACCTTCTTCAGGGCGCTCTGCCCGACCTCGACCACGGCGCCGAGGTCGCGGCCCTGCTGGTCCATGACCTTGTACTCGTTGGTCAGCTCGATCAGCTTGGCCTTCTGGTTCACGACCAGCACCGGCTCGGTGAACAGCGTCCCGCCGCCGGCCGCGCCGCCCGCGACCCCGGCCTGCTGCTGCACCTGCCGCTGGACGCGCGCGTCGGCGGCGGGCTGCTGCGGCACCGAGGACTGCGGGGCGGCCGCCTGCTGGGCGCCCCCCTGGTCCGCATGGGTGTGTTCGGTCCACTGCGCGCCGTCCCAGTAACGGAGCGTCTGGGGCGCTCCGTGCGGATCGGGGTACCAGCCCGCGGGTGTGTTCGATTGCGTGGTCACCGGGGCACACTACCCCGATCCGGCCGGTACCCGTCCGGTCCGTCCGCCCCGGTTGTCATCGGGGCGTCACTGCGCGGCGATCGCCGGATCGCTGACCCCGGGGCGTCCGTTCTCGACGTGTCCGGCGAACCCGCGCAGGAAGCCCGGGTCGGTCTCGGACGTCACGGTCAGGTCGTACCAGCGCCGGCTCGCCGAGAGGTCCACGGTGCGCCGGACGGTGGCCCCGGCCCGCACCGTCACCGTCCACGGTTTGCCGCCGTACCCGTCGGCGACCCTCAGCCGCACCGTGCCGGAGCCCTTGTTGGTGAAGGTGAGCTGCACGTCGTCGCCCAGGGGCCGCACGGTGACCTCGGGCCCCGCGCTCCTGCCGGGGCCCTTGAACACGCGCAGGAAGCCGTTCGGGCCGTGCACGGTCAGGTCGTACGAGCCCTTCGAGTACGCCGAGTTCCAGGTGTCGGCGACGGACGTGCCCGCCTTTGTGGTGTAGGTCCAGGGGCCGTCGGTGCGGTTGCCGGAGGTGACGAGGAAGGCGGCGCCGGACCGCGCGCCGGAGGCGAAGCGAAGCGTGAACGTCCCGGCCGCCGGATCGGCCGCGCCGTCCACCACGGGGGCGTAGCCGAGCGGGCGGGTGGGTCGCAGGCCGCGCTCCTGCCGGGGCAGCGCCGGGTCGGCGGGCGGGGTGGGCACGTAGTCGGGGTGCCGGTCGCGGTCGGGCGGCAGATAGCCGTCGGTGGCGGGCAGGGCGAGGGGCCGGGTGTCCCTGCGGGAGAAGTCGAAGGCGGCGGTCAGGTCGCCGCAGACCGTGCGCCGCCAGGGCGAGATGTTCGGCTCGTGCACGCCGAAGCGGCGCTCCATGAACCGGATGACCGAGGTGTGGTCGAACGTCTCGGAGCAGACGAAGCCGCCCCTGCTCCACGGGGAGACGACCAGCATCGGCACCCGCTGGCCCAGCCCGTAGGGTCCCGCGACATGGCCGCCGTCGCCCTTGAACAGGTCGAGGCCCGCCTCGACGGTCGACTTGCCCTGTGCGGCGGAGGCCGGCGGGAACGGCGGGACCAGGTGGTCGAAGAAGCCGTCGTTCTCGTCGTAGGTGAGGAACAGGGCCGTCTTCGACCACACCTCGGGGTTCGAGGTGAGCGCGTCGAGGACCTGGGCGATGTACCAGGCGCCGTAGTTCGCGGGCCAGTTGGGGTGCTCGGTGAACGCCTCGGGGGCGACGATCCAGGAGATCTGCGGCAGGCTGCCGGACGCCACGTCCGCCCGCAGCCGGTCGAAGAAGCCCTCGCCCTTGCGGGCGTCGGTGCCGGTGCGCGCCTTGTCGTACAGCGGGTCGCCGGGCTCGGCGTTCTGGTACTGCTTGAAGTACAGCAGCGAGTTGTCGCCGTAGTTGCCGCGGTAGGCATCCTGTATCCAGCCCCAGCCGCCCTTCGCGTCGAGGCCGTCGCCGACGTCCTGGTAGGTCTTCCAGGAGATCCCGGCCCGCTCCAGGCGCTCGGGGTACGTCGTCCAGGAGTAGCCCGCCTCGTCGTTGCCGAGGACCGGGCCGCCGCCGCGGCCGTCGTTGCCCGTGTGGCCCGTCCACAGGTAGTAGCGGTTCGGGTCGGTGGAGCCGATGAACGAGCAGTGGTAGGCGTCGCAGATGGTGAACGCGTCCGCGAGCGCGTAGTGGAAGGGGATGTCCTGCCGGGTCAGGTACGCCATGGTCGTGGCGCCCTTGGCCGGCACCCACCGGTCGTACCTGCCCTGGGCGAAGGCGGCCTGGGTGTCGTTCCAGCCGTGCGGCAGGTCCTGGATGAAGGCGAGCCCCAGGTCGTCGGCTTCGGGGCGGAAGGGCAGCAGGTCCTTCCCGCCGTCCGACTGGTACCAGACGGGCCTGCCGTCGGGCCGCGCCACCGGGCGCGGGTCGCCGAAGCCGCGGACGCCGCTGAGCGAGCCGAAGTAGTGGTCGAAGGAGCGGTTCTCCTGCATGAGGACGACGATGTGCTCCACGTCCTCGACCGAGCCGGTGCGGTGGTTCGCGGGCAGCGCGGCGGCCCGCTCGATGCTGCCGGACAGGGCGGTGAAGGCCGAGGTGGCGCCCGCGAGTTGGAGGAATCTGCGCCGGTTGACTTCGGGCATGCGAGGGGCCTCTCATCTCTGGCGTACGGGACGTCAGGGGTGTGACGGAAGGTGCGCGGTGCGAGTGTTCCAAGAGCAGCGAACGTCAGGGAAGGGTGTGATGGCGTCGATGTGAAGGTCGGTGGTACAGGCAGCGGCACCCGACGGGTCAGACACGGAACGGCGCGGGCAGGGCGGCGCGGCGGCGGGCGCGGCCCGTGCACTCTCTTCACGCCGCGGCCCGCGCCCCGGTGTCGGGGGGCGCGGGCCGCGGGGCGGTGCGGGTCAGGGGGTCAGGTAGGCCTCCACCTCGCTGAACTGGCCCGCCGGCCAGCCGGTGTTGGCGCTGACCGTCAGCCGCAGGTGGCGCAGGCTGGTGCCGCTCGGCAGGGCGACGGTGGCCGTGTTGCCGGTGGCCGGGTCGAAGCGGTAGCCCTGGGCGCCGGCCACCGTGGCGTAGTTCTGGCCGTCGGTGCTGCCGAGCACGGCGATGGTCTGGGTGCGTGCGCCCCAGGCCGTGGACGGCGGCAGCTTCAGCACCAGGCGGCGTACCGCCTGCGCGGACCCGAGGTCGACCGTCAGGGACTGCGGGAAGGCGTTGTTGGTGGACTCCCAGTAACTGTTCGCGTCGCCGTCGACCGCCTTGCCGGGTGTGTAGACGTCCACGGAGCCGGTGGCGGTGGCGGGGCGGCCCTTGGCCAGGTTGCGGGCCGGGTCGGGGTCGGGGTTGCCCTGGCCCGGCTGGGGCCAGCTGGAGCAGTCCGACCAGGTGCTGTTCCAGCCGGAGTTGCCGCCGCCGTCGGTCAGGGTGAAGGAGCCGGAGCCCGTCGGGTAGGGGCAGTTGTAGAGGCCGGCGGCGCCGACCGCGGTTGCGGTGACGTTGCGGAAGGTGGCGGCGCCCTGTGCCTCGGCCTGGACGACGACGGTACCGGTGTTGCGCACCGTCGCGCCGTCCACGGTGACGCCACGGACCGGGTAGCCCTGACCGCCGCCGGAGACGAACTCGAAGGCGCTGTAAGGGCTGTCGGTGATGGTGGTGTTGGTGATGTTGACGGTCGCGTTGATGGCGCTGTCGTAGGAGTCGACGCGCAGCGCGCCCATCGGGTGGTTCCAGTTCGGGTTCATGGCGCCGGTGCGCACGAGGGTGTTGCCGTCGACGGTGATGGTGCCGGCCAGCGGGGAGAAGGGGTCGAGGAACTTCTGGTTGGAGATCGCGATGCCGCTGCCGAGGGCGTTGGTGTCGGAGATCAGGTTGTTCTTGACGGTGATGTTCGTGCCGCCGTAGACGGCGATGCCGTTGGCGAGGTTGGGCTGCGAGATGGTGTTGTTCTCGAAGCTGCTGTCGGTGTCCGGCGCGTACAGCGACCACATGGCGAGCGAGTCGTCGCCCTGGTTGCGCAGGAAGTTGTTGCGGACCCGGACGCCCTTGGCGTTGCCGTTGAGGTTGAGGCCGTCGGCGGTGGTGTCGAGGATGCGGTTGTCCTCGACGACCAGGTTGTCGTTGTTGCCCATCAGCCAGAGGCCGACCTTGACGTGCTGGATCCACATGCCGGACACCGAACTGTTCGGCCCCAGCGACCCGTTGACGAAGTTGTCGGGGTTGGAGTCGACGCGTTCGGTGACCTCGCCGATGACCGCGAAGTCCTTGATGTGGACGTTGCCCGAGGAGGTGGACTGGTCGATGAAGCGGGAGGTGTGCACGACGGAGTGCCAGCTGCCGGCGCCCTGCAGCGTCACGTTCTGCACGCCGCCGAGCGAGGAGGTCAGCCGGTAGTCGCCCGGCGGGATCCAGACCACGCCGCCCTGCGCGGCGGCGATGGCGTCCCGGAATGCCTGGGTGGAGTCGCCGTTGCCGCTGGGGTCGGCGCCCTTGGCGGTGACGGAGACCGATCCGTTGGGCTGGGTGGCCGCGGCGGCCACCTGTTCGAAGTCGGCGACGTCCACGGTGACCTGGGTGCCCGTCGACTGGACGGCGACCTTGTCGCCCGCCTGCACGTTCTGGCCGAGCAGCAGCCGGGCGTTGTCGAAGAAGTGGTGGGTCTTGGCGCCGGGGATCCAGCCGGTGTCGATGTAGGAGTACTTGGCGGTGACCGTGAGCGTCTTCGCCAGCTTCTGCCCGTTGACGTACACGTCGAGGGTGCCGGACTGGCCGTCCGGGACGCTGTAGGCGAGGTTCATCGCGTTGGCCGCGCGCGGCACGGTGAACTCGACGCGCTGGCCCGAGGTGAGCCGCACGGCCTGGCGGCCGGATGCCTCGGAGGCGAGCGTGCCCTGGGTGTGGTCGGGGCCGATCCGGGTGCCGGTGGTGGTGGCCGACTCGGCCTCGACCGAGGTGAACGGCAGGGTGGCGCCGGCCGCCGCGTGCGCGGACGGCGCGAGGGTGACGAGCATGCCGGCCGCGAGGGCGACGGCCGCGCCGATGGCCGGCATGCGCCTGACAGTTCTGCGGGTGCTGCTGAACATGTGCTGATCCCTTCGTGGTGGGGGTGCGGGGATGAGCGAGGTGCAAAACAGCGGGGTGCCGTGGAGGGAAACGGCGGGGCGTGCGGGGATCACGAGCGTGCGGTGGACGGGCACGGCAGGGGGTCCGGTGGACCGTCCGGTGGACGGGGACAGCGGGGGTGCGGCGGCTCAGGTGTGCAGCCAGGCCGCCGTGTCCTGGGGCAGCCGGCCCTCGTCGTCCAGGGGGCCGCTGGTGAGCAGGAGTTCGCGGTGCGCGGGCAGGTCGGCGGGGGCCGCGGCGAGGTTCACCACACAGGTGGCGCCCTGCGCGCGGGTGAAGGCGAGAACGCCCTCTGGGGCGGGCAGCCAGGTCAGCGGGCCGTGCCCGAAGGCGGTGCGCAGCCGGATCGCCGCGCGGTAGAGGGCGAGCATCGAGGCGGGGTCCCGCTGCTGCCGGTCGGCGGCGTAGTCGGCCCAGCCGGCCGGCTGCGGCAGCCAGGGCTCCTGCCGGGATCCGAAGCCCGCGTACGGCGCCTCGGCCACCCAGGGCAGCGGCACCCGGCAGCCGTCGCGGCCCGGGTCGGTGCCGCCGGAACGGACGTACATCGGGTCCTCGATGCGGTCCACCGGTATGTCGGCCTCGGGCAGGCCCAGTTCCTCGCCCTGGTAGAGGTAGACCGCGCCGGGCAGGGCCAGGGACAGCAGCGCGGCCGCCCGGGCGCGCCGGGTGCCCAGGGCGAGGTCGGTCGGGGTGCCGAAGGCCTTGGCGGCGAAGTCGAAGCCGGTGTCGACGCGGCCGTAACGGGTGACGGTGCGGGTCACGTCGTGGTTGCAGAGCACCCAGGTGGCCGGGGCGCCCACCGGGGCGTGCTCGGCGAGCGTCGTGTCGATCGAGTCCCGCAGCCGCCCGGCGTCCCAGGGGCAGGACAGGAAGGAGAAGTTGAAGGCGGTGTGGAGTTCGTCGGGGCGCAGATAGCGGGCGAAGCGCTCCGGGTCGGGCAGCCACACCTCGCCGACGAAGACGCCGTCGTAGGCGTCGGCGACGGTGCGCCAGGAGCGGTAGATGTCGTGGAGTTCGTCGCGGTCGACGAACGGGTGGGGGTCCTGTCCCTCGGTGAGGTCCGGCAGCGTGGAGTCCTTGGCGAGCAGGGCCGCCGAGTCGATGCGGACACCCGCGACGCCCCGCTCGAACCAGAAGCGCAGGATGTCCTCGTGTTCCTGACGGACCGCCGGGTGGGCCCAGTTGAGGTCGGGCTGCTCGGGTGTGAACAGGTGCAGGTACCAGTCGCCGTCGGGCAGCCGGGTCCACACCGGTTCGGTGGAGCCGGCGAACTGGGACGGCCAGTCGTTGGGCGGCAGTTCGCCGTGCTCGCCGCGCCCGGGCCGGAAGTGGAACAGCGCGCGCTCTGGGCTGCCCGGTTTCGCGGCGCGCGCGGCGCGGAACCAGGGGTGCTGGTCGGAGACGTGGTTCGGTACGACGTCGACGATGGTGCGGATGCCCAGTTCCCGGGCCTCCGCGATCAGCTTCTCCGCCTCCGCGAGGGTCCCGAAGGCCGGGTCGATGACCCGGTAGTCGGCGACGTCGTAGCCGCCGTCCTTCATCGGCGACAGGTACCAGGGGTTGAACCAGAGTGCGTCCACGCCGAGTTCGGCGAGGTAGGGGAGTTTCGCGCGGACTCCCGCGAGGTCCCCGGTGCCGTCTCCGTCGCCGTCGGCGAAACTGCGCACGTAGACCTGGTAGATGACGGCGGAGCGCCACCAGTCGCTCTGGTCGCGGGCCTGGGTGGGCTGTCCCACAGTGCGTGCCTTTCTGTCGAGGGGGCCGTGTCAGCCCTTGGTGCTGCCGGCGCTGATCCCGGCGATGATGTGCCGCTGGAAGACGAGGAACAGGGCGACCATGGGGATGCTGGCGATCACCATGGCGGCGACCAGCACGGTCAGCTGGATGTTCTGGGACAGCTGGACCAGGGCCACGCTGATCGGCTGTTTGTCGGTGTCGGAGAAGACCATCAGCGGCCACAGGAAGTCCTGCCAGACGGCGACCAGCGCGAAGATGGAGACCACGCCGAGGACGGGGCGGGACATGGGCAGCACGATGGACCACAGGGTGCGCAGCTTTCCGGCGCCGTCGATCTCGGCCGCCTCCAGCACGTCCCGCGGGAGCTGGTCGAAGAAGCGCTTGAGGAGATAGAGGTTGAAGGCGTTGGCGACGGCCGGCAGCCAGATCGCGAGGGGGTCGTTGAGCAGGCTCGTGTGGATCAGCGGCAGATCGGCGACCGTCAGGTACTTCGGTACGACCAGGGCCTGGGCCGGGACCATCAGGGTGGCCAGGATGCCGCCGAGTACCACCTTGCCGAAGGCGGGTCTCAGTTTGGACAGGGCGTAGGCGGCGGCCGTGCAGAACACCAGCTGGAACGCCCAGGCGCCGGCGGCCTGCACCACGGTGTTCCACAGGTGCTGGGGCAGCTGCATGAGGTCCCAGGCGTCGGTGAAGCCGTCGATGTGCCAGCGTTCGGGGACGAGGGTGGGCGGGGTCCGTGCCACCTCGTCCGGCGACTTCATCGCGCCGGTCACCATCCAGTAGACGGGGAAGAGGAAGGCGAGCGCGAAGAGCACGACGGTGCCGGTGAACACGGTCCAGTAGAGGGCCTTGCCGCGCGGCCGGGCCAGCACGGACGGGGAGACGAGGGTCCGGGTGCTCATGCGTCCCCCTCCGAGCGGGTGAGCCTGAGATAGACGGCGGAGAACGCCCCGAGCAGGACCAGGAGCATCACGCTGAGCGCGCAGGCGCCGCCGAAGTCGTTGTAGAGGAAGGCGTACTTGTAGATGAGGTACAGGACGGTGACCGTGGCGTTCTCCGGGCCCCCGCCCGTGATGACGAACGGCTCCGTGAACACCTGCATGGTGGCGATGATCTGAAGGAGCATCAGCATGAGGATGACGAACCTGGTCTGCGGGATCGTCACATGCCGCACGCGCTGGAGGAGACTCGCGCCGTCCAGTTCGGCCGCCTCGTACAGCTCGCCGGGGATGGACTGGAGAGCGGCCAGGTAGATCAGCACGGTGCCGCCCAGGTTGGCCCAGGTCGCCACGATCACCAGGGAGACCAGGGCGGTGTCGGCGCCGTTGGACCAGGTGGAGGTCGGCAGGTGCACGAAGCGCAGCGCCTCGTTGGCGAGGCCGGCCCCCGGGTCGTAGAACCACTTCCACAGCAGGGCGCTGACCACCGGCGGGATCATCACCGGCAGGTAGACCACGACCCGGAAGAAGGCTTTGGCGTGCCGCAGTTCGTTGAGCACCAGGGCGAGGACGAACGGGATCGCGAAGCCGATGAGCAGGGCGAGCAGGGTGAAGGTGAGCGTGTTGCGCCAGGCCGCCGCGAACTCCGGATCGTGCAGGACCCGGGTGAAGTTGGCGGTGCCGACCCACTCGGGCGGGGAGCCCGGTGTGTACTTCTGGAAGGCGATCACGACCGCGCGGATCGCCGGGTACCAGGAGAACAGGGCGAAGCAGACGAGGCCGCCGAGGAGGAATCCGTAGGCCCGGAGCTGGTCGCTCAGGCGGCGCCGCCCCCGGCCCCCTACCGGGGGCGGCGCCGGAAGGGGGCGTACGGCGAGGGCCGGGACGTCCCGCCGCGCTGCCGTCTTCGTCATCGCGGTCAGCTCCGGGCCAGAATGCCGTCGATCTTGCCGGAGGCGTCCTTGAGGAGCTGGTCGATGTCCGCGTCCTCCTTGGTGAGGACGGCGGAGACAACCCCGTCGAGGACGGAGTAGATCTGCTGGGCGTTCGGCGGCTCGATCTTCATCCGGAGGTTCTGGTTGCCGTCGAGGAAGGCACGGTAGTTCTCCACCGGGACGTTGGCGTTGGCCTTCTTGATCTCCTGGTCCTTGGCGTCGGCCGCTCCGGTGAACAGACGCGGCTCGGGCAGGCCGACCGGGGCGTTGTTCTGCCGGCCGCGGGCGTAGTCGCCGAGGAAGCCGGAGCCCGGCGTGAGGAACATGTGGTCGAGCCACTTGAGTCCGGCCCGGATCTGCTCGGGCGTGGCCTTCTTGTTGAACATGTAGCCGTCGCCGCCGATGAGCGTGGCCTTGCCGCCGGGCATCGGGGCGAGCGCCAGGTCCTTGTAGTCGCCGCCCTTCTCCTTGACGAGGATCGGGATGTTGTCGGGGGCGGCGAGGTACATGCCGAGCTTGCCCGAGCCCATCATCTGCTGCACGTCGTTGATGATGAGGAGCTGCTTGCTGCCCATCGAGTCGTCGCTCCAGCGCATGTCGTGCAGGGTCTGCAGGACGGCGTGGCCCTCGGGGGTGTCGACGGTGGCCTTCTTGCCGTCGGCGCTGACGACGTCGCCGCCCTGTGAGTACAGCTCGGCGGTGAAGTGCCAGCCGCCCTGGTTCTGGGCGCTGTAGTCGGCGTAGCCGACGGTGCCGCCGCCGAGCGCGGCGATCTTCTTGGCGTCGGCGCGTACCTCCTGCCAGGTGGCCGGCGGCTTGTCGGGGTCGAGGCCCGCCTTCTCGAAGAGCTTGCGGTTGTAGATCAGGCCCATCGAGTAGCCGGTGCGCGGGATGCCGTAGACCTTCCCGTCGACGGTGTAGATGTCGCGCAGTTGCTTCTGGATGGTCTCGTAGCTCTTCAGCTCCTTGACGTACGGGGTGAGGTCGGCGGCCTGGTTGATGTCCACGACGTGTCTTGCGTCGGTGAAGTAGGTGTAGAAGACGTCTTCCATCTGACCGCCGGCCAGTTTCGCGTCGAACGTCTTCGGGTCCTGGCAGGGGAAGGCGTCGTGTGCGACGACGTCGATGTCCGGGTTCTTCTTCTCGAAGGCGGCGATGTCCTCCTCGAAGAACTTCCGGTCGACCTTGGCGCTCTTGGGCGGCTCGCAGTTGACGGTGATGCGGGTCTTGCCGCCGGCCGACTCGTCGTCGGACGACCCGCAGGCCGAGGCGGCGAGGGCAAGGGAGGAACAGACGCCGATCGCGACAAAGGTGCGGCTCAGGCCGGTGCTTGACATCGGTGGACCCCTCTGGACAGGAGCTGTGGGCGCCGCACACTCAAGCACCGGCGACAGCGCTTCGCAAGATGTCGCGCAGAATCTGTAATTATTCGACAGCAGATGGGATCTGCTGGATCTCAGGCACGCGGCGCTTGCGCGGTGGAGCCGCGGACCACCAGTTCCGGCTCGAACAGCAGCTCATCGGCCGGTACGGAGGTGCCGCCGATCTGCGCGTTGAGCAGCTCGACCGCGGCCCGGCCCATCGACTCGATGGGCTGGCGGACCGTGGTGAGCGGCGGTTCCGTGCAGTTCATCAGCGCGGAGTCGTCGTAGCCCACGACGGAGACCTGTGCGGGCACGTCGAGCCCCTTGCGCCGGGCGGCCCGTACGACGCCCAGGGCGAGCGGGTCGCTGGCGCAGATGAAGCCGGTGACCCCGCGGTCGATCAGCTTGGCCCCGGCCGCGTGGCCGCCCTCGATGGAGAAGATCGCCCGGGCCACGTGCGCGTCGGGCAGCCCGCCCGCGAGGGCGCGGGCGGCGGCGAGCTTGCGCGCCGAAGGAACGTGGTCGCCCGGCCCGAGCACCAGGCCGATCCGCTCGTGCCCGAGGGAGGCCAGATGCCGCCACGCCTGCTCCACGGCGACCGCGTCGTCGCACGACACGCCCGGGAAACCGAGGTCGTCGATGGCCGCGTTGACGAGCACCACCGGGATGTTGCGGTCGGCGAGCTGCCGGTAGTGGTCGTGCGGCGCGTCCGCCTGCGCGTACAGGCCGCCGGCGAACACCACGCCGGAGACCTGCTGTTGCAGCAGCAGCTCGACGTAGTCCGCCTCGGAGACCCCGCCCTTGGTCTGGGTGCACAGCACCGGGGTGAGCCCGAGCTGGGCCAGCGCGCCCCCGATGGCCTCGGCGAACGCCGGGAAGATGGGGTTCTGCAGCTCGGGCAGGACGAGGCCGACGAGCCGGGCCCGTTCGCCGCGCAGCTGGGTGGGCCGCTCGTAGCCGAGGACGTCGAGGGCGGACAGCACCGCCTGCCGTGTGGCCTCGGAGACTCCGGGCTTGCCGTTGAGCACCCGGCTGACCGTGGCCTCGCTGACCCCGACCTTCTTGGCCACTTCCGCAAGTCGTCGCGTCATGCCCGCAAGGGTAGCGCAAGTTACGCAAGCCGCTTGCGTAGGAGACCTGCGGGAGCCCCGCGCATGCTGCCCCGCCTCGCCGACGGTCCCAGGGTTCCCGGGGGTCCTGGGTTCCCGGGGCCCCGGGTTCACGTGGGTCCCGGGGTTCCCCGAGGTCCCGAGGTTCACCTGCGTTCCGGCGTTCACGGTGGTCCCGAGGTTCACGGGTCCCGGGGCTCCGGGAGGTCTCGGCGTTCACGGTGGTCCCGGTGTTCACGGGCAGTTCTGGGGATTGCCGGGGTCGCCGGGCGTCAGGGGGCCAGGCGGTTCTGGTGGGCCGGGCGATTCCGCGAGGTCCGGGGTTTCCGGCGTTCCCCGCCCGTCCCCGGCCTGTGATCGCACTCGTCGCCGTCATGGCCGCCGCGGGCCCGCTGCACGTCTGGCTTGCGCAGCGCAACGTCGTGCGGACCGCGGCGGAGCAGCCCGCCGGGTGGGACCGCCGTGGAAGATTCGGTTCCCGCGCGCGGAGGGGCGGTGGCGCGGGCCTGCGCGGACCGGGAAGTGGCCCACGCGTTCCACGCCACCCTCTCCCCATCCGACCGGCGCGCGCCACGACTTCCCCACGACGACGCCCGCGCTGCTCGTCGCGTCCGGCCACCCCACCGAAGACCGGAACCACCCACCCACGGAGGGCTGCGAGCGCCGCGCGGCCGGCGTCGGCGGGCCGGCACTCTCCGAACCGCTAGATCCGGCTCTCGGTCGCCGTGTCCGATGACAGGCGTTGGGCGAGGTAGATCGGGATCACCGAGAGCAGGACGAGCACCGCCGCCACCACGTTGACCACCGGTGCCTGCTGCGGCCTGGTCATGTTCTCGAAGATCCACAGGGGCAGGGTCTGGATGCCGGGCCCCGCGGTGAAGGTGGTGACCACGATCTCGTCGAAGGAGAGCGCGAAGGCGAGCAGCCCGCCCGCGAACAGCGCGGAGCGCACCAGCGGGAAGGTGACGTCGACGAACGCGCGGAAGGTGTGCGCGCCCAGGTCCATCGCCGCCTCCTCGTACGCGGCGGAGGTGCGCCGCAGCCGGGCGACGACGTTGTTGAAGACGATCACGATGCAGAAGGTGGCGTGCCCGACGACCACGGTGAACAGTCCGAGCCCCACACCCAGCGGTTCGAGGACCGTACCGAAGGCCGAGTTGAGCGCGATGCCGGTGACGATGCCGGGCAGCGCGATCGGCAGGACGACCACGAAGGAGACGGTGTCCCGCCCGAAGAACCGGTGCCGGGCCACCGCGAAGGCGATCAGCGTGCCCAGCACCAGCGCGACGGCGGTGGCCCCGAGGCCCGCCCTGACGGACACCCACAGCGCCGCGCGTGCCCCCGAGTTGTGCCAGGCGGCCGACCACCAGCGGCCGGTCAGCCCGGGCGGCGGCCAGCTCGCGCTGCGGTCCGGGTTCAGCGAGTTGACGAGGACCAGCAGCAGGGGCACGTAGACGACGGCGAAGCCGAACCCGGCGGCGACGCGCAGCGCGATCCGCGCGGTACGGGAGAGTTGCACGGCGGCTCCTCTACAGGCTGCTCAGCGCGCCGGTGCGGCGCATCGCCAGCAGGTACAGCACGATGACGACGACGGGGACGGTGCCGAGCGCGGCGGCCATGGGCAGGTTCAGTTCGATGTTGGAGTAGACGAGGTTGCCGATGAGCTGGGTCTTGCCGCCGACGATCTGCACGGTGATGTAGTCGCCGAGGCTGAGCGAGAAGGTGAACACCGATCCGGCGGCGACCGACGGCAGCACCATCGGCAGCACCACGGAGCGGAAGGTGCGCCAGGGGCGTGCCCCGAGATCGGCGGAGGCGTCGAGCAGTCGGTCGGGCAGCCGGGCCAGCGCCGTGTGGACGGGCAGGATCATGTACGGCAGCCAGAGGTAGGTGAGGGTCAGCACGGTGGCCCGGAGTCCGAACCCGGGGCCGCCGAGCCCGAACGGCGCCAGCATCCAGTCGGCGAGCCCGCCCTGGGACAGGATCAGCCGCCAGGCGTACACCTTGACCAGGTAACTCGCCCACAGCGGGGTGAGGATGGCGACGACGAGCAGCGGGCGCCACCGCGGGCGGGCGACCCGTGCGGTGTAGCAGGCGACCGGGAAGGCGATCACCGCGCACAGGGCGGTGACCGCGAGGGCCACGCCGATGCTGCGCAGGATCACCTGCCGGTAGACGGGGGTGGTCAGCAGCGTGTGGAAGGTGTCGGTCGACCAGACCTTCACCACCTCGGAGGTGAAGGAGTCCGTCGTCCAGAACGCGGAGACGAATAGCACGGCCAGCGAGCCGAGGTAGAGCACGGCCAGCCACAGCAGCGGGGCGCTGAGCAGCAGGGCGAGACGGAGGCGGGGGCGGCGGTGCAGCGCCCCGGCGAGCCGCCCGAGCGGCCCGGGGTCCGGGGCGCTGCGCCCGGGGCCCTGCGCGACGGCGGTCATGGTGTCAGCCCTTGATCTCGGTCCACGCCTGGACCCACCGGGCGTAGGGCACGCATGTCACGTCGGTGCGGCCGTCGAGGCACTGCTCGATGGGCGTGTTCCAGAAGGCGATCCGCTTCCAGTAGGCCGTGTCGGCCGCGTGGTAGGTCGTGCAGAAGTTCTTGTCGGTGGTCTCGGCGCAGGCCCTGGCGTTGGCGGGTGCCTCCCCGAAGTACTCGGCGACCTGGGCGTTGACCTTCGGCGAGACGATCCAGTCGAGCCACTTGTAGGCGCAGTCGGGGTGCTTGGCCTTGGCGGAGACCATCCAGGTGTCCGACCAGCCGGTCGCACCCTCCTTCGGTACGACGGCCTTGACCGCGGCGCCCTCGTCGGCGGCGAGGTTGGCGATGACCTGCCAGGTGGTGCCGACGACGGAGTCGCCGCTCTTGAAGGCGGAGACCTCCTTGAGGTAGTCACCCCAGTACTCGCCGATGTCGGCGTTCTGCTTCTTCAGCAGCGCGACGGCGGCGTCGAACTGCTTCTGGTCGAGCGCGTAGGGGTCCTTGATGCCCAACTCGGGCCGGGTGGCCTTGAGGTAGAGCGCGGCGTCGGCGATGTAGATCGGCGAGTCATAGGCCGTGACGTGGCCCTTGTGGCGGCCGGCGTCGTCGAAGACGGCGGCCCAGGAGGTCGGGGCGGGGGTGACCTTCCGCGTGTTGTACATGAGGAGGTTGGCGCCCCGGCCGTGCGGGATGCCGTAGGCCCTGCCGTCGACGGAGTTCCATGGCTGCATCTTCAGGTCGGCGAAGACGTCCTTGTAGTTCGGCACGAGCGCGGTGTTGACGGGGGCCGCGTCCCCGGAGGCGATGAGACGCAGGGACGCGTCGCCCGAGGCCGAGACCGCGTCGTACTCCCCCGTCTTCATCAGCTTGACCATCTCGTCCGAACTGGCGGCCACCTTGGAGTGCACCTGGCAGCCCGTCTGCTTCTCGAAGCCGCTGACCCAGTCGGCCTTCGGATCGTTGGAGCCGTCCTCCACATAGCCGGCCCAGGCGATCAGATTGACGCTGCCCTCGCTCGCGCCGAGCTTCGTCGGCGCCTTCAGGTCGGGCGGGTTGAGGCCGCCGGCCGCCCGGTCGCCGCCGGAGCCGGAGGAGCCGCAGGCGGCGACGGCGAGGAGCAGCGCGGCGGCGGCCGTCGTCTGGAGGGTTCGGATGGGGCGCACGCGGTTCTCCCTACGTCGGGCGGTTTCAACGGGGGGCGGGCACGTGGACCGTGTGGCGCCGGTGCCACTGGAGGCGGACCCGGGCGCCGCGGTGGGCGGCGACGTCCTCTGCGGTGGTCTGAAGGTTCTGCTGGAGCACGGTGAGCCGGCCGCCGGCGTCGAGGTCGACCAGGAAGCGGGTGGTGTCGCCCAGGTAGACGACCTCAGCGACGGTGCCGGTGGTGGTGGCGTGCCCGGGTTCGTCGGCGACGGCCGACTCCTTCAGCAGGCGGATCTTCTCGGGGCGGATGCTATAGGTGCCGGGGGTGCCGACGACGCGCTGGGCCGCCTCGCCGGCGAGCAGGTTGGAGGTGCCGACGAAGGAGGCGACGAACGCGGTGGCGGGGCGTTCGTAGATCTCGGCGGGGGTGCCGACCTGTTCGATACGGCCCTGGTGGAAGACGGCGATGCGGTCGCTGATCGCCAGGGCCTCCTGCTGGTCGTGTGTGACGAAGACGAAGGTGATGCCCACCTCCCGTTGCAGCGCCTTGAGTTCGGCCTGCATCTGCTCGCGCAGCCTGCGGTCGAGGGCGCCCAGGGGCTCGTCGAGCAGCAGCACACGGGGCCGGCCCACCAGGGCGCGGGCGAGCGCGACGCGCTGGCGCTGGCCGCCGGAGAGCTGGGCGGGACGCCGCTTGCCGTAGCCGTCCAGGCGGACCTCGGCGAGCGCCTTGCGGGCCCGCACGAGGCGTTCGGCCTTGGGTACCTTGCGTATCTTGAGGGCGTAGGCGACGTTCTGTTCGACCGTCATGTGCGGGAAGAGCGCGTAGTCCTGGAAGACGGTGTGCACGTCCCGCTCGAAGGGGGCGCGGCCGGTGACCTCCTGACCGGCCAGTTCGATCCGGCCCTCGGTCGGGGTCTCGAAGCCGGCCACGAGCCGCAGGACCGTCGTCTTGCCAGAGCCGGACGGGCCGAGCATCGAGAAGAACTCCCCGTCCCGGACCTCCAGGTCGATCCCGGCCACGGCGGTCGTCTCGCCGAAGGACTTCCGCAGTCCCTGCAGCCGGATCGCGCTTCCCTCCATGGGCGGGAACCTTTCTGGCGCTCGCGGTCGTTGCCCAGAAACATATGAAGTCATAGTTCAAAGCTCAAGACCGCCTCGGGGTAAAGCCTGGGTCAATGCGCAGGGTGGTGACCGTGAAACAGCAGGGGTACGGCGGCGGCGCCCGCCGCGCCGTCTTCGCCCCGGTGGACAGCCGGGCCCGGGTCGACGCGGTCGTCCACCGGCTCGGTGACGCCATAGAACTCGGACTGCTCGCCGACGGGGAGCAGTTGCCCGGCGAGAGCGAACTGGCCGGCCGGCTCGGGGTGTCCACGGTGACGCTGCGGGAGGCGCTGATGGCGCTGCGCCAGCAGGGCCTGGTCACCACCCGGCGGGGCCGTGGCGGCGGCAGCTTCGTCTCGCTGCCCGAACTCCCCGGCGCGGACCGGCTCCGGGCCCGGCTGCGCGGCTGGAGCACGGAGGAACTGCGCGACCTCGGCGACCACTGGGCGGCGCTGTCCGGCGCGGCGGCCAGGCTCGCGGCGCGGCGCACCGAGCCGGACGACCTGGCCCCGCTGCGCCGCACGGCCGGGGAACTGGCCGGGGCCGCGGGCCCGGCGGCCCGCAGCCGGGTGTACGGCCGCTTCCACGTGGAACTCGCGGCGGCGGCCCAGTCCGCCCGCCTCACCCGGGAGCAGGTCGCCCTGCAGACGGAGGTCGGTGCGCTGCTCTGCCTCGTGCTCGGGGACGACGAATATCGTGAAGAAGTCGCAGACCGTCAGCTCCGCGTGATCGCGGCCGTGCAGGATGGGGCGCACGCCTCGGCCGGTTCGCTGGCCGAGCGGTGCGTGCAGGAGTCGACGGCGCGGCTGGTCGCGGTGCGGCTCACCCTGTAGGGACCCGCCGGTCCCCGTCCGCTGGAGGGCGCCATGCGCAGCAGCCACGGACCCGTCGGCGCCGCGCCCGGCACGCTCGACACGCGGGCCGAGGAACGGGTCGCGGCCCGGGTGGGCGCGGTGCTGGAGGCGGTCTTCGACGCCGTCGCGCAGACCCGCGCCGACACGGCCGAGTTGCTGACCCGCGTCGCCGCGCGGGGCCGGCCGCCGGTCTGCGCCGATCTGGCCGCGCTGCGGCCGGGACTGCATCTGCGGCTCGCCCGGCAGGAGTTGGTCTGCGGCATCGGCTTCATCGCCGCGCCCGGCCTGCTGGGCGACGTACCGGCCTGGCTTGAGTGGTGGCAGACCAGCGCCGAGGGGGACGTACGGCCGCTCGCGCCGCTGCTCGATCCCGAGCGGTCGGCGTACGCGGACTACACGCACTGGGACTGGTTCGCGCTGCCCCGGGACACGGGGCTGCGGGCCGTGGTCGGGCCATATGTCGACTACCTCTGCTCCGCCGAGTACATCCTCACCCTGTCCGCGCCGGTCAGGGTGGCCGGCCGGTTCACGGGTGTGGCCGCGGCCGATGTCCGCCTGCGTGACTTCGAGGCCGCCGCGCTGCCCCTGCTGCGCCGGCTGCCGGGCCCCGCCCATCTGGTGAACGCCCGCGGCCGGGTCGCGGCCTCCGCGGACCCGGCCCACCTGGCCGGATCGCTCACCAGGGGGCCCGACTTCGCGGCCGTCCTCAAGCGGGCGCGCGCCAAGCGGTCCGGCGCAAGGCGGCTCGTGCCCTGTCGTGGCGTGCCGCTGGTGCTGGTCGTGACGGCGGGCTAGGCGCACGGTGGGCTGAGCCGGCGCACGGCGGACCCGCCCGGCGCCGTCGGCGACCTGAACGCCGGCGGTGCCGGGTCAGGGCTCCGGGGTGGGTACGACGGTCAGATGGGTGGCCGTGCCGGGGGCGCGGCGCGGGCGGCGCGCGGTGACCGCGGGGCGGCGGGGGTCGCGCAGCACGAGCGTGAGACGGATGTAGCCGAGTTCCCGGAGGGTCTTCGGGGTGTCGCTCACGATCCGGCAGTCGGTGGCGCCCCAGCGCGGGTCCGGGTGCAGCAGCGGGCGGACGGCGCCGTCGTGCTCGGCCGCGCCCTCGCCGACCGCGCGGATCCAGTGCGGCAGGCCCTGCCGGAAGGCCGCCTCCATGATCGGGTCCTGGGCGATCTCCCGGCGGATCGCCTGGAGTCCGTGGTCGTGGGCGTACCGCTCCAGGGCGTACTTGAAGTGGGCCAACATCGGCAGGCCCCAGCTCGACTCGTGGTCCCTGAGGACCGTGCCCGCGTCGGGGTGGAACAGGACGAAGCGGAGGAAGTTGTCACCGGGCATGGCCGTGGGATGCGGGCCGATCCCGCGGAACAGCGTCTCGAACGCGCCGTTGGTGAGGACCACGTCCCAGCGGTGGTCGACGACGAGGGACGGGAACGGCACCGATTCGAGGAGCGTGGCGTAGTCCTGGAGGTACGCCTGGGCCTCGCGGCCCTCGGGGACCGGCCGCGGCGCCGGCCGCTGCCCACCTGCCTGATATGCCATCGGGAGGTCACCCCTCTTGCCTATGCGGCCTTCACGCGGCGAAGTGATCCTGCTGCCCCGACGACAGTCGTGTCAACTATCGTGGCATTTCATGGCGGTTGACGGCTGAAATTGGCCACAGTTGTGGCGAGACCTGGATGTGGGTTCGAGGCACGGGCTACCCTCCGGGAAGTTCACGGCAATCTCTGGTGGCAGGGCACTGAATCCCTTGAGAGATGTAGGAGTTCTGTCGGTGACGGATGGCTACGAGGATCCGGGCGCCGCGGCGACCGCCCAGCTGCCGGCCGTCGTCGCCCGCGTCACCGCGCTCGCCGACCGGCTCGGCGTGCCGCACCCCGAAGTCTTCGACGCCCCGCGGCTCTCCGTCGCCTGCGGCGTCCCCGAGCCCGTCGTCAGGGCCCTCCTGAGCGGCCGGTCCGCGGGCGAACCCGATGTGCAGGCCCGCTTTCTGCAACGCCTGGACCTGTTGCGCCGCACCCGGCTCAAACCCAACGGACGCAAGTACACCCAGCAGGAGATCGCCGACGGCGCGGGCATGTCCCGGCAGCAGGCCGGCGCCCTCATCAACGGCGACCGCCGGCCCACCATGGAGCACTGCGACGCCCTCCAGCGCTTCTTCCGCGTGCACGCCGGATTCCTCACCGCGGAGGACTCCGAGGCCGTCGCGGGCGCCCTCCAGCGCACCGAGCAGGAACTGCTGCAAAAGCTCGCCGACCGCGAGCGGGCGGCGGCCGAGGCCGCCGCTGACCCGTTGGAACGGCTGCTGCAGGACCACGGTGTGCGGGGCATCGCCTGGCGCGCCGCGCAGCTCCCCACCGACCAGCACCGGGACAAGGTCGCCGAGTGGCTGGACATGCTCCTGGAGAGCGTCAAGCGGCCCGAGTCGTGAGCCGGGGGAGGAACGTGGGCATCGGCAAGGACATGCGGCGGCTGTGCGGGGCGCTGCTCGGAGAACTGACACTGCCCACGCCTGCCCGTCCGCGGGACCTTTACACCGCCCTGTGCGATGCGATGAGCCGCCGCCGCGGCCGCCCCGTCCACTTCCGTACGGCCGTCTTCCCGACCGATACGGCCAGCGGGCTGTGGCTGGACATGACGGACCAGGACCTCATCGTGGTCGAGGAACGCACCGCGCCCGACCACCAGTTGGTGATCCTCGGCCACGAGCTGTGGCACATGCAGGCCGGTCACCGCGGCCACCAGGTCGGCGGCGCGGCCGTGACCGCACGGCTGCTCGGCGACGGCGTCGGCGACGCCGGCCAGGCCGCCCTCCAGGCGGCGGTGCACCGGGTCGCCGCACGCACCCGCTTCGACCTCCACGACGAGCGCGAGGCCGAGACCTTCGGCCTGCTCCTCGCCAGCAAGTGCCGCACGTGGCTGACGGGTTCGGCGCTGCGCGGCCCCGCGCAACGCGACCACCTGGCGGGCCGGATCGAGGCGTCCCTGGGCTACCGCGGCCCCCAGGGCTGACCCCGCCCCGCCGCACGGCCCGCAGCCGGCCCCAGCGGGTTCCGGCTCGGCCGAGCGGGCGACAACGCGTGTGGACGGACGGCGTTGTCAGTGGCGGACGGCAAGCTGGAGGGGCGCCGCCGGCACGCGCGGCGTACGCGCCGTCCCGGCGCGTGACCGCAGAGCCGACCCGGGGAGAGCCGACCGATGACCACCGCCGTACTGACCGACCGCGAGCGTACCGCCGTACAGTCCTATCTCCGGCTGCTCCATACGGTGCGCGCTGCATTCGACGGCCCACCGGACGGCGGCGGGCCGTTCCTGGTCCCACCCCAGGCGCTCGCCGAGGCGGAACAGGCGCTGACGGACGCGGGACTCGCCGGCAACGAGGAGGCGTTCTTCCGGCTGCTGCACACCTGGTGCCCGCAGCCCTGAGCAGAGGTGCCGCCGCGCCGCGCGCGTCGCGGCCCGCGGCGCCTGGGTGAGACCGCCCGCCGTCCGGACGCAGGGCCGGCGGCGGGCGTCCGGACGGCCCGATCCGGGTTGCGCAAGAACCGACACCCGGCAGGGGGGAATCCGTAACACGCACGTTGCAGACGGGCCTCCGGAAAGCCGTATGATCGCCCCAACACCACCGTCCCGATCTCCCTCAGCACGGGCGGTTCGGTGTCCCTCCCACCACCTTGCCCGGGCACGGGCCGCTGTGCCCTGCCCGAAAACCCCGAAAGGGCGGCCTGCATGCTCTCTCGCGTACGCGTCTGGCTCAACCGCACGTACGCGGAGAACGTGTTCTTCATGGATCAGCTGCGCAGAAACCCGAGCGACCGCGCGGTCGAGATCCACGCCACCCACGGGGACGCCGACTCCCCCGTACTCGCCGCCGCCGACACCGCCGACCTGGAACCCGAGGGCCTGTCCCCGGCCGGGTACGTCGAGTACGCGCTGGACCAGTGCGCCCGGCGCGGCATCGACGTGTTCGTGCCCCGGCTGCACCAGGCGGCCATCGTCGCGCACCGCGGCGAGTTCGAGGCGGCCGGCACGGCGCTGCTGGCGCCGACCCCGCAGGCGATCGCCGTCTTCGAGGACAAGGCGACCGCGTACGAGGCGGTCCGCTCGGTCGGGGTGCCGGTGCCGCCGTTCCAACGGGTCCGGACGGCCGACGAACTCATCGCCGCCGTCGAGGAGTTGGAGGCGGGCGGGCACAGGGCATGCTTCAAACCGGCCTCCGGCGCCGGTGGCGTGGGCTTCCGTGTGATCACCCGCAGCCCCTTCTCGCTGCTGCAGCTCGGCGGGTTCCCCGGGCCCTACGTCCAGCTGGACCTAGTCGTTTCGGCGCTCCGCCGGGCCGAGCACCCGGTGGACTGGCTGGTGATGCCGCGACTGGAGCAGCCGGAGGTGTCCGTGGACTGCCTGACCGGGCCGGACAACCGGGTCCGGCTGTCCGTCGGCCGCACCAAGAACGGCCGTCGCCGCGGGTTCACGCTCCAGGAGCAGTGGCTGGAGCCCGCCCGGCTGATCGCCGAGGGCTTCGGGCTGCACCATCTGTCCAACATCCAGTTCCGGATGTACGGCGACCGGCCGGTGCTGCTCGACGTCAACACACGGCCCGCGGGCGGCCTGTACCAGCTGTCCCTGTGCGGCATCAACGCCCCTTGGGCGGCGGTGCAGTTGGCGCTCGGGGAGGACCCCGGGCAGATCGTGCCGCCGTTCCTCGGGCAGGACTACACGGTGGTGTCGGGGCCGCGTCCGCTGCGGTCCGTTCCGGTCGACCGGCAGCAATCGGAGGAGGCCGAGCCGTTGCCTCCGGCGGTTGCCGCGGCTGTGGTGTTGCCGTTGGGGTGAGTGTGTCCCCGCGGGTCTCGCCCCAGCGACGGGAGGGCGGGGGGCGATCGGGCGGGTGCGGGTTGGTTGTGGCTGGTCGCGCAGTTCCCCGCGCCCCTTACGGGGCGCAGGCCCCCCGTTGGAAATCTGCGGTATGTGGTGGGAGCGCGTCGGCGAACGGGGGGCGGGGGCGATCGGGCGGGTGCGGGTTGGTTGTGGCTGGTCGCGCAGTTCCCCGCGCCCCTTACGGGGCGCAGGCCGATCGTGGTTGGTCGGGGAGATCCCCGCGCCCCTTGCGGGGCGCGGGGTGGCTGTGGGGTTTCAGGTGGTGGTCAGGCGTAGGGTTTGGATTTCGAAGGGGCGTAGGGTTACCGGGACTGTGTTGCCGTGGGTGTTCGCGGGGCCCAGCGGGCGTTCCAGCAGGTCGGTCAGTTGGGCGCCGGCCAGGGGGAAGCCGGTGCGCAGCAGGCCGTCGGCCCGGCCGCCGCGGGACTCGTAGATCCGTACGATCACGTCGCCGGAGCCGTCGTCGGCGAGCTTCACCGCCTCCACGGTGACGCCGTCGCCCTCGGTGGAGACCACCGGCGCCGGGGCACCCGCCGACCGCGCCGACCGCAGCGGCAGGTTGAGCGCGTACCCCTCGGCGACCGCGTCCTCGATGCTCGCGCCGGGGAGCAGGGAGTAGGTGAAGCGGTGCCTGCCCTGGTCGGCGCCGGGGTCCGGGACCCGCGGGGCGCGCACCAGGCTGAGCCGGACCGTGGTCGTCGTCCCGCCGTCCTCGCGGACGGTGCGGGTGACGTCGTGGCCGTAGGTCGAGTCGTTGATGACGGCGACGCCGTAGCCGGGCTCGGCGATGTGCACCCAGCGGTGGCCGGAGACCTCAAAACGGGCCGCCTCCCAGCTGGTGTTGGTGTGGGTGGGCCGCTGGATGTGGCCGAACTGGATCTCGGCGCTGGAGTGCGGTGCCCGGATGTCGACGGGGAAGCCCGCCTTGAGGATCTTCTCCGCCTCGTGCCAGTCGATCTCGGTCTCGAAGTCGATGCGCGGACTGCCGGCCCGTACGGTGATCGTCTGGGTGATCCTGGAGCCCTTGCCGAAGGAGCGCTCCACCCGGATGGCGCCGATCAGCGGGTCCTGCTCGACGACCGTCACCGAGTCCCGCTCCAGCAGGTCGGTGTAGCGGTTGCGGTAGTGCTTGTCGATGTCCCAGGCGTCCCAGTAGTTGGGCAGGTCGGTGTGCAGCCGCAGCAGGTTGCCCCGGCCGGCCAGTACCTCGCGGTCGGCCCGCAGGTCGCGTACGGAGGTCAGGGTGCCGTCCGCGGCGACCTCGACGCGCACCAGGCCGTTGTCGAGCACCCGTTGCGCGACCTCGACCGGACGGGCCGGCGCGTCGGCCCCGGTCAGCTCGGCGCTGCCCTGCGCGGGCACCCGTACGTACACCGGGGTGCCGTCGGCCGTGCGGACCACCTCGGCGCGGTCGAAGGGGCTCGTGTTGAACACCCGTGCCGCCCCGTCGCCGAGCGCGGCCACCGCCTCGGTCGTCAGTGCCTCCAACTCCTGTGCGACGCGGGCGTATTCGGCCTCCGCCTCGCGGTGCACCCAGGCGATGGAGGAGCCCGGCAGGATGTCGTGGAACTGGTGCAGCAGGACCGTCTTCCACAGCCGGTCCAGCCGCTCGTGGGGGTAGGCGTAACCCGGCGCGTGCAGGGCGGCGGTCGTCGCCCACAGCTCCGCCTCGCGCAGCAGGTGTTCGCTGCGCCGGTTGCCCTGCTTGGTGCGCGCCTGCGAGGTGTACGTCGCCCGGTGCAGCTCCAGGTACAGCTCGCCGACCCAGACGGGGGCGTCCTCGTACTCGGCGCGGGCCTTGGCGAAGAACGCGTCCGGGTGTTCCACCTCGACCTTGGGTGAGCCTTCCAGGTCGCGCAGCCGGCGGGCCCGTTCCATGAGTTCGCGGGTGGGGCCGCCGCCGCCGTCGCCCCAGCCGAAGGGCGCCAGCGAGCGGGTGGCGCCGCCCTTCTCCCGGTAGTTGTGGACGGCGCGGGCCATCTCCTCCCCGGTGAGGGCGGCGTTGTAGGTGTCGACGGGCGGGAAGTGCGTGAAGATGCGGGTGCCGTCGATGCCCTCCCACCAGAAGGTGTGGTGGGGGAAGGTGTTGGTCTGGTTCCAGGAGATCTTCTGGGTGAGGAACCACTCGTTGCCTGCGAGCTTGGCGAGCTGCGGATAGGCCGCGGTGTAGCCGAAGGAGTCCGGCAGCCACACGCCCTTGGTCTCGATCCCGAAGTGCTCGATGAAGAACCGCTTGCCGTGGACCAGCTGGCGGGCCAGGGCCTCGCCGCCGGGCAGGTTGCCGTCGGCCTCCACCCACATGCCGCCGACCGGCGCCCACTGGCCGCGTTCGACCGCCTCCTGGATGCGGGCCCACACCTTCGGGTAGCTGTCGCGCACCCACTCGTACTGCTGGGCCTGGGAGCAGGCGAAGACGAACTCCTCGTACTCGTCGGCCAGTGCGGTCACGTTGGAGAAGGTGCGGGACGTCTTGCGCTTGGTCTCGCGGATGGGCCACAGCCAGGCGGAGTCGATGTGGGCGTGGCCGACACCGGAGATGATGTGGGCGCTGGCGTGGGCTGGTCTGGCGAGCACGGGCGCGAGCGCGGCGCGCACCGCGGGCGCCGAGCCGGCGATGTCGTCGAGGTCGAGCTGGTCCAGCGCGTGGTCCAGGGCGTGCATGATCTCGTGCCGGCGCGGCTCGTGCTCGCCCAGCTCCGCCATCAGTTCGCGCAGCACCTGGAGGTCCAGGTCGAGGTGGAAGACGTCCTCGTCGAGGACCGCGAGGTCGGCGCGGCGGAAGGTGTACAGGGGCGCGTCGCCGGCGGTGAGCACGTCGCCGAGCGGGGTCGGTCCTGCGAAGTCGTTCGCCAGGATGTCCGGGTTGGAGGCCGCCTCGACCAGGTAGTCGACCCGCTCACCGCCGCTCGCGGGGTGGGCGATGGGCACATACTGGTTGAGCGGGTTGACCGCCTTCAGCGGGGTGCCGTCGGGCAGGTGCACCAGGGCCTCGGCCTGGTTGCCGGGCCAGTCGCCGACGAAGCCGAGGTCGATGACGGCCTCGACGCGCCGGCCCGCCCAGTCGTCGGGCACCCGGCCGTGCATCCGGAACCAGGTGGTGCCCCACGGCGGGCCCCAGGGGGTGCCCGTGGCGAAGGGCTCGTAGGGGGCGGCCGCGGCCTCCGCGAACGGGACGGGCTCCCCCGGCGCCTGCCAGGCCGCGATGTCGAGGGGCACGGTGGCCGCGTACAGGGCGGGTTTGATGCGCTGGTTGTGGAGGCGCTCCGCGCGCTCCTCGATCCGGCGGCGTTCGTCGTGCATGGGAGTCTCCAGAGAGCAGCGGGGCCGGACGGCGCTTACTTGAGGTAGGCCAGGCCGGGATGGACCTCGGTGTATCCCTCGACCAGCCTGCGGGCCACGGTGACCGAGTCGACCAGCGGATGCAGCGCGAACGCGGTCACGGCCCGCGCCCGGGAGCCGGACTCGGCGGCGGACAGCACCTCGCGCTCGACCGCCTTGACGGCGCAGACCAGGCCGGTGGCGTGCGTGGGCAGCGGGTCGACGGCGACCGGGTGGGCGCCGTTCGCGTCGACCAGGCAGGGCACCTCGATGACGGCCTCGGCGTCCAGCGCGGACAGGGTGGCCCGGTTGCGGACGTTGAGGATCAGGGTGGTGCGCTCGTCGCGGGCGATGGCCCGCATCAGGGCGAGGGCCACCTTCTCGTACCCGCCGGAGAGGTCGTCGGCGTCGCGTTCGCCGGCGCCCGCCGTCTCCCGGTTCTCGGCCATGTACGTCGCCTCGCGCTCGGCCCGGGTGTCTTCCCAGGCCGCCAGGGCCGCGGCGGACGGATCCTTCACCCGTGCGTAGAAGCGCGCCTGCTGGTCACGGAGGAAGGCGCCGCGGGTCTGCCGGGCCTCCTGGTAGGCGCGGACGGTCTCCCGGTTGAAGTAGTAGTAGTGCAGGTACTCGTTGGGGATCGCGCCCAGCGAGCCGAGCCAGTCGGCGCCGAACAGCCTGCCCTCCTCGAACGAGCCGAGCAGCCGGGGGTCGGCGAGCAGGCGCGGGAGTTCGTCGCGGCCTGCGACGCGCAGGCCGCGCACCCAGCCGAGGTGGTTGAGGCCGACGTAGTCGATCCACGCCTGCCGCGGGTCGGCGCCGAGCACCCGGGCGATGCGCCGGCCGAGGCCGACCGGTGAGTCGCAGATCCCGATGACGCGGTCGCCGAGGTGGCGGGACATCGCCTCGGTGACCAGGCCGGCCGGGTTGGTGAAGTTGATGACCCAGGCGTCCGGTGCCAGCCGGGCCACGCGGCGCGCGATGTCCACGGCGACGGGAACGGTGCGCAGGCCGTAGGCGATGCCGCCCGCGCCGACCGTCTCCTGGCCGAGGACGCCCTCGGCGAGGGCCACCCGCTCGTCGTCCGCCCGGCCCGCGAGGCCGCCGACGCGGATCGCGGAGAAGACGAAGTCGGCGCCGCGCAGCGCCTCGTCGAGGTCGGTGGTGGCGCTCACCTCGGGGGCGCCGGGCACCCCGGCGGCCTGTTCGGCGAGCACCCGGGTCACCGCGGCCAGCCGTTCGGCGTCCAGGTCGTGCAGCACGACACGGGTGACCCGGCCCGCTCCGCGGTCCGTCAGCAGCGCCCCGTACACGAGCGGCACCCGGAATCCGCCGCCGCCGAGAATCGTGAGTCTCACACCGTCACCTCTTTCGCCACCAGCACCTCGACGCCGGCGTCCCGCAGCGCGGTCCGGGTCACCGTGTCCACCGGCGCGTCGGTCACCACCATGTCCAGATCCTCCGGGCCGCACACCTTCGCCATTCCGGTGCCGGGGAACTTCGCCGCGTCGGCGAGCAGCACGACCTTGTCACCTGCCCCGATCATGGCCCGCTTGACCGGCACCTCGACCACCGTCGTGTCCATCACCTGGCCGCCCGGCCGCACCCCGCTGGTCCCGAGGAAGAGCCAGTCGGCGTGCAGCTGGCGCAGGTTGTCCTCGGTGAGGAAGCCGACCAGGGAGCGGTACTCGCGGCGGACCATGCCGCCGAGCAGCACCAGTTCGATGCCCTCGTCGTCGGCCAGCTCCTCGTAGACCACCAGGTTGCTGGTGATCACGGTGAGGCGGCGGCCGTGCAGCCGGCGGGCCAGCCGGTAGGCGGTGGTGCCGATGTCGAGCAGCACCGACTGGCCGTCCTGGACGAGGGCCGCGGCGCGCTCGGCTATGGCGTCCTTGACGGACACCCGCACCTCGGCGACCTCGGCGAAGGGCTGGTCGCCCTCCTCGGCGACGGCGCCGCCGTGCACCCGGGTGAGCAGGCCGTCCTCCTCCAGTTTGACCAGGTCGCGCCGGATGGTGGCGGGGCTCACGCCCAGCTGCTCGGAGAGATCGGTCACGGCCGCGGGGCCGCCGGAGCGCAGGGCCCGCAGGATGAGTTGATGTCGTCGTTCTGCCAGCACGACACGCACAGTACTCGTCATCTTCAATCATTTCTATGCTCAGTTCTGCTCAGGTATTGACCGAAGTCGAAGAGCAGCGCACGATTCCGTGCACCGAATGTGAACGGTTCTGACGAGAGGACGATCGCGTGGACGACGACCGGCCCGATGTGCTGCTGACCGGGCTGCTCTTCTACGACCTCGTCCTCACGGGTCTCGACGGCCCGCCCGCACCGGGCGAGGAGATCTGGACCACCGGGATGGGCTGCGGCCCGGGTGGCATCGCCAACCTCGCCGTGGCCGCCGCCCGGTTCGGCCTGCGCACCTCGCTCGCCACGGTCTTCGGCGACGACTTCTACGGCGCCCACTGCCGGCAGATCCTGGCCGGCCAGGAGGGCGTGGACCTCACGCTGTCCCGCACGGCGGACGGCTGGCCCACCCCGGTCACCGTCTCCCTCGCCCTGCCCCGCGCCCCGGGCCCGGCCGGCGCGGCCCCGGTGCACGACCGGGCCCTGGTCACCCACGGCCAGGAACCGCCGTACTCCCAGGACGTGCTCATGGGCGACCCGCCCGCGGCCCGCACCGCCCTGGTGCACCTGGAGGCCGAACCGCGCGCCTGGCTCGCCAAGGCCGCCGCGAACGGCACCCGCATCTTCGCCGACGTCGGCTGGGACCCCACCCGGCAGTGGTCCCGCGATCTGCTCGGCCAGCTCGCCCTGTGCCACGCCTTCCTGCCCAACGAGACCGAGGCGATGGCCTACACCCGCACCGACAGCCCGGCCGCCGCGCTCGGCGCGCTCGCCGACCTGGTGCCGGTGGCCGTCGTGACCCGCGGCGGCGACGGCGCGATCGCGGTCGACCAGACGACCGGCGAGTACGCGGACGTCCCGGCCCTCGACACCGACGTCCTGGACGCCACCGGCGCCGGGGACGTCTTCGGCGCGAGCTTCGTCGCGGCCTCGCTCGGCGGCTGGCCGCTGGCCGAGCGGCTGCGGTTCGCGGTCCTCGCGGCCGGACTCTCGGTGCGCCGGCACGGCGGCGCCCTGGCGGCCCCCGGCTGGTACGGCGTGGACCGCTGGTGGCGCTCGCTCACCGACCCGGAACTGACCGCGGCGTACGGCTTCCTCGCGGACCGGCTGCCGGCCGACCCCGGCCCTCCCGTGCGCCACGCCCCCGTCACGCCGCCCGCGTGGCCCTGCTGACCCGCATACGTATGCGAAGACCCGAACAGATCCGAAAGGCGGTGGGAGCTGTGCGGCTCTCACGAAGAGGCGTGCTGCGCGCCGGGCTGGCCGGTGCGGCCGGCACCGGGCTCGGCGCCCTGGCGTCCGGCTGTGCCGTTCCGGCCGGCTCGACCGGCCGGAACATGGTCCTGTGGTACTGGGACGGCGGCCTCGGCGACACGGTCGTGCGGCGGGCCAGGGCCCGTTTCGACGACGCGGTCGACCTGCGGGCCGTCAAGATCGGCGGCTACTACCGCTCGAAGCTCATCACCACGCTCGCCGGCCGCGCCCACGTCCCCGACATCGCGGGCCTCAAGGGCGAGGACATGGCCTCCTACCTGCCCGACGCCGACCAGTTCGTGGACCTGCGCACCCTGGGCGCGGACCGGCTCAAGAGCGGCTACCTGCCCTGGAAGTGGCAGGCGGGCACCGCCGACGACGGCCGGATGGTCGGCTTCCCGATCGACTGCGGGCCGGTCGCGCACTACTACCAGTACGCGGTGTTCCGGAAGGCAGGGCTGCCCTACGAGCCCGCGGACGTCTCGGCCGAACTGAACACCTGGGAGAAGTTCTTCGCGGCGGGCGAGCGCCTTGGCAAGCGCCTGCCCGGCACCCATATCCTCACCGACATCACCAGCGTCTTCGAGATGTCGGTCAACCAGGGCACCCAGCGGTACGTCGACCGGGACCGGCACTTCATCGGCGACGGCGAGCATGTGCGCGCCGCCTGGGACCGTGCGGTGGAGGCCAAGCGGCGCGGCATCGTCTCCAACCTCGTCAGCGGCACCCCCGACCAGTGGTCGGCGACCGAGGACGGCAAGCTGCCGAGCCAGCTCAACGCCTCCTGGGCCACCAACGACATCAAGAACGGCGTGCCGCGGACCAAGGGCCGGTGGCGGGTGGCCGCGTGTCCCGGCGGGCCGTCCAACATCGGCGGATCGTTCCTGTCGATCACCAAGGCGTGCCGGGAGCCCGAGCGGGCCTTCGAGATCATCACCTGGGTGCTCGACGCCGCCAACCAGGCGCAGGGCTTCGTCGACGCGGGCCTGTTCCCGTCCACGCCCGCCTCGTACACCATGCGGAAGCTGCGCGAGCCCGACCCGTTCTTCGGCGGCCAGATCACGATGGACGTCTTCGGACCGGCCGCGCGGCGCGTCCCGGTCGCCTACGACAGCCCGTACGACGTGGCACTCGGGCAGCCCGTCAAGGACGAGATCAAGAACGTCGGCGTCCTCGGCAAGAACCCCGAACAGGCATGGAAGGACGCCATGAGCAAGTGCCGCCGCATCGCGAAACACCTGGGGGTGAGCATCTGATGGCCACCGCGCTGGAGAAACCCCCCGTCACCGCCGAGCGGCCCGCCACCGCACGGCCGAAGACCGGCCTGCGCAAGAACTGGCACCTGTACGCCGCGATATCCCCCTTCTATCTGCTGTTCCTGGCCTTCGGTCTGATCCCCGTCGGCTTCTCGCTGTATCTGTCGCTGCACCGCTGGGACGGCCTCGGCACGATGGAGTGGGCGGGTCTGTCGCAGTATCAGTATCTGCTGACCGACGTGGACTTCTGGAGCTCGATCGGGAACACGATCGTCATCTGGGCACTGGCCACCTTCCCCATGATCTTCCTGGCGATGGTCACGGCCGTGATGCTGAACTCGGCGGTCCGCTTCAAGAACGTCTACCGCTTCGCCTACTTCCTGCCCAACGTCACCTCGGTCGTCGCCGTGGCGATCATCTTCGGCTCGGTGTTCTCCACCAACTTCGGCCTGATGAACGCCCTGTTGCAGGCGGTCGGCCTGGACCAGGTGGCATGGCTGAACACGCCGTGGGGCATCAAGGTGGCCATCGCCACCCTCATGACCTGGCAGTGGACCGGCTACAACGCGATCATCTTCCTGGCCGGCCTGCAGACCGTACCCGGCGAGCTGTACGAGGCGGCGCGCATCGACGGGGCCGGGCCGGTGCAGACCTTCTTCCGGATCACGCTCCCTATGATGCGCCCGGTGCTGCTGTTCGTGCTGGTCGTCTCGACCGTGACCGGTCTGCAGAGCTTCTCCGAACCGCAGGTGCTGCTGCAGAACACCGCCAACGAGTCGACGTACTCCGGCGGTCCGGGGCACGCGGGCCGCACCATGGTCCTCTACTTCTTCCAGCAGACCTTCGACAACAACGACTTCGGCTACGGCGCCGCCGTCGCCTGGGGCATCTTCCTCGTCGTCGTCATCTTCTCGATCATCAACTGGCGCCTGGTGCAGCGCCGGGGCGAATAGGGAGGCCGGTCCACCATGGCATCCGTCAAGGGCTCCCGGAGCCGGGGCATCGCGCTGCACGCCGTCCTCGTGGCCGGCCTGCTGCTGTCGGCCTTCCCGTTCTACTGGGCCGTCATCATGTCGACCCACACCTCCAGCGAGATCTTCTCCTACCCGCCCAGGCTGCTGCCCGGCTCGCACTTCCTGGAAAACCTCCGCAACCTGTTCGACAGCATCGACTTCTTCGGTTCGATGCTCAACTCGCTGCTGGTGGCCGGGTCGGTGACGGTCCTCGTCCTGTTCTTCGACTCCCTGGCGGCCTTCGTGTTCGCCAAGTTCGAGTTCCCGGGCAAGCGCGTGCTGTTCGCACTGCTCATGCTGATCTTCATGGTGCCGGCCCAGCTCGCGGCCATCCCGCAGTTCGTGATCATGGCGCGGATCGGCTGGATCGGCTCCATGACGGCGCTGATCGTGCCGGCCGCGGCCAACGCGTTCGGCATCTTCTGGATGCGCCAGTACATGAAGGGCGCCATCCACGACGAACTCCTCGACGCCTCCCGCATCGACGGGGCGAACTTCCTGCGCCAGTACTGGCACGTCGCCCTGCCCGTGGTCCGTCCCGGCCTGGCCTTCCTCGGCATCTTCACCTTCATGGGCCAGTGGAACGACTACGCCTGGCCGCTGATCGCCCTGACCAACCCGGACAACGTGACCCTCCAGGTGGCGCTGTCCCAGCTCAACGGCACCCACGGCACGACCGACTACGGCATGGTGATGACCGGCGCCCTGCTCGCCCTGGTACCGCTGCTGATCGTGTTCGCGCTCGGCGCCCGGCAGATCATCGGCGACCTCGCGAAGGGAGCCATCCGCTGATGGACCCCCTGCTCGCACTGCGCCCCTGGGAGGCGCCCGAGGTGACCTCCCTCGGACGGCTCCCGATGCACGCGGTCGACCGGCGCACCGGCGCCGTCCGCCTCGACGGCGACTGGCGCTTCCAACTGCTGCCCGCGCCGGACGCGCCGCTCGGCGGGACCTGGTCCACGGCGCACGTCCCCGGCGCCTGGACGCTCCAGGACACCGGTGACCTGCCGCAGTACACCAACGTCCGGATGCCGTTCCCGCAGTTCCCGCCGCACGTGCCCGCAGCCGACCCGACGGGCGTCTACGAACGCGAGGTGGACATCCCCGCCGAGTGGGCCGGGCGGCGGATCGTGCTCCAGGTCGGGGCCGCGGAGAGCGTCCTGCTGGTGCACGTGGACGGGCGGCCCGTCGGCGTCTCCAAGGACTCCCATCTTGCGGCCGAGTTCGACCTGTCGGAACACGTACGGCCCGGGGCCCGGTCGCTGCTGCGGCTGACCGTGGTCAAGTGGTCGGACGCCTCGCACATCGAGGACCAGGACCACTGGTGGCACGGCGGCATCACGCGTTCGGTGCTGCTGTACGCGACGGACCCGCTGCACCTGGCCGACGTGCTGGTGCGGGCCCGGCGGGACGGCACCCTGCGGGTGGACTGCCGGGTGCGGGACGCGCGCGGGGCGCTGCCCGCGGGCTGGCAGATCAGCGGGGAACTCGACGGGCTGCCGCTCGACCGGGACACGGAGTTCGACCGGGCCAACGCCGCGGACGAACGGGTCTCCGACTTCCTCGGCGAGGCGCGCCTTGCGGCCACCGTGCCCGAGGTGCGCACCTGGAACGCGGAAACACCCGAACTGTACGACCTGACCGTCCGGCTGCACCGCGCCGACGGCACGGTCGCCGACACCTCACGGCACCGCATCGGCTTCCGCGACGTCGAGATCGCGGGCCGGGACCTGCTGGTCAACGGCGAGCGGGTGTACATCCGCGGCGTCAACCGGCACGACTTCCACCCGCTGACCGGCCGCACGGTCGGGTACGAGGACATGCGGGCCGACCTGGTGCTGCTGAAGCGGTTCGGCTTCAACGCGATCCGCACCGCCCACTACCCGAACGACCCGGCGCTGTACGACCTCGCCGACGAACTCGGCTTCTACGTCGTCGACGAGGCCGACATCGAGTCCCACGACCACGCCCATGAGATCGCCGACGACCCCCGCTATCTGAACGCCTTCGTCGACCGGGTCTCCCGGATGGTGCTGCGGGACGTCAACCATCCCTCGGTCATCGTCTGGTCGCTGGGCAACGAGTCCGACTACGGCGCGAACCACGACGCGGCGGCGGGCTGGGTGCGCCGGCACGATCCGACCCGGCCGCTGCAGTACGAGGGCGCGGCGAAGACGGGGTGGGCGGATCCCTCGGTCGCCTCCGACATCGCCTGCCCGATGTACGCACCGCTGGAGGACTGCGTGGCGCACGCCCTGTCCGGGCGGCAGACCAAGCCGCTGATCCAGTGCGAGTACTCGCACGCCATGGGCAACAGCAACGGCACGCTCGCCGAGCATTGGGCGGCCATCGAGTCAACGCCGGGCCTTCAGGGCGGGTTCATCTGGGAGTTCTGGGACCACGGCATCCTCCAGCGGGTGAGCGACGGAAAACCCGCCGGGCGCTCCGGCGCCGGGCTGTACGCGGACGGCGTCGCCGCGCCCGGCCACCGCTGGGCGTACGGCGGCGACTTCGGCGAGGCGGTGCACGACGGCGCGTTCGTCGCGGACGGACTCGTCTTCCCGGACCGCACGCCCAAGCCCGCCATGTACGAGCACCGGGAGCTCGCGGCTCCGGTCCGGATCGAGTGCTACCGGCACGAGGGCATCGTCCTCGGCAACCACCAGCACTTCCGCGGCCTGGACTGGCTGACGGGCCAGTGGGAGCTGGTCCTCGCCGACGGCCGCACGCTGACCGCGCCGGCCGAACTGCCCGACCTGCGGCCGGGACAGACGGCGGCGGTGCCGCTGCCCTTCCGGCTGCCGCCGGACGGCGGCGAGGCCTGGCTGACGCTGCGGGTACGGACCGCGCGGGACGAGCCGTGGGCGCCCGGCGGCACCGAGCTGTGCGCACCGCAGCTGCGGCTGCGGGCGCCGGTCGCGGTGCCGGCGGTGCCCGCGGCTGCCCGGGCCGTCGAGGTGGACGCCGAGGGGCTGCTCGTGCATCCGCTGCTGACCAGCGCGCCCGTGCTGTCCCTGTGGCGGGCGCCCACCGACAACGACGAGCTGGGCGGCATGGCCGGGCGCTGGCGGGCCTGGGGCCTCGACTCGCTCGTCCGCAAGCTGATCTCCGTGGACCGGTCCGAGGGCCGGGTGCGGGTGCTGGCCGAGTACGCGGGCACGGCCGGCGTCGTCCGGCACCGGCAGGAGTTCACCGCCGTCGAGGGCGGGCTGCGCGTCGACGAACGGGCCGAGCTGCCCGCACAGTTCGCGGATGTGGCGCGGGTCGGCTCGGTGTTCGAGACGGTCGCGGGCCTCGACCTGCTGGAGTGGTTCGGGCAGGGGCCCTGGGAGTCGTACCCGGACCGCAGCGCGGGCGCTCCGGTCGGCCATCACGCGCTGCCGGTGGACGAGCTGTTCACCCCGTATCTGCGTCCGCAGGAGAGCGGCGGCCGGCACGGCGTGCGCCGCTTCACCCTGTCGGCGCCGGACGCCACCGGGCTCGCGGTCGAGCTGGACGAGCCGCGCCAGGTGTCCGTCACCCGGTTCCGTGCCGCCGACCTGACCGCCGCGGCGCACCACGACGAACTGGTGCCGCGCCCCGGGTGCGTGGTGCACCTCGACGCGGCCCACCGCGGCCTGGGCACGGCGTCCTGCGGCCCGGACACCTCACCCGCCCACCTCATCTCCCCAGGCACCCATGACTGGAGCTGGACCCTACGCACCCTGTAGTCGGGGCGAGCTTGGTTCGCACGTTCCCCGCGCCCGGCCAGGGGCGCGGGGACGGGCGCGATGGACCACCACGCACCCCCGTGACAGGCGACGACACCGTGACGAAACGTCAGTTTCCTTACCGGCCACCGGTGTTTCTTGGCTTCAACTCTTGACGTGCGGAGGCGCCCGGAGCACATTGGCCGCATCTTGAGAGCGCTCTCACGGATGTTCCCCGCCCGCTCCGCACCCGAGAGGCCCCCCATGAGCGAACCCTCCGGAACCCACAGACGCGGCCCGCTGCGCCGCGCGCTGGTCGCCGTGCTCGGCACCCTCGCCCTGACGGCCGCCGCCGCCACGGCCGCCACCCTGCCCGCCAACGCCTCCGCGCCCACGCCCCCGTCCGGCTGGTCCCAGGTCTTCCTCGACGACTTCAACGGCACTGCGGGCTCCGGGGTCAACACCTCCAACTGGCAGTACGCCACGGGGACTTCGTACCCGGGTGGCGCCGCCAACTGGGGCACGGGCGAGGTCGAGACGATGACGTCGAGCACCAACAACGTCGCGCTCGACGGCAACGGCAACCTGCTGATCACTCCGCGCCGCGACGCCGCGGGCAACTGGACCTCCGGCCGCATCGAGACCAACCGCACCGACTTCCAGCCCCCGGCCGGCGGAAAGCTGCGCGTCGAGGCCCGCGTTCAGATGCCGAACGTCACCGGCGCCGCCGCCAAGGGCTACTGGCCGGCCTTCTGGATGCTCGGCGCGCCGTTCCGCGGCAACTACTGGAACTGGCCGGGCGTGGGCGAGCTGGACATCATGGAGAACGTCCAGGGCCTCAACACGGCCTGGGCCACGATGCACTGCGGCACCAACCCGGGCGGCCCCTGCAACGAGACGACCGGCATCGGCGGTTCGACCTCCTGCACCGGCACGACCTGTCAGGCGGGCTTCCACACCTACCGGATGGAGTGGGACCGCTCGACCAGCCCCGAGGAGATCCGCTTCTACCTCGACGGCGTCAACTTCCACACCGTGCGGGCCAACCAGGTGGACGCGACGACCTGGTCGAACGCGACCAACCACGGCTTCTTCATCATCCTCAACGTGGCCATGGGCGGCGGCTTCCCGGGCGCCTTCGGCGGCGGCCCGGACGGCGGCACCGAGCCGAACCACCCGATGGTCGTGGACTACGTGCAGGTACTGCAGTCCGGTGGTGGGGGCGGCACCACTCCCCCGCCGACCGGCAACCGGGACGCCTACAGCGCCATCCAGGCCGAGTCCTACGACGGCCAGTCCGGGGTGATCACCGAGGGCACGTCGGACACCGGCGGCGGGCAGAACATCGGCGCGATCGCGAACGGGGACTGGGTGCAGTACAAGGGCGTCAACTTCGGCTCCACGGCCGCCACCCAGTTCTACGCCCGGGTGGCGAGCGGCGCCGCGAGCGGGGTGAGCGGACTCGTGGAGGTGCGCCTGGACAGCCGCGGCAACGCTCCCATAGGCAGCTTCGCGCTGGCCAACACGGGCGGCTGGCAGTCCTGGCGGACGGTCCCGGCCAACATCGGCGCGGTGACCGGCACCCACGATGTGTATCTGACGTTCACCAGCGGCCAGCCGGCCGACTTCGTGAACGTGAACTGGTTCGACTTCGGCCACTGACCGGCTCCGCCGCACCAAGGGCTCCGTACGGATGAGCCGGCCGACGGTCGGGTCGCACGACAAGCCGCCCCGTTCCCCTCTGCGGGGTGCGGGGCGGCTTGTCGTAGGGGGTCGGGCTGTCAGCTGCCGTGGTGAGAAGGCTTCTTCGTGGTCACGGTGATGGTGGCCTTGGCGGCCTCACTGACGACCTGGTGACCGTTCGGGTCGACGCCCGCCGCGGTCGCGGTGTTGGTGACGCTGCACACCTTGCAGCCGTCGGTGCCCTTGCCGTACCCCTTCGGGGCCTTGTGGCAGTTCTGGAGATCGGCGCGGGCGACGGTGTAGCTGCCGTGGCAGGTCGTGCTCTCACTCGGGTCGAGGACGGCCGTGGCGCAGGTGACGCCGGTGAGGTGGTCGTCGCGGACCAGCACACCGTGCAGAACGGTGTTGCCGGTGTTGGTGATTGTGTAGGCGTACTTCACCTTGTCCCCGACCCGGAACGGGCCCTTCGAGACGACCCGCTTGACCAGGGTCAGTTCGGCGGCCGGCTGCTGGACGGTGACGGTGGCAGTGGCCTGGTCGCTGGCGACCTCCTGGCCGCCGGGCTCGAACGCCGTCGCCTGTGCCAGGTTGGTCAGCTCGCAGCCCCCCGTGGCGGGCCGGCACGGGGTGATGTCGTCCTCGGTGATCACATGGCTGCCGTGACAGGTGGTGCTCTCGCCTGCGGCGAGACCTGTCGTGTCGCAGGTGACGCCGGCGGCCTGGTCGTCCGTGACGGTCAGGTTGTGCAGGGCGGTGTTGCCGGTGTTGGTGACCGTGTAGGAGTACTCGACCGTGGTGCCGACCTGGAACGGGCCGGTGGACTCCACCCGCTTGGTCAGGCCGAGGGAGGGCTGTGGCGCCTCCTCGACGATCACCACGACCGGTTCGGAGACGGAGGGCGGGCAGCTGCCGTCGCCCTGGTAGTGGGCGGTGATCTCGTGCGCGCCCAGGCCGAGGGCCGTGGTGGTGTGGGTGGCCGTGCCGTCGGGGCCGAGGGTGGCGGTGCCGATCTGGGTGTCGTCGTCGTAGAAGAGGACCTGACCGGTAGGCGTCCCGGTCGTGCAGGTCACGTCTGCGGTCAGGGTGACCGGTTCCCCGGGCGCGGCTGTGGTCGGGGAGGCCGTGAGCGTCGTCGAACTCTCCGCGGGCTGGGCGAGGAAGACGGCGAGGGAGTGGTAGTTGCCGGCGCCGATGGCCGTGACGACGGCCCCTTCGGGCAGTTCCACCGGGACCGGCTCGGTGCGGTTGGTGGTGGTGCCGTCGCCGACCTGGCCGTAGCGGTTGTATCCCCAGGCCAGCACCTGGCCGGTGGAGGTCAGCGCGACCGTGTGGTCGTCGCCGCCGATGACCGCCGTGACGTCGGTGCCCGCCGGCAGATGAACCGGGACCGGCACGGTGCGGCGCGTGGTCGTACCGTCGCCCAGCTGGCCGTAGGTGTTGTCTCCCCAGGCCAGCACCTGGCCGGTGGACGTCAGCGCGAAACTCTGGAACCCGTGGGCCCCGGCGACCGAGCTGACGACGACGTCCGCGGGCAGTTGCACCATGACCGGCACACTGCTGTTCGTGGTGGTGCCGTTGCCCAGCTGACCGCGGCCGTTGTACCCCCAGGCGAGCACCTCACCGGTGGAGGTCAGCGCGAGGCTGTGGTCGTCGGCTCCGGCGATCGACGTGACCGTGGTGCCGGCGGGCACATGGACCGGCACCGGCTCGTTGCGGCTGACGGTGGTGCCGTCGCCCACCTGCCCGAAGTCGTTGTCACCCCAGGCGAGCACCTCACCGGTCGATGTCAGTGCCAGGCCGTGACCGGCTCCGCTGGAGATCGCCGTGACCGTGGTGCCGGCGGGCAGATGCACCTGAACCGGCACGTTGCTGTCACCACCGGTCACGCCGTTGCCCAGCTGGCCCCACTCGTTGTAACCCCAGGCCAGCAGCCGGCCGTTCGCGGTCAGCGCGAGTACATAGTCGTCGCCGGTCGCGATGGCCGTGACCGTGGTGCCGGCGGGCAGATGGACCTGGACGGGCGTCGTGCTGTCGGTGTAGGTGCCGTTACCCAGCTGTCCGACGTCGTTCTGACCCCACGCCAGGACCTGGCCCGTGGAGGTCAGCGCCACCGAGAAGCCGTACCCGCCGGCCACCGCGGTGGCGGTGGTGCCCGCCGGCAGGTCGGCCTGGAGCGGCACCATGCTGCCGGGATTGGGGCTCGGCACGGTGGTTCCGTTGCCCAGCTGCCCGTACTGGTTGCGTCCCCAGGTCCACACATCACCGCCGTCGGGGGCCGCAGCGGCCGGCGTCACAGCGGACGAGGCGAGTGCCAGCACGAAGGCCGCCACCACCGCGACGGCGCACCATGAGACGGACCGCACCGCACGCAACAGCCGTCGGGGCAGGTCCGGAAGCCTGCCCCTGAAAGTAGATTCCACTACGGCCCCTCCTGGGGGGTATGGGATGGCGCCGATTCCATGGCACGTTTCTCGCGATCAGGGTTTAGCAGACATAAACCTGAAGTGGTTGGTAAGCAGGGCAAACCGCCCACCCAATCGGACGCTCGACCGCCGGCCCCGGGTCCGCTCGCATGCCAGACGGGCACCGGCGCTGCGGTCGGCCGGTCCCGCGGTCGCGCGGACCGCCTTCAGGCCAGCTCGGCTCAGCAGGCGGGCTCGGTCAGGCCAGCTCGGCCCGGAAGGCCGCCGGGGTGCGGCCCGTGCGCAGCTGGAAGAACTTGGAGAAGTTCGCCGCGTCGGGGAAGCCGACGGCCGCGCCGACCCGGCCGATGGGCAGATCGGTGTGCGCCAGCAGCCGCTTGGCCTCCAGAACCACCCGCTTGTCGATGAAGCCCTTGGGGGTCTCCCCGGTGGCGGCGCGGACCGCGCGGACGAGGGTGCGCCGGGAGTAACCGAGGGCGTCGGCGTAGGCGCTGACGCTGTGATTGGTGGAAAAGCCCTGCTCGACCGCGTCACGAAAGAGCGTGAAGGCCGTGTCGGCCTGCTGCCTGGCCGCCTCGGCGGAGCTGGCCGCGAGATGGGCGAGGCGCAGCAGGAACGCCGTCAGGGAGTGCCGCAGCACCGCCGTGTGCAGACTGAGCGGAAGGGTCACCGCGTCCTCGTACTCACGTCGCAGCTGGTCGAGCGCGGCGCGCAGGGCGTCCAGCCGTGCCGGGTCGGGGTGCAGCAGGGGCGGCAGGTCGTAGCGGTACAGGCCGGTGGCCTCGACGGTGGCGCGGGGCAGGAAACCGGGCTGCATGGCGAGGACGGTTCCGCGGTACTCGCTCGCCCGGGAGAAGCGGTGGACCTGTCCGGGCCGTATCCACAGCACGTCGCCCGCCGTCGCCTCGTACTCGGCGAAGTCGATCATGTGGTGGACGGGGCCGTCGCTGAAGAGCATGACCACGTGGAAGTCGATGCGGTGGACGCGGTGCAGCGGGGCGTCCTCGTGCCAGGCGCGGCCGACTCCCATCGGGCCGACCTGGATGCCGACGCCGCCGACGCTCAGATCGACCGGGAAGGGGAACGTTCTGATCCCGTCACCGCCCTCGCCGATCCCGTCGCCGCGCTCGCGACCGTCACCGCCTTGCACTGTTCCGCCCACCATGCCCCTCTTGTGCCGCCCCTGCACCGCCGTCGGTGTCCCATTTTCACCACAGGCTGACACACCCCGACCTTCCTCGTTAAAAGTCAGACTTTTACTTTTGAACGCGTTCAGCCAGAACCCCGCTGAGATCGAGGACTTCTTGAAGATGAGCACGCAGACAACCGACGGCTTCGAGTGGACCGACCTCGACCGGCGTGCCGTGGACACCGCCCGCCTCCTGGCGGCCGATGCCGTGCAGCAGGTCGGGAACGGGCACCCGGGCACGGCGATGAGCCTCGCCCCCGCCGCGTACACGATCTTTCAGAAGCTGATGCGTCACGATCCGGCCGATCCGGAGTGGACCGGCCGGGACCGCTTCGTCCTGTCCCCCGGCCACACCTCGCTGACCCTCTACACCCAGCTCTTCCTCGCCGGCTACGAGGTGGAGCTGGACGATCTGAAGGCGTTCCGCACCCACGGTTCGAGGACGCCCGGCCACCCCGAGTACGGGCACACCGCGGGTGTGGAGACCACCACAGGGCCGCTCGGCCAGGGCGTCGCGAACGCCGTCGGCATGGCGATGGCCGCCCGCTACGAGCGCGGTCTGTTCGACCCCGACGCCCCCGAGGGCACCTCGCCCTTCGACCACACCATCTGGGCGATCGTCTCGGACGGCGACCTGCAAGAGGGCGTCTCCGCCGAGGCGTCCTCGCTCGCCGGCCACCAGCGGCTCGGCAACCTGGTCTTCCTCTACGACGACAACCACATCTCCATCGAGGGCGACACCGCCACGGCGTTCTCCGAGGACGTGCTCGGGCGCTACGAGGCGTACGGCTGGCACGTGCAGCGTGTGGCGCCCGCGGAGAACGGCGATGTCGACGTGCCCGCCCTGTACGCGGCGCTGGACGCGGCCCGGGCCGAGACCGGACGCCCGTCGATCGTCGCGCTGCGCACGATCATCGCCTGGCCCGCCCCCCACGCCCAGAACACCGAGGCCGCCCACGGCTCCGCCCTGGGTGCCGAGGAGGTCGCCGCCACCAAGCGGGTCCTCGGCTTCGACCCCGAGCAGCACTTCACCGTCGCCGACGACGTCCTCGCGCACGCCCGGCAGGCCCTGGACCGGGGCGCCGAGTCCCATGCCTCCTGGGACAAGCGGATCGCCGAGTGGCGCACCGCCCAGCCCGAGCGCGCCCGCCTGTTCGACCGCGTCGTCGCCGGTCAGCTCCCGGAGGGCTGGCAGGACGCCCTGCCCGTCTTCGAACCCGGCAAGTCCGTCGCCACCCGCGCCGCATCCGGCAAGGTCCTCCAGGCCCTCGGCCCGGTCGTACCCGAACTGTGGGGTGGCTCCGCCGACCTGGCCGGCTCCAACAACACCACCATCGACGCGTCCTCCTCCTTCCTGCCGAAGGGCAACCCGCTGCCGGGGGCCGACCCGTACGGCCGCACCGTCCACTTCGGCATCCGCGAGTTCTCCATGGCCGCGGAGATGAACGGCATCGCCCTGCACGGCAACACCCGGATCTACGGCGGCACCTTCCTGGTGTTCTCCGACTACATGCGCAACGCCGTGCGGATGTCCGCCCTCATGCAGCTGCCCGTCACCTATGTGTGGACGCACGACTCGATCGGCCTGGGCGAGGACGGCCCCACCCACCAGCCCGTCGAACACCTCGCCTCGCTGCGCGCCATCCCCGGCCTGAACGTCGTCCGCCCGGCGGACGCCAACGAGACCGTGACCGTCTGGGCCGAGATCCTGAAGAGGCACACCACCAAGCCCGCCCCGCACGGACTCGCGCTGACCCGTCAGGGCGTGCCGACGTACGCGCGCAACCCGGACGCGGCCAAGGGAGGCTACGTCCTGCACGACTCGTCCACCCAGACCCCGGAGGTGATCCTCATCGCCACCGGTTCCGAGGTGCAGCTCGCCGTCGCCGCACGGGACCTGCTGGAGGCCGAGGGCATCGGCACCCGTGTGGTGTCCATGCCGTCCGTGGAGTGGTTCGAGGAGCAGGACCGGGCCTGGCGGGACAGCGTCCTGCCGCCCGCCACCAGGGCCCGGGTCGCCGTCGAGGCCGGCGTCGGCCTGACCTGGCACCGCTTTGTGGGCGACGCCGGGCGCATCGTCTCGCTGGAGCACTTCGGCGCCTCCGCCGCCGCGCAGACCCTGTTCGCCGAGTTCGGTTTCACCCCCGAGAACGTCGCCGCCAAGGCCCGGGAATCCCTGGCCGCCGCCCGCGGTTGATCCGATCGCCAGAAAGAAGATGATCAAAGTGACCGAAGCAACCGCGACCGCGGGAGCACTCC
This sequence comes from Streptomyces sp. NPDC102462, assembly GCF_044765425.1. Taxonomy (NCBI): domain Bacteria; kingdom Bacillati; phylum Actinomycetota; class Actinomycetes; order Kitasatosporales; family Streptomycetaceae; genus Streptomyces; species Streptomyces sp. NPDC102462. The sequence goes on along the minus strand of NZ_JBIWKB010000032.1, from coordinate 4,152 downwards.
AGCGCCTGACCGAGGAGGGCGTGTCGATCTGGCTCGACGATCTGTCGCGGCGCCGGATCAGCAGCGGCAACCTGGCCGGACTCGTCGCCCGCAGGCACGTCGTGGGTGTCACCACCAACCCGTCCATCTTCCAGGCCGCCATCGGCTCCGTGGGCGGGTCCGCCGACCCGAGCGGGACCGACGGCGGATCGGGGTACGAGGAGCAGCTGGCCGACCTGGCCGTGCGCGGTGTCACGGTCGACGAGGCCGTACGGATGATGACCACCGCCGACGTCCGCGCCGCGGCCGATGTGCTGCGGCCGGTGTACGACGCGACCGGCGGCCGGGACGGCCGGGTCTCCATCGAGGTCGACCCGCGCCTCGCGTACGACACCCGGGCGACGGTCGCCGAGGCCAAGCAGCTCGCCTGGCTCGTCGACCGCCCCAACGTGATGATCAAGATTCCGGCCACCGAGGCGGGCCTGCCGGCCATCACCGAGGTGATCGGCCTCGGCATCAGCGTCAATGTCACGCTGATCTTCTCGCTTGAGCGCTACCGGCAGGTCATGGACGCCTATCTGGCCGGTCTGGAGAAGGCCCGGGCGGCGGGCCTCGACCTGTCCGCCGTGCACTCCGTGGCCTCCTTCTTCGTCTCCCGGGTCGACAGCGAGATCGACAAGCGGCTGACGCTCCTCGGCACCGACCGGGCCCTCGCCCTCAAGGGCAGGGCGGCGCTGGCGAACGCGCGGCTGGCCTACGAGGCCTACGAGGAGGTGTTCGGCGGCCCGCGCTGGACCGCGCTCGCCGGGGCCCGGGCCAACAAGCAGCGCCCGCTGTGGGCGTCCACCGGCGTGAAGGACCCGGCCTACAAGGACACCCTGTACGTGGACGGTCTGGTCGCGCCCGGCACCGTCAACACCATGCCGGAGGCGACGCTCGACGCCACCGCCGACCACGGCGACATCACCGGTGACACGGTGACCGGCGGCTACGCACAGGCCCGGGCCGACCTCGCGGCCGTGGAACGGCTCGGCATCTCCTACGACGACGTCGTCCGCAAGCTGGAGGACGAGGGCGTCGCCAAGTTCCAGGCGGCCTGGCAGGACCTGCTGACCGCCGTCGCGAAGTCACTGGACAGCAAGGGAGTTGACGCCCGATGAGCACCCCCGAGCAGGAACCGGCGGCGGCCGCCGCGCGCGTCCCGGCCGCACGGGCCGCCGATGCCGCACCGACCGCCGACTGGGTGAACCCGCTGCGCGACACCCGCGACCGCCGGCTTCCCCGGATCGCCGGCCCCTCCGGCCTGGTGATCTTCGGTGTGACCGGCGACCTGTCCCGCAAGAAGCTGATGCCGGCCGTCTACGACCTGGCCAACCGGGGTCTGCTGCCGCCGGGCTTCTCACTGGTGGGCTTCGCCCGCCGGGACTGGGCGGACCAGGACTTCGCGCAGGTGGTGCACGACGCCGTCCGCGAGCACGCCCGCACCCCGTTCCGCGAGGAGGTCTGGCAGCAGCTCGCCGAGGGCATGCGGTTCGTGCCCGGCGACTTCGACGACGACACGGCGTTCAAGCAGCTGCGCGAGGCCGTCGAGGAACTGGACGCCTCCCGCGGCACCGGCGGCAACTTCGCCTTCTACCTCTCCGTGCCGCCCAAGTTCTTCCCCAAGGTCGTGCGGCAGCTGAAGAAGCACGGCCTGGCGGACCCCCCGGAGGGCTCCTGGCGGCGCGCGGTCATCGAGAAGCCGTTCGGCCACGACCTGAAGTCGGCCGAGGAGCTGAACAAGGTCGTGCACGAGGTGTTCGAACCGGACCAGGTGTTCCGGATCGACCACTACCTGGGCAAGGAGACCGTCCAGAACATCCTGGCGCTGCGCTTCGCCAACCAGATGTACGAACCCGTATGGAACCGCTCGTACGTCGACCATGTGCAGATCACCATGGCCGAGGACATCGGCATCGGCGGCCGGGCCGGCTACTACGACGGGATCGGCGCCGCCCGTGACGTCATCCAGAACCACCTGCTCCAGCTGATGGCGCTCACCGCCATGGAGGAGCCCATCGCCTTCGACGCGGAGTCGCTGCTCACCGAGAAGCTGAAGGTGCTCAGGTCGGTGCGGCTGCCCGACGACCTCGGCGCGCACACCGTCCGCGGGCAGTACGCGGCGGGCTGGCAGGGCGGCGAGGAGGTCGTCGGCTACCTCCAGGAGGACGGCATCGACGCCAGGTCGAAGACCGACACCTACGCCGCGATCAAGCTGGAGATCGACAACCGCCGCTGGGCGGGCGTCCCCTTCTATCTGCGCACCGGCAAGCGGCTCGGCCGCCGGGTCACCGAGATCGCGGTGGTCTTCCAGCGGGCACCGCACTCCCCCTTCGACCACACCGCGACCGAGGAACTGGGCCAGAACGCGGTCGTCATCCGCGTCCAGCCCGACGAGGGCATGACCGTCCGGTTCGGCTCGAAGGTGCCGGGCACCTCCATGGAGATCCGGGACGTGTCCATGGACTTCGCCTACGGCGAGTCGTTCACGGAGTCCAGCCCGGAGGCGTACGAACGGCTCATCCTGGACGTGCTGCTCGGCGACGCCAACCTCTTCCCGCGGACCGAGGAAGTGGAAGAGTCCTGGAAGATCCTCGACCCGATCGAGGAGTACTGGGCGGCGCACGGCAGGCCGGCCCAGTACGCGTCGGGCGGCTGGGGACCCGAGGAAGCCGACGAGATGCTCGCACGAGACGGACGGAGCTGGCGCAGGCCATGAAGATCGACCTGACCGACACCACGGCAAGCAAGATCAACAAGGCCCTTGTGCAGGGTCGCCGTGCCATCGGCACCCCGGCGGTGGGCATGGTCCTGACGATGGTGATCGTCACGGACGAGGAGAACGCCTACGACTCCATCAAGGCGGCCGAGGACGCCTCCCGCGAGCACCCCTCGCGCACCCTCGTCGTGATCAAGCGGCATGCCCGCACCCCCCGCGAGCGCACCCGGTCGCGACTGGACGCGGAGGTCCGGGTCGGCTCGGAGGCGGGCACCGGCGAGACGGTGGTGCTGCGCACGTTCGGCGATGTCTCCGACCACGCCGACTCCGTGGTGCTGCCGCTGCTGCTGCCGGACGCCCCGGTCGTCGTCTGGTGGCCGGTGGACGCCCCCGACAACCCGGCCAAGGACCCGCTGGGCACGCTCGCCCAGCGCCGGATCACCGACATGTACGCCGTCGAGCACCCGCTGGACGCGCTGGAGGCCCGGGTCCGCTCCTACGCGCCCGGCGACACCGACCTGGCCTGGACCCGGCTCACCCCGTGGCGCTCCATGCTGGCCGCCGCCCTCGACCAGGCCCGGGTGAAGATCACCTCGGCGGTCGTGGAGAGCGAGGCGGAGAACCCCAGCGCCGAACTGCTCGCCCGCTGGCTCGAGGCGCGCCTCGGGGTTCCGGCCGAACGGATCGTCACGGCCGGGCCGGTCGTCACGGCCGTCCGGCTCGGCACCACGGACGGCGAGATCCTCATCGACCGGCCGGAGGGCCCACTCGCCACGCTGACCCTGCCCGGGCAGCCGCCGCGCACCCTCGCCCTGAAGGTCCGGCCCACCTCCGAACTCATCGCCGAGGAGCTGCGCCGCCTCGACGCCGACGAGATGTACGCCATCGCCCTGCGCGGCGAGGGCACCAAGGAGAACGTCTGACATGGCCGAGTCCCCTCACCCCGTGCTCACCCGGCGGCCCGAGTGGGTCGCGCTCGCCGACCACCGCGCCGCGTGGCAACCGGGCCTGCGCGAGCTGTTCGCGGCCGACCCCGGGCGGGCCGAGCGGTATGCCGTACGCGTCGGCGACCTGCTGATCGACTACAGCAAACACCTGATCACCGACGAGACGCTGGCGCTGCTCCAGGAACTGGCCGTGGCGAGTGATGTGTTCGGGCTGCGGGACGCGATGTTCCGTGGGAAGAAGATCAATGTCACGGAGGGCCGGGCGGTGCTGCATACGGCGCTGCGGGCGCCGCGGGATGCGGTGATCGAGGTCGACGGGGAGAACGTGGTCCCCGCGGTGCACGCGGTGCTGGACAAGATGGCGGATTTCGCCGGGCGGGTGCGTTCGGGTGCGTGGACGGGTCATACCGGCCGGCGGATCAGGAATGTGGTGAACATCGGGATCGGTGGCTCTGATCTGGGTCCTGC
>NZ_JBIWKB010000031.1:49866-110752 GCF_044765425.1 Streptomyces sp. NPDC102462 | reverse complement strand
CGAGATCCTCGCCAAGGTCCGACTCGTCCAGACCAGCGTGAAGAAACTCGTCAATAACAACTCGAAGTAACTCAATCAGGGTCACGAGACACTAGCGGCCTGGATCGGGAATCCGGAAGACCTCGACGTGCACCAGGTGCCGCGACTACGGAGCCGAGGCGCTCTCACGCGGGACGGTCACGCGTCGGCTCGCACACGAGCCGTTCGGTCACCGACCCACGACGCTGCTGGTGCGGGTCCGTCGCCGGCGGTGCGACGGGTGCGGCCGTTCTTGGAGGGGCACCGGGTGCTGATCGACGATCCCGGCCGGTTCGACGGGGCGAATTCCCCCGGGACCGTCGCCGAGCCTCTGACCCGACGTCCCGGCCGACACCGTAAACCGATCGGTTTACTTTTCTCTCGAATCGAGTTAACCTCACCGTATGAGCACCGAAGTGAAGGCGAGTCCCCGGGAGCGGCTCCTGGAGGCGGCGGCCACGCTCACCTACCGGGACGGCGTCGGTATCGGCATCGAGGCACTGTGCAAGGCGGCTGGGGTGTCCAAGCGCTCCATGTACCAGTTGTTCGGGAGCAAGGACGAACTGCTGGCGGCGAGCCTGGAGCGACGCGCTTCGGCCTTCGTGACGACGCTCCTGCCCGCCGTGGACGACGGTCGTTCACCCCGCGAGCGGATCCTGCACGTCTTCGAGCAGGTGGAGCTGCAGGCGGGTGCGCCCGGCTTCCGGGGCTGCCAGTACCTGGCCGTGCAGATCGAGCTCAAGGATCAGAGTCACCCCGCGAGCCGAGTGGCCCACCGGGTCAAGGGAAACCTGACGGCCTTCTTCCGGACCGAGGCCGAACAGGGCGGTGCGAGCGATCCCGACCTGCTGGCCCGACAGCTCAGCCTGGCCTTCGACGGCGCCAGCGCCCGTGCGGGTATCGGAGCCGACAACCTCAACGGGCTCATCGCCCCCACGGTGGCCACCCTGCTCGATGCGGCAGGCGTGCGCTGACGCATCAGCTTGTCGAGCAGGCCCGGCGACCGATGCGCCCGCGGGGCTGACGCCCACCTCCGGCACCCGGGGGCATCGAGGTGACCGGCCGCGTCAAGGCGGTGTCTTCGCCGCCGCGGGCAGGTCGTGGGCGGAGCCGAGGACCGCGGCCGGTTCGTACCGGCCGCGGGTGCCCTTGTCCTGCCTCACCGCAACGCCCTTCTCCATCTTGTTGACGGCTTCCGGAGGGTGCGCGCGGGCCCCATGACCGCCTGCCTGACGGGAGGCGCTACCAACGGACTCCCGGTCACAGCGGTCGCTTGACTACGGCTTTAGGAGGTCAGCTGCCGGAGCATCTCGGCCGAGTCGTGCAGGTTCGTCATCTGGACGAATCGACCGTCACGGACCTTGTAGATGGCGTACTCGACGATCTTGAACGAGGCACCGGAGGCTGGGACACCGAGCCACTCCTTCACCGGGGTGCCGGTGTTGATGGCGCGGACGGCGATGCCGTCCCGGTCGAACAGCAGTTCGTCAATCTCCCAGTGAATGTCCGGAACGGCGTCGACGATCCCCTTCAGGACCGTGACGACGTCGTCGCGGGTGCCGGGCTGGCCGCCGAGCAGCACGTCGTCGTTGATGAACTCGTCCATGCGGTCGAGCTCATGGGCGTTGAGCGCCTCGATGTAGCGCATGTACCAGCCGCGCAGATCACTCTCAGTCATGATGTTCCTCTTTCCCTTGCGCCGTAAAGAGCGGTCTGAACTGTTCAAACTTCCGCATCGATCGATGCAGAATGCGACAGTATCAGATTCGGTACCGATCGGTGCCAAAGCTGTACGGCAGTAGAGACCCCCGAGGTCGACGGTGAGGTCACGGAGGGCGACGACCTCGCAGAATGTCGGTCGGGGCCGTCGGAACACGGGTCCTCGCGTGACGTCGGGTTGGTGATCAATGGCCGCGCTGGAAGCTCGGTTGCGTTCACCGGGGTTCCAGCGGCTGGGTTCCCGGATGGGCGCCGGCGCGCCGCTCGCCACGTAGGACGCCGCGTTCTCTGCGCCCTACTCCGGCGCGTCGACGTAGTTGATCACGTCGCTCGCGCCGAGTTCGATCAGTCGCGCGGCCTTCTTCTCGCTGGATGCCGTGGCGATCACCCGGGCACCCTTGGTGCGGGCGAACAGCGAGGCGTCGCCAGTCCCCCTGGTCCAGCACGGCGTCCCGGGGCCGACGCAAGCACACCACGGCGGCGCGGATCCTCGCCCCTCTGGTTGACGAGGCGCCTGAGCACGTGGCACCGCGTCTGCTGCTCGCCCGGTCCTCCTACCACTCGCCACAGCTGGGGCGAGCCGAGGCCGAGGCGCACAGGGTCATCGATCTCAACTCGTCGAGCAGTACGCCCACCTGATGCTGGACCGCACGCTTGTGCGGCAGAGCCACGGCGCCGAGGTGGCAGCGCCGCTGCGGCCGGCGGCGCTCGCGGGTGACTTCAGCGAGGCCCGAGTCTTCCGCCTTCCCCCTCCCGGGGCGCCGGTGAGGGTGTCGGCGGATTCTCCGGTCCCCGGGAGGCGTCAGGAAAAGCCCATCACAGGACAGGGATGTCAAGGGTCGGCGAGCAGCCGCCGGCGCCACAGGAAGGACATGCGAGACCCATGAAATCCTGACGATTCCACGGAACCGGCGAGCCGCTGACGCTGGATGAGGTGGACGCGCCGCACGCGGGTCCGGGCGAGGTCGTCGTCGACATCAAGGCCGCCGGCCTGTGCCACTCGGATGTGAGCGCGCTCGACGACCCGACGTGGATGAAGTCGTTCCCGCGCCTGCCGATGAGGCTCGGGCACGAGAACGCCGGCGTGATCAGCGAGGTCGGCCCGGGGATGGACCACTGGAAGGTGGGTGACCGGGTGGGACTGGCGATGCCCGACGGCGACGCCATCGACTACGGCGCCTGGGACGGCGGTCACGGGCCCAAGGTGCGCGCCACGGACGCGAACCTGGTGCGGCTGCCGGACGAACTCTCCTTTGCGATGGGGGCGATGGCGACCGACGCCGGCCTCACCTCCTACCACGCCATGGTCGCGCGCGGCGGGGCGAAGAAGGCCATGCGGGTCGGGGGCATCGGCCTCGGAGGTCTCGGCTACATCGGCGCCCACATCGCCGTACTCAAGGGAGGTCTACGCGGCCGAACTGAACCCGGAAACCCGTGAACTGGCCGCCGAAATCGAGCTGGCCGACGTAGCGGAGTCCATCACCGAGTTTGCGGACAAGGACCTGGAAGTGATCGTGGACTACGCCGGATTCGACACCAGGCCAGCGGCGCCCGATTTGACCGGAGGGTGTCTCCGGTTTATGGTGGAGGCAATTCGGAGACAGCCTCCGTTTTCTTCGGGTCGCCGGATGGGAAGACTGCGGGAGGGCGTATGCACACCAGGGAGCAACAGGGGCGCAAGCCTCGCGCCGACGTCCAGCGCAATCGTGCGGCCCTCCTGGAAGCCGCCCAGCGCCATTTCCTGCGGGACGGCGTCGGCACATCGCTGGAAGCAGTCGCCAAGGAGGCGGGTGTCGGACCGGGAACGCTGTACCGGCACTTCCCCACCCGTGAGGCCCTGCTGGCGGCCGTCCTCCAGTCCCGCACCGAGGAACTGGAGGCCCGCCGGGCGGACATCGCCGGTATCGACGACGCCGGCACGGCGCTGACGCGGTGGCTGCGGGCGATGGAGGACTACCTCAGCGCCTACAGCGGACTGCCGGAACCCCTCATGACGGCGACCCGGGCGCAGGACCCGGACAATCCGCTCACCGTCCCCTGCGACGAACTCATCGCCACGACCGACGAGTATGTGCAGGCCGCGCAGCGCACAGGGTACGTACGACCGTCGGTGACGGGCTACGACCTGTTCCTCGCGGCCTGCTCGGCAGCCTGGATCAAGGGCACCGGCGTCACCGGGGAATCGCTCGACCGGCTGCGGGCGCTCATCGCCAACGGATACCGCGAGCCGGACGACCGCACCTAGCGGTCGGCAACTCGCTCAAGGCCGGGCCGCCGAAAGGCCCCGGCGCCACACGGGATCGGGCCAGGTCCGGCGGTCCCGCTGCACCGTCATCACATCGCGCCCCCTCAGGGGGGTGGCATGACCCTCGAAGGGATAAATCATGAAAATTACTGTCATAGGAGCTGGAGCCATCGGCGGAAATCTGGCCCGCAAGCTGAGCCTGGCCGGTCACGACGTCCAGGTGGCGGACGCCCGGGGCGCCGAGGCCGTTGCGGCCGAGGTGCTGGAGGCAGGCGCCCGCGCGGTGGCCCTGGACGAGTCGGCCGAGGGCAGGGACGTGATCATCCTGTCGATCCCGTTCGGGGTGCAGGGGCAGTTGGCCGATCTGTTCGCCTCGGTGTCCGCCGAGACCGTGGTCATCGACACCTCGAACTACTACCCGCACCTCGGCGGGCGGATCGAGGAAGTGGACTCCGGCATGGTGGAGAGCATGTACGTCTCCGAGCTGTTGAGACGGCCCGTGGTCAAGGCGTGGAACGCCGCCCTGGCCGAGACCCAGCGGACCAGGGGTGTCCCTGCGGGCACTCCGGGCCGTATCGCGATCCCGGTGGCCGGCGACTCCGCGGAGGCCAAGAAGGTGGCCATGAGCCTGGTCGACGACACCGGCTTCGACCCTTACGACGCAGGCCCCCTGGCCGACTCGTGGCGCCAGCAGCCGATGGGTCCCGCCTACTGCACCGAGCTGACCCTCGACGAGCTGCCCGCCGCCCTGGCAGCGGCCGAACGCGCCAAGGACACGGCCGTACGCGACAGCATGCCCGAGCGCTTCGCAGCCCTCCCGGCCAACCCCGGCCTGGACGACGTCGTCGAAATGAACCGCGCCGCCCACCGCTGACACCCCGCCCATCCACAGGGCGACGCCCGCACGTGCCCCTGGCGCAGCGGCCCCGCGCGGCTGCCCACCGGTCACACAGGCGCATCGACACCACAGCGCCTTCTCCGCAGCCGCAGCCGACTCGTCGGGCGGAGGGCACGGCATCCTGTCCGTCAGCGCCGTGGTCGCAGACACCGAGGCCGAGGCTCGGCGCCGACGTGCACGCGCTCGTCAAGACTGGCCGGCGGCAGCGGGCCCTCGTATGTTCCTGACGGGCCTCTTCGTCTCACCGCGCTACCACGCACCTGTCACGGATTGAGCAGGCTTCTCCGGACCAGAGGGTGCTGAGTTGGAATTGTGCGCCTGCTACGGACTGGTTCGGCCCCACCTGGACACCTTCTACGACCTGTGCCAGGTGGTACCCAGTGACCTGCCTTGACACGGCGCTCGGCTTGCGGCGTCCTCGCTCGTACGGGGGCCCGACCGCCCGGGACGGCGTCTGCGGTCGGCGCGCGGCGGGGGGCGACGAGGGGCGGCGTGGTGGGAGGTGCCCGGCGGGCGGGCCGGTGAAGGGGGTCGGTGGGTGGAGTGGGCGGGCGGCCGGCAGGGTGCTCGCGGCGCGCGGGTTGTCACACAATGGTGGGGTCCGGGCCTTGCCCGGAGGGGATCGCGGCCCGATTCCGGCGGGCCGGGATCCCCGTCGGACGGCCGGGTCAGAACTTGCCGTCGCGGTCCTTGACCACCCGGAAGCTGCCCACCACTGCCTTCTCCTCGTCGAAGAAGCCGTCATTGGACCGCGGGTTCACGCCGTCGCTGGAGCTGTGCGGCCCGACCGTGGCGATGGGAGCGCCGTTGTCGCAGACCGCACCGCGGAAGACCTCGACGGTACGGCGGGTGTCGTTGCGGATGTTCAGGCTCTTGGCGCCCAGTCCGCTGACCACGGTGATGCAGCCGCCCGGGTGGGCGGAGTACGACCGCTCGTTGATGTGGATCAGACCCTCCTCGTCGAAGCCCTTGCCCCGGCCCTCGTTGCCCTCATTGCCCTCATTGCCCTCGTTGCCCTTTCCGGAACCGGCGAGGGGCGCCTGGGCGGGGGCCGCCTGGCCCGGAGCGGAGGCGGCCGAGGCGTAGGTGATGCCGGTCGCGGCCAGGGCCGCGGCGGCCGCGATACCGGCGGTGACGGCAGTGGAGCGGGTCATCAGCATGCAACGTCTCCTGTCTGAGAGGGCCGGCTGCGCAGCCGGCGCATGACTGAACGCACAAACAGCTCACATGACTGCCATGTCGGATATGTCGCCAGGCTGCCGTCGGCGAGCCGAACGAGGGACCCGCGACGCCCGCACACCCTCTCGCCGACAGCAGACGAGCCGTCAACTCCCTTCGAAATCGGGGAATTGACGGGAAGTTAGCCCTTTGAGGTGATTATCTGACGATTGGTCACCCCTTCGACGAGAGGACGCGTCCGCCGACGTCACACCACCGTCACCGGGTGCCGGACCACCGCGTCGAAGAGGTAGCCCTGAGTGTTGGGCGTCGTGGCACCGGGCTGGGCGCGGCCCGCGGAGTCGGTGGCCCGGGCCAGCAGGGCGTACGCGCCCGGGGCCGGCGGACGCCAGTCGGTGGACCAGCGGACCCAGCCGGCCCGGCGCGGCGCGTCGTGCAGCCGGGCCCGCCGCCAGGTAGCGCCCCCGTCGGTGCTGACGTCGACCCGGACGATGCCGCCGGCCCCGGACCAGGAGCGGCCGGTGAGCCGGTGCTCGGTGGCGTCGAGGCTCGCGCCCCACTCCAGCTCCCAGGCGCTCTTGACGGTCTGCCGGGTCAGCGGCGCGCTGCCGCCCTCCGGGTACGCGTCGCCGAACAGCCGGTAGAAATCGGTGTTCCAGGGCGAGTACAGCGGCCGTGCCGACACCTCGATGTCGCCGACCCACTTGATCGAGGCGACGCCGATCCAGGACGGCACCAGGACCCGCACGGGGTGGCCGTGGTCGTACGGCAGCGGTTCGCCGTTCATCTCGTACGCGAGCAGCACGTCGTCGAGCGCCTTGGACAGCGGCAGCGGGCGCCGCACCGGGCCGAGGTCCGTGCCGTCGGCCGTGACGTAGTCGGGATCGAGGCCGCGCGGCATGACGTCGACCGCGTGGGGGCCGAGCCCGGCCCGCCGCAGCACGTCGGCGAGCCGGACACCGGTCCAGCGGGCGGTACCGATCGCGCCGAGCGTCCAGGCCGTGCCGGCGACGGTGTCGCCCTGCTGGCTGGTGAACAGGCTGCGCCCGTTGCCCGCGCACTCCACGAAGGCGGTGCGGGTGACTTTCGGCAGCCGCTTGAGGTCGTCGAGGGAGAACTCGACGGTCCTGCGGTGGACGAGGCCGTCACCCCGGACGGTGAGGGTCCACTCGGCGGCGTCCAGGACGGGGGTGGAGGTGTGGTTGCGGACGAAGAAGTGGTCGACGGGGGTGTGGTAGCCGGTGCCCGCGAGGGCGGCGAACCTGGTCTCGGCGTTGGTGCCGCGCACGGTGAACCACGCCTCGGGGAGGGGTTTGACGATGCCGGCGGCGGCCGTCGCGGGCGTGGCGAGGGCGGTGGGCACGGCCGTGGCGGCGAGCCCGGCCGCCGCCACGAGCCGGAGCATGTCGCGCCGGGAGACCCCGTCGGCACGGGCCTCACCGGCGAGCCACTGGCGCAGCCTGCGCCGGTCGTAGGCCAGTTCACGGGCGGATTCGGGGGTGCGCATGGGTACGGGCCTGCCTTTCGGGCGGGGGCGGTACGCGGACGGCGGCGACTCGACCGGGACTAACGGGCCACGGCCCGATCGGCACCGGGCAAGGGCGCGTTCGGGGGTCGCTCGGGGCGCGGAGGAACGGGCCGCGGGGAAAGGGCCGTTCAGACGATGACGATCAACAACAACAGCGAGGGGACGCGAGCGCACGGAACCGCGGGGCGGCGGGGCGGCGTCGGCTGCTGATCACCCGGCCCATGGTACGAGGCCGCGGCCCGGGCCGACAGGGAATCCGACGGAAGCCACCGCCGGGACCGTGACCGATTCCGGGGGGCGCGGGTCCACACCATGCCCGGCGACACGAAACCACGCGCGGACCGACAGCGGGAGAACGGTGCCGGCAGCGAGGGCGGGCCGACAGCGGGAGAACGGTACCGACAGCGGGCGCGGCGGCGGGAGGCCGGGCGGGGGACGGGAGCGGGCGCGCGCGGACGGCGGTGGGGCGGCGGTCGCAGGTGGGGGTGGGAGGGTGCTCGGGGCTCAGGGTCAGTTGGTGTCCAGGATGTCCAGGCCGGTCAGGGCGCTGATGGGGTCCGTGGCCGGGGTGCCGCGGGGCCACCAGTCGTCGTGGCCCGGTTCCGCTTCGTAGGCGTACCACAGGCCGTCCCGGCCCAGGCGGAGTTGGACCTGGCCCCGCGGGTGGGTGAGGTGGTTGCACCAGGGGCGGAACGCGGGGAGGCCGGCGGCGAGCAGCAGCGGGCGGGCCCGGTCGAAGCGGCCCGCCGGCGGGTCCCAGGGCTCCTCCAGCGTGGCGAGCCCGTCCCGTCCGCCCTGCCGCCAGGCGGCGACCGCGCGCGCCAGCTCGGCGGGGGTGCGGCCCGCGGCGGCTGCCAGCGCGGAGTAGAGCGCGCGGGCGGCGGCGGTCAGACCGGAGCCGGGGCGGGCCGCGGCCAGCCGCACCGCGTCCTGCCACAGCGTCAGCTCCCCGACCGTGTCCCGCCCGGTGGACAGCAGCGCGTGCGCCCGGGCGGCGGCGTCCGTCGCCAGCTGGTCCAGCACGAAGGGGTCGGGGCCGCCCGGCGCCGCCGGGTACACCGGGGGCTGTCCGGGATGCGCGGGCGGCGACAACGGCGCCGGGAGCGGGGGGAGTTCACGCGCGGCCAGGGCCTCGGCCGCCCGTACACCGGGCAGCGGGCGCGGCTGCCGGTCCTGCGCGGCGCGGGCCGCAGCGGTGGCGCTGCGGCGGGACAGCGCGTCGAGCAGTTGGCGTTCGCCACGGCCGCGCAGCAGGAGCAGGACGAAGGGATCGGCGTCCAGCAGCCGTGCCGTCTGGTAGCAGAGCGCGGCGGCGTGCTTGCACGGATGGCCCGAGTCCGGGCAGCTGCATCGCGGGTCGAGGTCAGCGGCGCCGGGCAGCAGCGCGGCTCCGGCCTCGGCGAGGGACACGGGCAGTTGCCGGTCGAGCAGCGCGGCGATGCGGCCGGGTCGGTCGGCGGCGGCGTCGAGGAACCGCTCCCAGTCCGCCTCGTCGAACGTGCGCAGCCGCACCTGCACCCGGTAGGGCCGCGGCCGGCTTCCCCGCACGTAGGCCAGCACGAGTCCCGGTGTCACGGTGATCGCGTCGACGTGCCCCTGTTCGGCGTACCCCCGGCCGCGCGCCAGCCGCTTGGCATCCAGCGCGCCCCGCTCCAGCGCCTCGATCCAGGCCTGGCCCCACCAGGTGGCGGCGAAGGGCGCGTCCGTGCCGTCCGACGGCGTCCGGCCGGGAAACGCCGGGAAGGTACGGCGCAGTTCACCGTCGCGGTGGGGGCTGGCCATGGTCCGGGGAAGGCGCGGCGGACCCGTCCGGGTCCCCTGGTCGGTCGGGGTGCCGGTGTGCTCGGTGGCTGGGTCGCTCGATGGCGTCGGAGCGGGGTGCGCGGCGGGCGGTGGTGCGGACGTCCGGGGCGGCCCGCCGGCCCCTCGTGGCTCCCGGCGGGCCGCTCGAAGGGCGTGGCGGGCCGCGTCCGCGGGGCGCCCCGCGGACCGGGCGTGCGAGCCGGCCGGACGTTCGGTGTCCGGGGTGGCTTCGCCGGCGGGAGACGGGGCCGCGTCCGGCACGGCGTCCGTGCCGGAGCGCGGCCCGCCGAGGCCATCTCGTCGTGCCGCCGTGACGAAGGCGGAGCCGGGGCCGTCCCGCCGCGCCGCAGTGCCGGAGGTGGCGTCGGAGTCGTCCTGCCCTGCCGCCGCGCCGGAAGTGCCGTCGAGGTCGTCCTGTCCTGCCGCCGTGCCGGAGGTGGCGTCGCCCTCGTCCGCCCGTCGGTCGCCGCGCCCGGCGGGGTCCGCGGACACGGCCGGTCTGATCGCGGCCCGGGCCGCGTCGCCGGGCCTCGGTCGCCGCGCGGGAGGGGCGCCCTCGCCGTCGGTGCCGTGGGGCGCCTCGCCGGCACCGAACGCGGCTCCGCGCGGCACGTCCTCCGTCGCCTTCGCAGCGGCCCCGCGCGGACGCCGCTCCACCGCACGCGTGCCGCTCCCGCGTGCCGGCCCGTCCGCCGCGTCGCCGGGCGCCGCCCGCGAGGGCGCCCGCGCCGCCTCCGAAGGCACCGCACGCGACGGCGTCCGGGCCGCACCCGAAGCCACTCCCCGTGCCGTCCCGCGTGAGAGCGTCCCCACCTCTTCCCCAGCCGTACCGGGCGAGAGCGTCCCCGCCTCTTCCGCAGCCGTACCGCGCGGTTCCTCCCCCGCCTTGCTCGCAGCCGTGCGCTGTGGTGCGCCGTCGCCTGACCGCTCCCGGGCGGCTCGCAGGGCGCGGCGGGCGATGTCGGCGGGGCGTTCCCGGTCGGCCGTCATGCCGTCCTCCGCAGTGACACCAGGTCGGACAGCTCACGGTCCGTCAGCTCCGTGAGGGCCGACTCACCGGAGCCCAGGATCGCGTCCGCCAGGGCGCGCTTGGACTCCAGCATCCGGGCGATGCGGTCCTCGACCGTGCCCTCGGTGACCAGGCGGTGGACCTGCACCGGCTGGGTCTGCCCGATGCGGTAGGCGCGGTCGGTGGCCTGTTCCTCGACGGCCGGGTTCCACCAGCGGTCGAAGTGGACGACATGGCCCGCGCGCGTGAGGTTCAGGCCGGTGCCGGCGGCCTTGAGGGAGAGCACGAGGACCGGGGTCGCCCCGCTCTGGAAGCGGTCCACCATGCGTTCCCGCTCCGGTACCGGTGTGCCGCCGTGCAGGAGGTCCACGGGGACCGCGCGGGCGCCCAGGTGGGCGGTGATCAGCCGGGCCATCCCGACGTACTGGGTGAAGACGAGGGCGGAGCCGTCCTCGGCCAGCAAGGTGTCCAACAGCTCGTCGAGCAGGGCCAGTTTGCCGGAGCGTGCGGCCAGGCGGTCCCCGGGCGGCGGCTCCTTCAGATACAGCGCGGGATGGTCGCAGATCTGTTTGAGCGCGCCGAGCAGCTTGAGGACCAGGCCCCGGCGTGCGATGCCCTCCGCCGTCTCGATGGCGAGCATCGACTCCCGCACCACCGCCTCGTACAGCGCGGCCTGTTCGCGGGTGAGCGGCACCGGGTGGTCCGTCTCCGTCTTGGGCGGCAGTTCGGGGACGATGCCGGGGTCGGACTTCTTGCGGCGCAGCAGGAAGGGCCGCACCAGGCGGGCCAGCCGGTCCACCGCCTCCTGGTCCTCGCCGTTCTCCACCGCGCGCGCGTGCCGGGCGCGGAAGGACTTCAGCGGGCCGAGCAGTCCGGGCGTCGTCCAGTCGAGCAGCGCCCACAGTTCGGACAGGTTGTTCTCGACCGGGGTGCCGGTGAGGGCGACGCGCGCGGGCGTCGGGACGGTGCGCAGCGCCTTGGCCGTGGCCGAGTACGGGTTCTTGACGTGCTGTGCCTCGTCCGCGACGACCATGCCCCAGGGCTGTTCGGCGAGGCGGGGCGCGGTCGAGCGCAGGGTGCCGTACGTGGTGAGGACGAAGCCGCCGGCCAGGCCGTCGAGGGTGCGGTCGGGGCCGTGGAAGCGGCGGACCGGGACGCCGGGCGCGAACCGGGCGATCTCCCGCTGCCAGTTGCCGAGCAGGGAGGCGGGACAGACCACGAGGGTGGGTTCGTCGCGGGCCCGCTTCAGGTGCAGCGCGATGACGGTGATCGTCTTGCCGAGGCCCATGTCGTCGGCGAGGCAGCCGCCGAGGCCCAGGGAGGTCATCAGGTCGAGCCAGGCCAGCCCGCGCAGTTGGTAGTCGCGCAGCGTGGCGTGCAGTCCGGCGGGCGGCCGGGCGGGGCGGATCCCGGCCGTCAGGCGGTCGCGGAGTGCCACGAGCGCCCCGACCGGCACCGCCTCGACGCTCTCCCCGTCGACCTCCGCGGTGCCGGTGAGCGCCACGGACAGCGCGTCGACCGGGTCGAGCAGGCCCAGTTCGCGCTTGCGGGCCTTGCGGACCAGCGCGGGGTCGACGAGCACCCAGCTGTCGCGGAGCCGGACCACGGGGCGGTGCGCCTCGGCGAGCGCGTCCATCTCGGCCTCGCTGAGCGGATCGCCGCCGAGGGCCAACTGCCAGCGGAACTGGAGCAGTTCCTCGCTCTCGAAGAAGCCGGTGCCGTCGGTGGCCGAGCCGGGCGCGGAGCGCACCACCGCGGTGGCCGTCAGGTCCTGCGCCAGGTCCCGGGGCCAGTGCACGGCGACCCCGGCCGCCGCGAGCCGGGTGGCCGCCACCCCGAGCAGGTCGCCCAGTTCCCCCTCGGACAGGGCGAGCACGTCGGGCACGTCCTGTTCGGCGAGCCGGTCCAGGGGCGGCCATACGCGGGCCGCGCGGCGGACGGCGAGGGCCGCGTCCACGCGCGCGCGTGGCCCGAACGCCGTGTCGGCCTCCCCCGCCCACAGGGCGGCGGCGTCGGCCACCAGGGTGGGGTCGGCGAGGCTGTGCACCTGGACGATCGCGGCGCCCGCGCCGCGGGTGCCGTCGCCACCGGGGCCGGTGTCGAAGAGGTCGTACGCCGACAGGTCGAGGCGGAGCGAGATCCGCACGCCCGCGTCCATGCCCGCGGCGACCTCCGCCGCCCAGTCGTGGGCGCCGGGCAGCAGGTGGGATTCCCGGGCGGCGAAGGGGCCGCCGCAGGCGTGGGGGGCGGCCGGGGTGCGGGGCAGGGCGTCGGCGACCGCGTCCAGGAAGGAGCGCACCAACGCCTCGGGCTCGGGCAGCCGCAGCGGGCCGGGGCCGGGCAGCGGCACGGCGTGGCCCTCGGCGGGCAGGGCGGCGGCGACGGCGCGCAGATGGGCGATGTCGTCGGGCTCCAGAGGGCCGGCCCGCCAGGCGTCGTGCCCGGCGGGGGTCAGGCCGGGCAGCAGCCGGCCGCGGGCGGCGAGCCGCAGCGCGTGCAGGGCCGCGGCCCCCCAGCAGGCCGTCGCCGGGTGAGCGGCCGGATGGTGGCGGGCCCGCACGAGCAACGGGAGAGCCGCGTCGAGCGGCAGGGTCAGCGCGGGCACCGTCCTGCGGCGCACGCCCGCGCCGTGCCGGCGTACGACGGTCAGCTCGTCGTGGCGCACGAGGGTCGGCTCATCGCGGAGCGCGCGAGTCGGCTCGTCGGGGCGCATGAGGATCGGCGCGTCGTAGCGCGCGATGGTCGGCTCGTCGCGGCCCACGAGGGCCGGCTCGTCGTGGCGCGGGACCGCCGGCCGTCGCTGGTCGGCGGCCGGATGCGGCTCGGCCGCCGCGGGTGCGCCCGGCAGGGGGCCGCCGTCGGGGTCCCAGAAGGCGATCCGGCCCTCGCGCGGGAGCGCCGCGGGCAGGTAGACGGCGGCGAGCCGCACCGGGACGGGAGCCTCACCCCGTCCGGGTTCCACGGTTCGCCCGGCCACCGCGGCCGTGTCGCTCATACGTCCTGCCACCTCCCGCCCGTGCGTCGGACCAGACGTCTTCGACTGTACGGGCGGGGTCTGACAGCCGGCCCCGGCGGCCGGTCGGCGCCGGTGCCGTCAGGGCACCGTGCGCGAGACGACGTAGACCATCGGGTAGGTCGGGTCGGACATGTTCACGACCACGTCCTGGCTGGGCGCCGGGTTTTTCTGCTTGCGCGTGAAGCCCGACCACGGGCCGGGGCCCGTGAAGTCCCAGCCGGTGATCTTCTGGTCGCGGCCGCCGATGGGCAGTTCGTCGGGCTTCAGGTTGTCCCGCCGCATGCCGAGGGCCTGCAGATAGCTGTCGAGTCCCGCGACGGTGGTGCGGAACTGGACGTAGAGCCGGCTGGTCTTCCAGTTGTTGGTCTCGTAGTAGGCGATCTGGTCCGCCGGGTGCGGGACGTTCACCTGGTAGAGGCGGCGCTGCACCTTCGACGGCCAGCCCGCGCTGAGACCGGTCGCCGAGTATTTCGCCTCCTTGGCCTTGCCGCTGTCGCGGCTCTGGGCGGCGGAGATCATCAGATAGCCGGCCGGTACGCCGATGAGCAGCCCGATGATCAGCAGGGTGAGCGCCCGGCGGCGGGCCTTGCGGCCGGGGCTCTCGGCGGGCCGTTCCCGCAGGTCGGGCGGCTCGGACTGACGCGGCAGCGAAGCGGTCATGCGGTGTCCCGGGGTCGGCGGGCCTCCGCGTACCGTTCGTAGCGCTCGTAGCGCTCCACCCGGCGGCGCTTGGCCCGGCGGAAGCGGCGGGCGACCAGCCGGGCGAGGTCGGCGGCGCCGACCATGCCGGCCTCGGGGCCGAGCTGGGCGCGGGTGATGCGGGCCTCGGGGCGGTAGCCGCGGCCGGTGAGATGGCGTTTGAAGGCGTCGCGGGCGGGGCCGATCAGCAGGTCGTCGGCGGCCGAGACGCCGCCCCCGATCACGAAGCAGGACGGGTCGAGGGCCGCCGCCAGGTTGGCGATGCCGACGCCCAGCCACTGGCCGATGTCCTGGAGCAGTTCGACGCACATCGCGTCGCCCTCGCGGGCCAGTTCGGTGATCATCGGGCCGGTGATGTCGCCGATGTTGCCCTTGACGTGCTCGATGATCCCGTACGCCACCGGGGAGTCGGCGGCGGCGAGTTCCCTGGCCTCGCGGACCAGCGCGTTGCCCGAGCTGTACTGCTCCCAGCAGCCGCGGTTGCCGCACGGGCAGCGGTGGCCGCCGGGCACGACCTGCATATGGCCGAACTCGCCCGCGACCCCGTACTTGCCCCGCTTGACCTGGCCGTCCTCCAGGATGGCGCCGCCGATGCCGGTGCCCAGCGTGATCATGACGAGGTGGTCCTCGCCGCGGCCGGCGCCGAAGCGCCACTCGGCCCAGGCGGCGGAGTTGGCGTCGTTGTCGACCAGGACGGGCACGGCGAGCCGGCCGGCCAGCCGGTCGCGCAGCGGCTCGTTGCGCCAGGACAGGTGGGGGGCGAACAGCACGCGGTTGCGGTCGGCGTCGACCCAGCCGGCCGCGCCGATCCCCACCGCGTGCACGTCGTGCCGGTCGGACAGGTCGAGGACCAGTTCCACGATCGTGTCCTCGACGACCTTGGGACTCTTGGACTTGTCCGGGGTCTCGGTGCGCAGCCGCTCCAGGATGTTGCCGTCGGCGTCGACGACGCCCGCCATGACCTTCGTGCCGCCGATGTCGATGCCCACGGTGGGCACTCGGGGGGCGGTCAGGTGGGACCGGCGTTCTCGCGTGCCGACCGTGCGCAGGACGGGGGCTCTGCGGGAGCCGATGGGGGCCGTGAGGTCGCGGTAGGTGCTCATCAGGGCCGATTCTGCCTCACCGCGGCGGCGGGTGGGGTACGGGGACCTGATGGGGCCCGGCGCCTCAACCGCGCCGCAGTTCGTGGCGCAGGGCCTCCAGGTCGGCTCCGCCCGCCATCTGACCGGTCAGCTCGTCCAGGGTGATCTCGTCCCGTGTGTGGTGGCCCACCATGGTGCCGCGCCGCAGCAGCACGAACCGGTCCCCCACCAGATACGCGTGGTGCGGGTTATGGGTGATCAAGATGACACCCAGGCCCTGATCACGTGCCGCCGCCACATATTTGAGGACCACACCGGACTGCTTCACTCCCAGTGCGGCGGTCGGTTCGTCCAGGACCAGGACCTTGGCGCCGAAGTACACCGCCCGTGCGATGGCCACACACTGGCGTTCACCACCGGACAGCGTTCCGATCGGCTGGTCGACGTCCCTGAGGTCGATGCCCATGCGCAGCAGTTCGGTGTGGGTGGTGCGGCGCATCAGGTCGACGTCCAGGCGTCTGAACGGGCCGAAGCCGGTCCGCGGCTCCGAGCCGAGGAAGAAGTTCCGCCACACCGGCATCAGGCCGACGACGGCGAGGTCCTGGTAGACCGTGGCGATGCCGCGGTCCAGGGCGTCGCGCGGTGAGGCGAGGCGCGTCTCCTCGCCCTCGATGCGCAGCGTTCCGCCGTCGTGCCCGTGCAGCCCCGCGACGATCTTGATCAGGGTCGACTTGCCCGCGCCGTTGTCGCCGAGGACACACGTGACCTCGCCGGGGTGGACCTCGAGCGAGACGCCCTCCAGGGCGCGCACGTTGCCGTAGTGCTTGCTGACGTCGGACAGCTCCACGAGGGGCGTACGCGTCTCGTTCCGGGTCATGGGGTGGCCTCCGCGCGCTTGCGGACCCAGGCGTTGAGCAGGGTCGCGAGGAGCAGCATGGCTCCGAGGAAGAACTTGAACCAGTCGGGGTTCCACTCGGCGAAGACGATGCCCTTGCTCGTCATGCCGAACAGGAGCGCGCCGACCGCCGAGCCGACCGCACTGCCGTAGCCGCCGGTGATGAGGCAGCCGCCGATGACGGCCGCGATGATGTAGATCAGCTCGTTGCCGACGCCCTCGCCGGACTGGACGACGTCGTACGAGAAGAGCAGGTGCTGGCCGGAAATCCAGGCGCCGAAGGCCACGCCCGTATAGAGGCCGATCCTGGTCCTCTCGACGGGGACGCCGACGGCACGGGCCGCGTCCTTGTTGCCGCCGACCGCGAAGATCCAGTTGCCGGTGCGGGTGCGCAGCAGGATCCAGGACGCGACGGCGACCAGGGCCAGCCACCACACGATGGTGATCTTGAAGTCGACGCCGCCGAGGGTCAGGGTCGAGGCGAACACGGCGCGGGCGGCCGGGAAGCCCTCCATGTCGGCGACGGTCTTGGTCGAGACGGTGCCGTCGATCAGCTTGGTGAAGCCGAGGTTCATGCCGGTCAGCATCAGGAAGGTGCCCAGCGTGACGATGAAGCTGGGCAGCCGGGTGCGGGTGAGCACGAAGCCGTTGAAGAAGCCGATCGCGAGCGTGGCGAGGAGGGAGACGCCGGCGCCGACCCAGACGTTCGCCGTCATCTGGTAGCTGAACATCGACGAGATCAGCGCGGAGGACGTCACCATGACGCCGGCGGACAGGTCGAACTCGCCGCCGATCATCAGGAGCGCGACGGGGACCGCCATGATGCCGATCGTCGAGGATGCGTACAGGACCGTGCTCAGGCTGCTCGCGCGCAGGAACCCGTCGGCGGCGACGGCGAAGAACAGGAAGACGGCGAGCGCGCCGACCACGGAGCCCAGTTCGGGACGGCCCAGCAGGCCGCGCAGCGGCGAGGTCCGCAGAATCCTTTCATCAGAGGAGGTCGGCAGCGCGCTCATCGGGTGCCCCGCTTCGTGTACTCGGCCAGCTCGGCCGCCTCGTCCTCGGTGACGATCTGCGGACCGGTGAGCACCGGCCGGCCGCCGCCGAGAACGTCGCCGTTGTACTTGTACGCCCACAGCAGGTCGACGGCCTCGTAGCCCTGGAGCCAGGGCTGCTGGTCGACCGCGAACCCGAGGCTGCCGTCCTGCAGCCCGGCGGCGACCTTGGCGTTGAGGTCGAAGGTGTCGATCTCGGCCTTGCTGCCCGCGTCCGAGCGCGCCTTGACGGCGGTGTCCGCGTAGGGCGCCCCCAGGGTGACGACGGCGTCGACGGACGGGTCGGCCTGGAGCCGGGCCCCGATCGCGGACTGCACGTCGGGCATGTTGGTGCCGTTGACGTAGAGGTTGTCGACCGAGCCGCGGAAGGTCTCGGCTACGCCGGCGCAGCGCTGCTCGTGGCCGACGTTGCCCTGCTCATGCAGAACGCACAGGACCTTCTTGCGGCCGCGCTCGTTCAGCTCCTCGCCGACGGCCTCGCCGGCCACGCTCTCGTCCTGTCCGATGTGCGCGAGCGCGCCGAACGCCTTGGACCGCGCCGAGCCCGAGTTGACCGTGATCACCGGGATGCCGGCCTTCTCGGCGCGGGCCAGGGCCGACTTCAGCGCCTCGGGCTTGGCCAGGCTGACGATGATCCCGTCGACCTTCTTGTCGACGGCCGCGTCCACGAGTTGTGCCTGCTGCTGGGCCTCGTCGTCGTGCGAGTACAGGAAGTCGATGTTGTCCTTGACGGCGGCCTGCTTGGCGCCGTTCTGCACGATGTCCCAGAACGTGTCGCCGTCTCCCGAGTGGGTGATCATCGCGAAGGTCCAGCGTGGGGTGTCCACCGCCGCCCTGCCCTGGGCCGCCGCGACCTTGCGGGCGTCCTCGGCCCGTTTGCCGCCGGTGCTGCTGCATCCGGCGAGGGTCGCGCCCAGCGCCCCCGCCACCGCGATGCCTACCCAGGTCCGAAACCGTGCCACGAGGCCGTGCCCTTCTTGCCGTGCTCTGACGTACGCGAGGGGCCGCCGGGTGATCGGGCCGGCAGCCCCAAACGTCCTATTGTCGGACACGGGAATCACGGGTTCCGCGGCGGGGAGGGCCGACCGGTCAGATTGTCCGGACATCGCGACGCATCCGGCCGTCCGGCCGGGAGCGCGGGAGGGCCGCCGCGACGGGGACGCGGCCGGGCCCGGGGCCATGCCGTCCGGGCTCGTACGAGCTGCCCGCCGGGGCCGCACGCGCCGCCCGCCAGGGCCGTACGGACTGCCGCCCAGGCCGTACGAACTGCACACCGGGGCCGTCGAGCTGCCGGTCGGGGCCGCAAGGCTGCCGGTCGGGGCCGCCAGGCTGCCGGTCGGGGCCGCCAGGCTGCCGGTCGGGGCCGCCAGGCCGCCGGTCGGGGCCGCCAGGCCGCCGGTCGGGGCCGCCAGGCCGCCGGTCGGGGCCGCCAGGCCGCCGGTCGGGGCCGTAGGAGCGGTACGTCGGCCCGTCAGGGGCGTACGAGCAGCTGGAACTCGAAGGAGTAGCGGGACGGGCGGTAGATGTGGTCGCCGAACTCGACCGCGCGTCCGGTGTCGTCGAAGGTGGTGCGCTGCATGGTGAGCAGCGGGGCGCCCTCGGCCTCGCCGAGCCGTTCCGCCTCGGCCGTCGTGGCGCCCCGGGCCCCGATGGACTGCCGGGCGCTGTGCAGGGTGATCCCGGCGGCGCGCATCAGCCGGTACAGGCCGGTGGCCTCCAGTTGCCCGGTGTCCAGGTCGAGCAGGCCGGGCGGCAGGTGGTTGACCAGGTACGCCATCGGCTCGCCGTGGGCCAGCCGCAGCCGCTCGATGCGCTGCACCTCGCTGCCCTCGGCCACCCCGAGCGCCGCCGCCACCTCGGCGGACGCCGGGACGACGGTGTTGACGAGGACGGAGGTCGCGGGACGCTGGCCGGCCGCCTCCAGATCGTCGTAGAGGCTGCTCAGCTCCAGTGGGCGTTTGACCTGGCTGTGCACGACCTGGGTGCCGACCCCGCGGCGGCGCACCAGCAGCCCCTTGTCTACGAGGGACTGGATCGCCTGGCGGACCGTGGGACGGGACAGGCCGAGCCGTCCGGCCAGCTCGATCTCGTTGCCGAGCAGACTGCCGGGCGTGAGCGCTCCGTGCTCGATCGCCGCCTCCAGCTGTTGGGACAGCTGGAAGTACAACGGGACCGGCGAACTGCGGTCCACGCTGAGATCGAGCGCTGCGGTCGAGTCCACTTCAGGTTTCGGCACGGCCCGAGCGTAGCTCCGTGGCCGGTTGACGGGAAGTTGTGAGGTTCGATTGTCCGGACATACGGATTGACAGCGTCCGGGGTCGGCCCCCACTTTGTTTCCATGCGCATCGGGGTCATCGGTACGGGCCGCATCGGCACCATCCATGCGAACACGCTGAGCCGTCATCGCGAGGTCGGTTCGCTGATCCTCACGGACGCGGACCCGGCGCGGGCCCAGGAACTGGCGCACCGCCTGGGCGAGACGGCGGCGCCCGGGGTGGACGAGATCTTCACGTGGGGAGTGGACGCCGTGGTGATCACCACGGCGACCTCGGCCCACGCCGAACTGATCGGCCGTGCGGCCCGCTCCGCGCTGCCCGTCTTCTGCGAGAAGCCCATCGCCCTCGACCTGCCGGGCACCCTGCACGCGCTCGCGGAGGTCGACGCGGCCGGCACGGCCTTGCAGATGGGCTTCCAGCGGCGGTTCGACGCGGGGTACGCGGGCGCGCGGGAGGCCGTGCGCTCACGGCGGCTCGGGCGGCTGCACACGGTGCGGGCCATGACCGCCGACCAGTCCCCTCCCCCGGCCGAGTGGCTGCCGCTGTCGGGCGGGCTGTTCCGGGACACCCTGATCCACGATTTCGACGCGCTGCGCTGGGTGACCGGACGCGAGGTGGTCGATGTGTACGCGACCGGGTCCGACGCCGGCCCCGCGATGTTCCGGGAGGCCGGCGACGTCGACACGGGCGCCGCCGTGCTCACGCTGGACGACGGCACCCTGGCCACGGCGACGGCGACCCGGCTGAACGGCGCCGGCTACGACGTCCGGATGGAGCTGGCCGGGGAGCTGGACACCGTCGTGGTGGGGCTGGACGACCGTACGCCCGTCGCCTCGACCGAGCCGACCGGGCCGCCGCCCGCTGACAAGCCCTGGGCGGGGTTCCTGGACCGGTTCGGCCCCGCCTACGAGGCCGAGCTGTGTGCCTTCGTCGAGGTGGTGCGCGGCGAACGGGCCAACCCCTGCGACGGGCACGAGGCGCTGCAGGCGCTGCGCGTCGCCGAGGCGTGCGAGGTGTCCCGGCGCGAGCGGCGACCGGTGCGGCTGACCGAGATCGAGGGCGGCGACGAGACGCGGCCCACACCCAGGCCACCTGTGTGGTGACACCGGCGGGCGCCACATGGGCAGGGGCTACATGGACGGGGCCACATAGGCAGACGCCACATGGGCAGGCGCCACACAGGGGGTGCCACATAGGCAGGGCGTACGGCTACTCGCAGGACGGCGGCTGTGGGTCGGTGATCCATTCGAGGGCTGTTTGGCGGCGGCACTTTCCCGGTCGACGGCCAAACCGGTCCGCCGGGCTAGCGTGGCCGCACCGCACCCGTCCTTCACGAGCCGCCGCCGGCCATGGCGCTCTGGCGGTTTTCCAGCGAGCGAGCAGAGGAAGCGCCCGACATGTCCAATCACTTCACCGGCCTGAGCCTTGGGCCGCCGCTCGGCGACCAGCGCCTCGATCTGTGCGACCTCTACGCCTTCCAGGCCCCGGGCGATCCGAGCAGGACCGTTCTCATCCTCAACGCCAATCCCAACGCCGATGCCCTGCACCCCGACGCCGTGTACCGGCTGAACATCGACAACGACGGCGACTATCTGACGGACATCGCCTTCAGCTGGGTCTTCGGCCCGCCGGCGGCCGACGGTTCCCAGACCTACAGCGTCTTCATGGCGACCGGTACGGAGTCCCGCAGCCCCGAGGCGGTCGGCACCAAGATCGTGTCGGATGCCGCCGCCTCCTTCGGCCCCCGGGCCAACGTGGTCGACAGCGGTGCCTACAAGGTGGCCGCCGGCAGCCGCAGCGACGCTTTCTTCTTCGACTTCGACGGCATCAAGAACCTGTTCGACACCCGGGGCAACCGGAATTTCACCGCCCCGCACCTGAGCGGGCAGTCCCCGTGGACGGGCGTCGACTCCAACGTCGCGGCCAACGTCTTCTCCATGGCCGTCGAGGTGCCGACCGCGGAGCTGGCGCCCCAGCCCGAACTGCACATCTGGGGCCGGTGCAGTGTCCAGCGCGACGGCCGGCTCGTCCACGCGGACCGGGCCGGACACCCGTCGGTGAGCAGCTTCTTCAACACCGACGAGACGAAGGAGGAGTACAACGCCAGCGAGCCGGTCAACGACCGTGCCAGGTGGACGGACCAGTTCGTCCACCTGCTGGGCCACACCGGCGGCTACACGCCCGAGGAGGCGATCGCCGCGCTCGACGAGCACGGCATCCTGCCGGACGTGCTGCACTTCGACCCCTCCAGGCCGGCCGCGTACCCCAATGGCCGGACGTTCACCGAAGACGTCATCGACATCCGCGTCGCGTTCCTCACCAAGAACGAGGCACCGCCCACCGGTCTGACGCCGCACACCGACACCCTGGACCGGTTCCCGTACCTCGGCGACCCGCACCCGGCAACGGCGTCCTGAGGGCTCCGGCGGGGAGTGCTGACGGGTCCTACGAGCGGCCCGCGATGCCGGCGGCGGCCGGGTGTGGGGGCCCGGCCGCGTCGCCACAAGTGGGGGTCGGCCCGCGTCCTGGTCCCTTACCGCCCGGCGCCGGAGCAGGGCACGACCGTCAGCGGAGCGGACTCGACGGTGCTCGACGTCCCGTCGGCCCAGGTGCCGGTCACGCGGACGGTCACCGTGTCGCCGAGGTACTTGCCCAAGAGGTGGAACCGCGGCCTGGTCGCGCCCGCCACCGGCCGGCCGTTCACGAGCCACTGGTAGCTGAACTCCGCATCCGGGCTCCACTTGCCCGGGTCGGCCGTCACATACCCGCCGGCCTTCGGCGAGCCCTTGATGACCGGCGTGCCCGGCGCCTTCAGCCGGTAGTGATAGAAGGTGACGTTGCCGGGGCCGTTAGGATCGGGCTGCTCCCGGTTGAGGATGTTGAGGGTGAGACCGTCCCGGGTCTCCAGGAACGACAGACCCTCGACCTCCTGGTCGTAGGGAACCTTGAGGTTGAAGAGCACCTGGACCTCGCCGGTCGTCAGGTTGGCGCGGGACACGTTCTTCCCGTCGTCGTCCGAGGCGAAGTACATCCAGCCGTCATGGATCTTGCCGCCCTGGGCCTGGTCGACCGTCTGCGACAGCGGGATGTAGCGGTTGAACGTCCAGTCGCGCAGGTTGTAGACGGCGATTTCCGTCGCATCGTTGTAGGCCATGCCGTAGGCGAGGCCCTTGCGCGCGTCGACGGCCACCCAGCTTGCGATGTCCTTCACGCCGTGCGGCGGGTTCAGGGCGGCGGCCTGGCCGGTGTAGCTCAGACCGGCCGCGTTGTAGACGGCGAACACCGGTGTGTCGTACCGGCTGCCGGTCACCGAGTCGCGCGTGCTGGTGTCGAGCGAGATGTAGAGCTTGCCGTTGGCGTAGTCGATGTCGCCTATGTGGTTCAGGCCCTTGTAGGCGAGCGGCGAGGGATTGGCCAGTTCGGACGGAATGGCCGGCGAGCTCTTGGAGATCGTGTTGTACCGCATGTCCGTGATCTCCAGCCCGTTGGTGCTGGAGAAGTACCAGTGAGTGCCGTCGGTGGTGACGCCCTGGTCGCGCGAGCTCTCGGCGTCGCCGGTGAACACGTCCTTGCCGATGAACTGCCACTTCTCCGCCTGCGCGGGTGCCGACGTCACGGGTGCCGACGTCACGGGTGCCGCCAGAGCGGGTGCCGGCGCCACGGCCGCGCCGACCAGGGCGAGTCCGGCGACGAAAGTCCTTCTGGTGGAACGTCCCATGTTGACTCCATGTGCTCCGCCGGCGGACGACGCATGTCCGCCGTGTCGGCCCAAGTCCTACGAGGGCGAGTTTGCGCCACCACGGCGGCAGCATGACCGCACGCTGAACCTCGGCTGCGCCGGAGTTGATCGGCACCTGGAGACGGCACGGGGGCTTCGCCGGCACCGGTGCGGCGGGGCTGGAGGCCCGGCCGGGCAGAGGGCCGGGCCTCCAGCAGGTCGCACCGTTCCTCGGGCTGTTCGGCGGGGGCCTCAGCAGTCGTAGTCGACGAGGTCGAACGTGGCGTAGTGGTCGGAGGTGTAGTAGTCCTCCTGGTACTCCTCACCCGTGACGATGCGGCGCGCACCGCGCGTGGAGGAGCCCGGGGTCTTCACGGTGTATTCGTGGTAGTAGCCAGTGGGGTGGCTCGGCAGGATGCCTTCCCGGTTCTGGAAGACGCTGCCGTCCTGTGTGTACGGGAACGGGCCGCCCCGCTCGATCAGTTCGAGCGTGTCGTACGCCTGGGAGGGCAGGTCGCCGTAGCAGATGCTGCCGACCGCGGCGGCCGCCGGGGTGGCGGTGACGGTGCCGCCGACGAGAAGGGCGGACAGGACGGCGGCTGCGGCGCCGATGCGAGTGATGCGTGGGGGGAATCTCATGCCGCCATGATGACGCGCGTAGAGCATGGCATGTCAATGACAACCGAGCAGAACTTCCCGCCAAGGCCCATGAATTAGCGGGAAGTTAACCTGGCGCCCGGCTCTACTCCGGCAGTGCGTACGAGCCGTACTCGGGGCGGCCCGCGGTGTCGTACGTCTGGATCGAGACGCCCGCGGCCGTGACCCGCCCCGCGGTGCGGCGGAAGGCGGTCGGGGTGGCGCCGGCCGTGAACAGCCGTTGGCCTGCGCCCAGGACGACCGGGAAGGTCAGCAGGTGGACGGTGTCCACCAGGCCGAGGTCCAGCAGGGAGCGGACGAGCGCGCCGCTGCCGTGCACCTGGAGTTCGCCGTCCGTGCGCTCCTTGAGGGCGGTGACCTCCTTGGCGAGGTCGCCGCGTACCACGCTGGTGCCGGACCAGCCGGGCGCGTCCAGGGTCGCGGAGGCGACGTACTTCGGCAGGGAATTCAGCCGGGACGCGACCGGGTCGGCGGGGTCGGTCACCCGCGGCCAGTGCCCGGCGAAGATGTCGTAGGTGCGGCGGCCGAGGAGGAAGGCACCGGCGCGGTCGAAGACCTCGGAGATGAACCCGGCGAAGTCCGTGTCGCCGTAGGGAACGGTCCAGCCGCCCTGAGTGAAGCCGCCGCGGGTGTCCTCGCGCGGGGTGCCGGGTGCCTGGTAGACGCCGTCGAGGCTGACGAAGAGGGTGGAGACGAGCTTGCCCATGGCGGGTTCCTGCTTCCTGGAGCGGGGTCTGCGGTCGGCAGTGCAGACCCCGCGCGCCCCCGCAACTCATCGCTTCACCCCGCGCGCGTCGCGAACAGCCCGCCCGTCGGTCCCTGCTTGTCGCCGCCCTGGGACTCTTCAGGGCGTTGGCAACCCGGGCTGCGGGGCACCAGCGCCGTCGGGGAAACGGTGAGGGCGGCAGTGCGGGTGCGTGGGGGGCGGGCGCGCAGTTCCCCGCGCCCCTGGGTGAAATAGCCCTGCCGTGAACTCCCAAGCGACCCGGGCTATGGGGCACTAACGCCGTCGGGGAGCGGTGCGGGTGCGTGGGGGGCGGGCGCGCAGTTCCCCGCGCCCCTGGGTGGGATGACCCTGCCGTGGACTCCCAGGTGGCCCGGGCTATGGGGCACCAGCGCCGTCGGGGAGCGGTGCGGGTGCGTGGGGGGCGGGCGCGCAGTTCCCCGCGCCCCTGGGTGGGATGACCCTGCTGCGGACTTTCAGGCGGCGGCGCGGCGGCCGGCGTCGATCAATGTGTCAGCCGTTCAGTTGGTGGTGGCGGGCCTTCAGGCGGGTGGCGCCTTCGGGGGTCAGGGAGCCGTACAGGCGTAGTCGTGAGATGCCGCCGTCCGGGTAGATGTCCACGCGCGCGTGCGTGCCTACGGCCGGTTCCGGCAGGGCGAAGCGGTGGTTGGTGTCCGGCTGGAGGCGGGTGCGCGGGACGATCTCGGTCCACTCGCCGCCCTCGCCGTCCCGCACGGACACCGACGCCCAGCCGGCGCTGTTGCCCTTCAGGCAGGCGGTGTCGATCTCGACCGCGCGGACCGCGGCCCGTGCGGCGAGCCGGTAGCGGATCCAGTCATGGCCCTGGTCGCGGCGGCGCCGCGTCTCCCAGCCTTCGTCCATCCGGCGGGAGCGGCCCGGCTGAATGGTGTGGGTGGCGGGCGAGTAGAAGCGGTCGGAGGCGTCCTCGACCCGGCCGCCGTTCTCCAGGGCGACCACGTCGAAGGTGCCGAGCACGGCCAGCCACGCGGGATCGGGCACGACCTCGCCGTACACGCGCAGGCGCGCGATGCCGCCGTCGGGATGCTGGTTGACCCGCAGGTGCGTGAAGCACTGTTCGACGCCGACCTCGAAGCCGTTGGCCGCGTGGCCGCCGACCGGGGTGCGCGGCACCAGCATCGTCCACTTCACGTCGTCGGACAGCAGCGCCTCGGGCGACGGGGAGCCGGGCACGCAGGCGCCCTCGACGGACACGGCCTGCGGATGGTTGCCA
The DNA here is from genome assembly GCF_044765425.1 of Streptomyces sp. NPDC102462. Taxonomy (NCBI): domain Bacteria; kingdom Bacillati; phylum Actinomycetota; class Actinomycetes; order Kitasatosporales; family Streptomycetaceae; genus Streptomyces; species Streptomyces sp. NPDC102462. Next base: position 84,979 of record NZ_JBIWKB010000031.1, on the reverse strand, counting down.
CGGAAGTGGGCGGTGTCGACGACGATGCCCCGCACCACGCCGGGCGCGCCGAGCCGGACCAGCGCCCAGTCGTGGTCCTCGGCGGTGGGCCAGGGCCGGGCGGCGGAGCCACCGCGGCGCCGGCGTGTCTCCCAGCCGTCCATGACCTTGCCCTTGTGCCCGAAGCGCTCGGGGTCGAACTCGGCGCGCCCGGGCCGCAGCAGGTTCTCCCGCTGGGCGAAGAACTCGTCGTTCGCCGCGATGACGGCGGCGCCGAGCCGGCGGTCGGCGAGGTCGGCGTGGTGGGTGAAGGGGAAGTCGCCGGTGCGGTAGTCCGCGTACGGGTCACCGCCTGCGTAGGGGCTCGCGTCGCCGGTGAAGCCGGGAATCGCCGTCACGGTGATCAGGGGTTCCTTTCGGAAGTCGGCCGCTGCGGCTGTGCGGGGGCGGCTCAGCGGGTACGGCTCAGCAGGTGGCCCTTCGGTTCGGTGAACTGCCCGTCGGCCAGGATGCGTCGGCCGCGCAGCCAGGTGGACTTCACGACGCCGTACAGGGTCTTGCCGGCGTATGCGGTGACCGGATTGCGGTGCTGGAGGCGGGCCGGTTCGACGGTGAAGGTCTCGTCCGGGGCGAGGACGGCGAAGTCGGCGTCACGGCCCGGGGCGATGGCGCCCTTGCGGGCGTCGAGGCCGACGAGCGCGGCCGTGCGGGTCGACATCCAGCGCACGACGTCCGCCAGGTCGTGGCCGCGCCGCCGTGCCTCGGTCCAGACGGCGGCCAGGCTCAACTGCAGGCCGGAGATGCCACCCCAGGCGGTGGCGAAGTCGGCCGTCTTCAGGTCGGCGGTGGCGGGCGAGTGGTCGGTGACGACGCAGTCGATCGTGCCGTCGGCCAGCGCCTGCCAGAGCAGGTCCCGGTTGGCGGCCTCGCGGATGGGCGGGCAGCACTTGAACTCGCTGGCGCCGTCGGGGACTTCCTCGGCGGTCAGGGTGAGGTAGTGCGGGCAGGTCTCCACGGTGACGCGTACGCCGTCGGCGCGGGCGGCGGCGATCAGCGGCAGCGCGTCGCTCGACGACAGATGGAGCACGTGCACGCGCGCGTCGAGCCGCCGGGCCTGTGCGATCAGCTGCGCGATGGCCGTGTCCTCGGCATCGCGCGGGCGGGAGGCGAGGAAGTCGGCGTATCTGGGACCGCCGTGCCGCGGGGCGGCGGCGAGCCGGTGCGGGTCCTCGGCGTGCACGACCAGCAGGCCGTCGAAGGAGGCGGTCTCGGCGAGCGTCCGGGCGAGCCCTGCCCGGTCGAGGTGCGGGAACTCGTCCACGCCGGACGGCGACAGGAACGCCTTGAAGCCGAAGACCCCGGCCTCGTGCAGCGGGCGCAGGTCCTTGACGTTGCCGGGCAGGGCGCCACCCCAGAAGCCGACGTCCACGTGGACCTTGTCGGCGGCGACGGCCCGCTTGGTGCGGAGGTGTCCGGCCGTGGTGGTCGGCGGGAGGGAGTTGAGGGGCATGTCCACGAGGGTGGTGACGCCGCCGGCCGCCGCCGCGCGCGTGGCGGTCCAAAAGCCCTCCCACTCGGTGCGGCCGGGGTCGTTGACGTGCACGTGGGTGTCGACCAGGCCGGGCAGCAGGACGTGATCGCCGAGGTCTTCCAGGCGGGCTCCCTCGGCCACGGGTGCGTCGTGCGGCAGTACGGCCGTGATCGTCCCGTCGGAGACGGCGACCGAGGCGGCCCGCGTTCCCTCCGGGGTGATGACACGCGTCGAGCGCAGCACCAGTTCGGCGTCGGACACCCGGGCCCCTCTCTGCCGCCGTTCGCTTCCAGAAACGGGATGTACGCCCACACAACGGAATTCAACGATCTGTTGAAGGAGTCTTCACTCCCGCTCCGCCGACGTCAAGGGCCATACGGCCCGACGGACCGTCTACACAGCCACCCTGGACGTTTCCACAAGGTGGAATTAGAATTCCGGCAAGCAGAACGTGGCTCTGCACAAGCGGGGAGTCAACCGGCCGCCGGGTAGGCTTCTTCCCTTCCCGCCAGTCGAAAGGAACGCGCCGTGCCGCCGTCCAGCGCCAGCACCACCGACTCCGCCAAGTCCGCCGGCGGTGGGGTCCAGTCCCTGGAGCGCGCCTTCGACCTGCTGGAGCGGATGGCGGACGCGGGCGGCGAGGTCGGCCTGAGCGAGTTGTCCGCGAGCAGCGGGCTGCCGCTGCCGACCATCCACCGGCTCATGCGAACGCTCGTGGCCTGCGGGTACGTCCGCCAGCAGGCGAACCGCCGGTACGCGCTCGGTCCGCGCCTGATCCGGCTCGGCGAGTCCGCCTCCCGGCTGCTCGGCACCTGGGCCCGCCCCTATCTGGCCCGTCTGGTCGAGGAGACCGGCGAGACGGCGAACATGGCGCTGCTGGACGGGGACGAGGTCGTGTACGTGGCGCAGGTGCCCTCCAAGCACTCGATGCGCATGTTCACCGAGGTCGGCCGGCGTGTGCTGCCGCACTCCACGGGGGTGGGCAAGGCGCTGCTCGCGGACGTGCCCGACGACGAGGTGCGCGCGCTGCTGGCCCGCACCGGCATGCCCGCGGCCACCGAGAGGACCATCACCACGCCGGACGGCTTCCTGGCCGCGCTGGCGGACGTACGTCGGCTCGGCTACGCGATCGACGACAACGAGCAGGAGGTCGGCGTCCGCTGCCTCGCGGTCTCGGTGCCCGACTCCCCCACGGCCGCCGCCCTGTCGATCTCCGGCCCGGCGGGCCGGGTCACCGAATCGGCGACGGAGAGAATCGTGCCGGTGCTCCAACAGGTGGCAGCAGAACTGTCCCACTCCCTGGCCAGCACCGCTTCCTGACCCCGCGCGCCCCAAAGGGGCGCGAGGAACTGCGCGACCAGCCACAACGACGCCGCACCCGGCAGACGACCGGACACGGACGGCGGGACCATCGCTCGACCACCGACGGCCGGTCCGCGCCCCAAAGGGGCGCGAGGAACTGCGCGACCAGCCACAACGACGCCGCGCCCGAAGAACACCGCATGAGCCGAGGCCGGCGCCGGGCAAGCGGAACGGCGCCGGCGCCAGCAGGACCGCCCAACCGGCGGAGCCCTACCGTGGGGGCTCCCCGAACAGTTCCACCGCCTCGCGGACCTCCGCGAGGCCCCGTGACAGGGCGCTGACCGAGCCGATCGAACCCGCGATCAGGAGCAGGGAGCGGCGCAGGCGCGGGATCTCCGGGTTGCCGTCGGAGGTCATCGCGGCCAGGGCCGCCAGCTCGTCCTCGGCCACCGCGCGGTCCCGGAACTCGGCCGGATGCGCGGCGAGTTCCCGCCGCAGCCGGGAGACCGCTGTCCGCAGTCCCGTCACTCTCGGGTCCTCGTCGCTGCCGGTCACCGGCATCTGCCCCAAACTCCGCAACACGGCCCTCCCCCTCACTACGCGTGGCGCACCCCTCGCGGTCCCGGCCCCACGCCCGCGGCGCTGGTCGGACACCGGGGGGACGCGGGCCAGTAAACGCCACCCGCCGCGCGCCGCGCCACTGCGCGGACCGAAATTCAGCCCCATGACACCGACTACTCCTCCCCGCGTCAGGTATGCAGGAGCCATGACGGACAACCAGGGCAACGTGACCGAGGTCGCCGGGCTGCTGCTCGCCGCGGGCGGCGGACGACGGCTCGGCGGCCGGCCCAAGGCACTGCTGGCACACCGGGGCAGACCGCTGGTGGAGCACGCGGTCGCGGTGCTGCGCACGGCCGGCTGCGCACGCGTCCACGTGGTCCTCGGGGCCGCCGCGGCGACCGTGCGGGAGCGGGCCGACCTCGGCGGCTGTGTGGTCGTGGACAACCCGGACTGGGCCGCGGGCATGGGTTCCTCGCTGCGGGCCGGGCTGGACTCGCTCGCCGGCACGGACACCCGCGCGGCCCTCGTCTCGCTGGTCGACCAGCCGGGCATCGGGCCCGAGGCAGCGGCCCGGGTGCGCGCCGCCTACCGGGACGAGGCGTCCCTCGCATCGGCGGCCTACGCGGGCGTGCGCGGCCATCCCGTCCTGCTCGGCTCCGCCCACTGGCCGGGCATCGCCGCCGCCGCGACCGGGGACCGGGGCGCCCGCGGCTACCTGAAGGCGCACGAGGCGGCGATCACGCTCGTCGAGTGCGGGGACGTGGCGCGGCCGTACGACATCGACACGGAGGCGGATCTGATCCACCTCGAGTGAGCGGCGTGGCACCGGGCGCCGCCCCGTCTCGGCGCAGAGACTCACCACGTCGACAGTCCATTGAGCTTCCACGATGAGGAAACTAGTATCCACTGATCAGAAGGAACCGACCGCTCCACGCGCCCACGGAACGACTGGCACCCGGTGCCACCGCTGAAGGAAGTGACCGCTCATGTCCGCACCAGCGCCGTCCCCGCTGGCCATCGTCGACGCCGAGCCGCTGCCCCGGCAGCCGGAGGTCCTCACCGACGCGGCGCTCGCCTTCGTGGCCGAGCTGCACCGGCGGTTCACGCCGCGCCGCGACCGGCTCCTCGCCCGCCGGGCGGAGCGCCGCGCCGAGATCGCCCGCACCTCCACGCTCGACTTCCTCCCGGAGACCGCCGCGATCCGCGCGGACGACTCCTGGAAGGTGGCTCCGGCCCCTGCGGCCCTGGACGACCGCCGGGTCGAGATCACCGGCCCGACCGACCGCAAGATGACCGTCAACGCGCTCAACTCCGGCGCCAGGGTGTGGCTCGCGGACTTCGAGGACGCCTCCGCGCCCACCTGGGAGAACGTCGTCCTCGGCCAGGCCAACCTGATCGACGCCTACACCCGGACCATCGACTTCACCGACCCGGTCAGCGGCAAGTCGTACGCCCTGCGCCCGGACGCCGAACTGGCGACGGTCGTGATGCGCCCGCGCGGCTGGCACCTGAACGAGCGCCACCTGGTCGACGCGGACGGCACCCAGGTGCCCGGCGCCCTGGTCGACTTCGGCCTGTACTTCTTCCACAACGCACAGCGCCTGCTGGACCTCGGCAAGGGCCCGTACTTCTACCTCCCGAAGACGGAGTCGCACCTGGAGGCCCGCCTCTGGAACGACGTGTTCGTCTTCGCCCAGGACCACGTCGGCATCCCGCAGGGCACCGTCCGCGCCACCGTCCTGATCGAGACCATCACGGCCGCCTACGAGATGGAGGAGATCCTCTACGAACTCCGCGACCACGCCTCCGGGTTGAACGCGGGCCGCTGGGACTATCTGTTCTCGATCGTGAAGAACTTCCGGGACGCCGGGCCGAGGTTCGTGCTGCCGGACCGCAACGCCGTCACCATGACGGCCCCGTTCATGCGCGCGTACACCGAACTCCTCGTCCGCACCTGCCACAAGCGCGGCGCGCACGCGATCGGCGGCATGGCCGCGTTCATCCCGTCGCGCCGCGACGAGGCGGTCAACAAGGTCGCCTTCGAGAAGGTGAAGGCGGACAAGGACCGGGAGGCGAACGACGGTTTCGACGGCTCGTGGGTCGCCCATCCCGATCTGGTCCCGATCGCGAGGGAGTCGTTCGACAAGGTGCTCGGCGACCGGCCGAACCAGAAGGACCGGCTGCGCGAGGACGTCCACGTCACGGCGGCCGAACTGATCGCCGTCGACTCCCTCGACGCCAGGCCGACCTCCCCGGGCCTGGTCAACGCCGTGCAGGTCGGCATCCGTTACATCGAGGCGTGGCTGCGGGGCCTGGGCGCGGTCGCCATCTTCAACCTCATGGAGGACGCGGCCACCGCCGAGATCTCCCGCTCCCAGATCTGGCAGTGGGTCAACGCGGGCGTCGAGTTCGAGAACGGCGAGAAGGCCACGCCCGAACTGGTCCGCAAGGTCGCCGCCGAGGTACTGGCGGAGATCCGCGCCGAGATCGGCGACGACGCCTTCGCCGCCGGACACTGGCAGCAGGCGCACGACCTGCTGCTCCAGGTCGCCCTCGACGAGGACTACGCGGACTTCCTGACGCTACCCGCGTACGAACGCCTGGAGGACTGAGGCCGACCACGAACGTGCGGGGCCCGGTCCGGTGAGTCGGCATCGTCGGCAGCGCTTGAGCAGGGCCCAGGGGCCCGTGGGCACGGCCCGCGGTGACCTCGGGGCCCGCTTCGTCCGCGGCCTCCGCCGCCGCACGGCGGACCGAGACCGGTCCAGAACCAGGGGCCGAAGCCGGCCGCGAACGCCCCGGGGGATGCCGAAGCCAGCCAGAAACCGTCAGCGGGCCGAAGCCCACCACGAAGGATCGGCAGGCCGGATCCGGCCGCACACTGTCGGCGGCCCGAAGCCCATCACGGCCCATCAGCAAGCCCAAGCCAGCCACAGACGACCGGCAGGCAAGCCAGCCGCGAACCATTCGGCAGGCCGAAGCCCACCACGACCGACCGGGGGCTCAAGCCAGCCACGCGCCGTCGGCGGCCCCAAGCCCGCCACAAACGACCGAAGGCCGAAGCCCGCCACGGACCATCGGCGGGCCGAAGCCGGCCACCACGAACGATCGGCGGCCCGAAGCCGGTCACGAACGAACGGCGAGCCCAAGCCGGGCGCGGATGCCGGCGCTCAGGTGTCCGAGTGGCCCAGGGGTTTGCCCGGGGCCACTCGGTCGCGTACGGCCCGCTTCACGGCCGTCGGTTCGGGGAAGCCCTGCTCCCGCCGGTCCCACACGACCTCGTCGTTCACCCGGACGACGAAGACACCGCCCGTGCCCGGCTTCAGGGCCAGTTCGGTCAGTTCGGCCTCGAAGGTGGTGAGCAGTTCCTGCGCCAGCCAGGCCGCGCGCGGCAGCCACCGGCACCGGGTGCAGTACTCGATCTCCACGCGCTGGGTCATCCCAGGTGCACCGACCAATCCTGTTCAGCCCCCGGTCTGCCGTGCAGGTCGGGGACCCGCTTCAGCCACTGCGGGCGGCCTTCCTGGGTGCGCGCCGCCCGCAGGGCCTCCTCGGCGGCGCGTTCCTCCCCGGTGGGGAAGTCCGTGGGGATCCAGGCCGACGACGCCCGTACGCGCGCGTGCAGATAGTCCACGTACGCCTGCCGGACCACGTCCGGCGTCGCGAAGCCGGGCTCCCCGGCCAGCCACGCGTCAGGTACCGCCGCCGCGACCTCGCGCAGCAGGTCGCGCGTCACCCTGGGCGCCAGCTCGGCGTCGGCCGCGCGGACGTCCGGCGCCGCGGACGTCCCCGCCGCCCCGGCGGGGCCCGGGACGCGGACGCGGCCGAGGGCGTGGTGCCGGAAGTCGTACGCCTTCGCGGGGTCCGCGCCGTCCCAGCGGTGGTGGAAGACGAGGGCCGCGCCGTGGTCGATCAGCCACAGCCGGGGCGGCGCGACGCCCAGGGTCGGCCAGATCATCAGGTTGGAGCTGTGCACCGTGCGGTCGACGTTGACGGTCAGCGCGTCGAGCCAGACGACCCGGCCCGCCTCCACGGGGTCCACGGGGAAGGTCCGCGCCACCTCGGGGGTGAAGTCCCGCGCGCCCGGCAGCAGGTCCATGCCGAGGTTGACACCGGCGCTGGCGCCGTGGAGGTCCCGCACCTCCTGGTGCGGCTCGTGCGCGGCGATCCGGGGGTCGAAGCGCACCAGGACCAGTTCGGGGAAGCGCAGTCCGAGGGCGCGGGCCAGCTCGCCCACGATCACCTCGGCGACCAGCGCCTTGCGCCCCTGCGCCGAGCCGGTGAACTTCACGACGTACGTCCCGAGGTCGTCGGCCTCGACGATCCCGGGCACGGAGCCGCCCTCGCGCAGTGGCGCGACATAGCGGGTCGCAGTGACCTCACGCAACATTTTCCCCAGGCTACACGCCCTTTCGCCCTTCCCGTCCCTGACGGGAGTGGAGGCATGCCGAGGCAGCGCCGCCGGGTACTGCAACACCCCGGGGAGCTGCCTCGCCATGCATACGTTTCTAGCCGCGGATGGCGATCGTGGCGTCGAGTTCCACCAGCGCGCCTTGGGGCAGCACATGGGCCGGCAAGGCGGTTCGAGCGTGCCGACCCGCGTCCCCCAGGACGTCGAGCAGCAGTTGCGACGCCCCGTCGATCACCGACGGCTGGTCCACGAAGGTCGGTGAACTCGCGGCCCAGGCGTTGAGCTTCAGTATGCGCACGTTGTCGAGGCCGACTGCGTCATCCACACGCGCCAGGAGGTTGAGCGCAGCGGTTCTCGCAGCGGTCACTCCGTCGGCCAGGGTGGCGTTGTCTCCCAGGCAGCCCCGCAGTATCTCGCCGGAGGCGGTCCGTGAGATCTGGCCGGACACGTACAGCAGATCGCCCCATCGAGTGGTCGCCTCATACGCGTAGCGAGGCGCCCCGAGCACCGGCAGTTCGATGGAGAGCGCCCTGAGGCGGTCCTTCACGTCAGTCATGTCGCATCCCGGTTCACGATGTGGCTCTTGGGCGTGGGCAGTTCAGCCGTCATCGCTGGCTCAGGATGTAGGTGCGGTCGCGCCCGATGTACCACAGGTCCTCCGTGCCGATCGCCGCGTTCTCGTAGCGCCAGGGGATCTCGGCGGCCCCGTACGAACCGACCTTGAGTACGTGCTTGTAGCCGGGCCGGAGTTCGTTGGCGAACGACTCCTGCTTGCCCATGAGGTGGCCGACGTTGCGCTTGCGGTACTCCGTGTTGAAGTCGACGTCCGTCCCGAGCATCCCGATCTGCACCATCCGGTCCAGGTGCGGTGCCAGGTAGCGCAGGGTTCCCTCGTGCACGTCCTCGCACACCACGCCGGGCTTGAGCTGTCCGATGATGCCCTCACGCACCACGTCGAAGAAGAAGCCGTACGCCTCCTTCGCGGCCGCGGTGCGGGGCAGCGAGCGGGCCATGTCGGAGGTGGCGACGTTGACCCCGTCGAACACGATGCGCACTCCGGCGTCGAGCTGGATGCACGTCGTCTCGTCGTTGATCGGGTAGTCGACCGGCGGGCCGGGGAAGAGCATCCGGTTCGACGAGTGGAGGTTGGTGAAGTAGGGCTCGATGCCGAAGGGGATCTCGTTCACCGTGCGGAACTCGGCGATCTTCTTGAGGTACACCTCGTTGATGTCCAGCTCGGTGAACGAGCGGCCGGCGTCCAGGCCCTCCTCCGCCCAGGCCAGCGCCTCCTCGATGGCGAACACGCTCGCCCGGGCGGCGACGACCTGGAAGGGGAGGTCCTCGTGGTCGCGGATGTCGCGCCAGTGGCCGAGGTCGGTCGAGACCGGAACCAGTTCCGCTCCCTCGCGCTCCAGCTCGCGGGCCAGTCCGACGCTGATCCATTCGTCCTCGACCCCGGTCCGTACGCCGCCGGCCAGTGCTCGGACGGCGGCGCCGATGGACGGGAACCGGCCGACGGCCGCCCCGGAGACCTCGGGTGTCTCGTCGGGCGCCAGCACCATCAGCTTGTCCGAACCGGCCAGCCACAGGCCGACCGCGCCGTCCGGCTGCGCGAACCCGGTCGCCTCGGTGAAGTTGGGCGGTGCCGCGAGGAGCAGCGCGTCGAGGGAGCGGTCCTCGACGAGCGCTTTCAGTCCCGAGAACCGGCTGTCCTCGCCGGCGGTGAACTCCTCCGCCAGGCCGGAGAGGTGTTCGACATCCTCGATGAGCCGTCGCGCGGTGTCGACGCCCGTCGCGCGCCACGCCGCGAACCTCGCCACGACCTCCTCGGTGTCGAGTTCGTACGCGGTGACGGGGGTGGGGGCCTGGTCCTCGACGACGAGTTCGACGGAGCCGGACAGCGTGCGGTAGTGGCTGTAGACGACGTCGGCGGCGAGGTTCACCGCAGCGCCGTCGGCGAGTTCCTGCACCAGGCTCGTCAGAGACTCCGAGGCGGGCGTGTCGGCGACGACCCGGGGGTCGATCGTGACCCAGGGGGCGTAGAACCTGATCCGGTCCTTCGGGACCCCGGCGGAGAGGACGTTGCCCTGCTCCTGTTGGCGAACGAGCAGGTACTGTCCCTTGTCGGTCCGTGCGATCAACGGCGCGACGAACGGGTGGGAGTCGAGGCGGATCGCGGAGAACAGGAAGCTCTTGCGTGCGTTGAGTCCGTAGGTTTCTTCGACCTGCGCGGCATCTGCGGTGAGGCTCAGCATGGGGGCTCCTAGGGTGTCGATTTCGGTGTCGGCGTCCGGGCCGGCGGTGGTCAGCTGATTCCGGTCACGACTCCGATGTGGGACTCGATTTCCGTTGTGTAGTCGGAGAAAGCCGCGGAGAACCGGTGCTCCTTGCCCCGGGGCCGTGGGAAGTCGATCGCGATGTCGGCGACGATCCGGCCGGGGCGGTCGCCGACGACGACCACCCGGTCGCCGAGCCAGACCGCCTCGGAGATGCTGTGGGTCACGAACAGGACGCTGCATCCCGTGGTCTGCCAGATGCGCTGGATCTCGAAGTTCATCGAGTCGCGGGTCATGGCGTCGAGCGCACCGAAGGGTTCGTCCATTAGCAGCAGTTCGGGGTGGGAGACCAGCGCGCGGCAGATGGCCACCCGTTGCTGCATCCCGCCGCTGAGCTCGTAGGAGTAGTGCTTGGCCTTGTTGCCGAGCCCCACCATCTCCAGCAGTTCCTGGGCGTAGCGGCGTGCTTCGTCGGTGCGGGCGCCGCGGAACTCCAGGGGCAGGAGCACGTTGTCGATGTTGTTGCGCCACGGCAGGAGCACGGGGCTCTGGAACACCATCGCGATGTCCTCGATCCCTTCGCGGATCGGCCGCCCCTTGACCAGGATTTCGCCCTCGGTGGGCTCCTGCAGGCCGGAGATCGTCTTGAGCAGCGTGGTCTTTCCGCTGCCCGACTGTCCGACGATCGAGACGAACTGTCCGGGCTTCACATGGAAGTCCAGCCCCTTGAGCACCGTGTTGTCTCGGCCGTCCCGGGATCGGTAGGTCTTTCCCACGTTGTTGACCGAGATGGCGTACTCGTTGTTCATGTGACTCTCCGTCCGGCCGTCACGGGGCCTGGATGGTCTCGTTGGCGTGCAGCGGCTCAAGGTAGGAGTTGCTGTACACGTCCTTGGGCGTGAGATTGCTCTCCGGGTTCAGGCCGAGGAACCGGCGGGCGACGTCGATCGATTTCTGGGCGCCGGCGTCGTCCATGACGCCGAACTGGTTCGCCGACTTGCCGGTGCCCCAGTTGAGACCGCACTGCGCGCGGATCGCGAGGGTGATGGTGCCGGTCTCGTAGCCCGAGACCTGTTTCTGGAAGTCCTTCGCGGCGTCGTCCGGGTGCTGGCACGCCCACAGGAAGCCCTTCTGCATCGCCCGGTTGAACCGGCGCACCTGCTCGGGATCCTTTTTCAGTTTCTCGTCGGAGACGACGATCCCGTTGCCGTACAGGTTGATGCCGAGATCGGACCACTTCAGCACGACTGCCTTCCGGCCGAGTGCGTCGATGGCCGGCTGGTCGGAGACGTACAGGGCGAGGTTGGCGTCCCACTGACCGGCCAGCAGTCCGGGGATCTTCGACGCGCTCGACGCGGAGACGACGTTGACGTCGCCCTCCTTGAGGCCCAGCTTGCTCATCGCGAACGGCCACATCGCGGTCATCGCGCCACCGCCCTCGGTGGCGACCGTCTTGCCCCTGAGGTCGTCCCAGCTCTTGATTCCGGTGCCCGCGAGGGCGACGACCGCGTAGGCGGACCTGGCCTGCAGGAGGTTGACCTGCTTGACCTTGACTCCCCTGCCCTGGGCGGTGACCGTGGCGCCGAAGTCCGCCCAGCCGGCGTCGACCTTGCCGGTGACGACGGAGGTGACCGTGTTGGTCGAACCGGACCCCGGCATGACCGTGAGGTCGATACCTTCCGCCTTGAAGAAGCCCCGCTCGACAGCCGATATGAACGGCGCGTGCTTCGGCAGGTACCCCACGTCGAGCATGAGGGTCATCGAGTTCTTCCCGCCGCTGCCCGCGCAGCCCGAGACGGACATGAGGAGCACCGCGCCGCCGATCGCGGCGATCCGGCGAATCGAGTTACGCATCGAATCTCCGATCCCCGGTCACTTCGTGTGGCTCTTCCACGGGACCAGCTTTCGTCCCGCGAAGTCGACGATGAAGAACAAGGCCAGGGCAATGGCGGCGAGCACGATGAAGGCCGCGAACATCGACGGGAGGTCGACCTGGCTGTTGGCGAGGAGGATGACATATCCGAGCCCCTTCGAGCCGGCGATGAACTCACCGACGACCGCCCCACCGACAGCGAGCGAGATGGAGATCTTCGCTCCGGAGAAGATCGACGGGATCGCGTAGATAAAGTCGATCTTCGTCATCTTCTTCCATGGCGATGCCTTGTTGATCCGTGCGAGTTCCTGCAGTTCGTGGGGTACCGAACTCAGGCCGTCATAGGTGTTGATCACCAGCGGGAAGAACGCGATGGCCATCGCGACGAACGCCTTCGACTCGAAGCCGAACCCGAACCACACGATGAACAGCGGTGCGAGCGCCACCTTGGGGATGGTGTCGATCGCGATGAGCGCGGGGTAGAGGAAACTGCGCACGGTTTTCGAGTAGTGCAGCATCGCACCGCACAGCACCCCGAGCGCGGTGCCGAGCGCAAACCCGGCGAGCGCTTCCTGCAACGTGACATAGGTGTTACTCGCGAAGTAATCGGGTCGGTCGATCAGTTCGGCGAAGGCCGCGACCGGCCCGACGAACAGGTATTCTGGCGGGGCGATGATGGTCACCAGCAGTTGCCACACGACGAAGAGCCCGATGATCCCCGCGGCTGCTTTCGCACCGGCAGCGATCGAGTCACGGCTGAACCTTTTCGGCCGGGGTGCCGCCGGTTCGCTGAGCGCCTGCTCGGACAGGGACTGACGCGGGCCGTCCGAACCGACTTCGCGGACTTCAGGAGAGGCCATGGCGGAACCCCTCACATGGCGCGTCGTGCGGGGGCAGCGCGGGGGCAGCCGACTGGGGGTGCGGGTGCCGCCAGGAGCCGGTGGCAGGCAGCGGCGGCGCAGCCGGTATCCGGCGCGACAGAGGGGACGGCGAGAGCCATCGTGGTGTCATTGCGTCCTCACAACACTGGAAGGGGTACCACTGGGCAGTCGTGGGGGGCTGGGCCTGGCCGGGGGGAGACAAGCGCCCCGCCCGGCCGGCTGATCAAGCGGCGCTGTGGACGGTGAGCGCGCCTTGGCCGGGTTCACCGTCGAGTCGACGCCACACACCGAGCGGGTTTTCGTCACGAACCTCGGCAGGCAGCAGCGCGTTCGGCACGTCCTGGTAAGCGACGGGCCGCAGGAAGCGCTCGATCGCGAGCGTCCCGACGGATGTGCTCCGTGGGTCTGTTGTGGCCGGGAAGGGGCCCCCGTGCACCATCGCGTGGCCGACTTCCACGCCTGTGGGCCAGCCGTTGAACAGGACGCGTCCGGCTCGCTCCTCCAAGAGCGGCAGCAGCTTCGCGGCGAGTGGATGATCGGCCTCGTCGGCGTGCACGGTCGCGGTGAGCTGACCTTCCAGCGTGCGCACCGCGGCGATCAGCTCGGATGTGTCCGCGCATCGGACGAGCAGCGATGTCGCGCCGAAGACTTCGGCCTGCAGCTGAGGATCGGCGGCGAACCGGGCGCCCTCGACGGTCAGCAGCCGGGCGCGGCCGGGGGCCGCGCTGTCGGGCCGGCTGCCGCCTGCGAACTCCTCCACGCCGTCCCGGGCCGCAAGGGCGTCACCGGCGGCAGCGTAGTGGTGGGCCATGCCCGTGCTGAGCATGGTGGCTCCGGCGTCGGCGGCCACGGCGTCGGCCGCGGCCTTCATGAACGCGTCGAGGCCCGGTCCCTCGATGGCAAGGACCACACCAGGGTTGGTGCAGAACTGACCGGCGCCGAGCGTCAGTGATCCGGCGAACGCGGCGCCCAGTTCGGCGCCGCGGGATGCGAGCGCCGCGGGAAGCAGCAGCACCGGGTTGATGCTGCTCATCTCCGCGTACACCGGGATCGGCACCGGCCGAGCGGCGGCTGTGGCCGCGATCGCCAGCCCACCTCTGCGGGACCCGGTGAAACCCACGGCACGGATCCTCGGATCGCTGACGAGCAGGGTGCCCGTTTCGGTTCCCCTGCCGACGAGCTGGGAGAACACTCCCGCGGGCATACCCGTGTCAGCCGCTGCTTCGGCGATCGCCCGCGCCACCAGCTCCGCGGTACCCAGATGAGCCTGGTGCGCCTTGACGACCACCGGGCAGCCGGCGGCCAGCGCCGATGCGGTGTCGCCCCCGGCGGTGGAGAAGGCCAGCGGAAAGTTGCTCGCCCCGAACACCGCGACCGGGCCGAGCGATATCCGGCGCTGGCGTATGTCGGCGCGTGGGAGCGGTTCGCGGCCGGGCCGTGCCGGATCGATGCGGGCACCCTGCCATGTCCCGGCCCGCAGCTCCGCGGCGAACAGCCGCAGCTGACCGCTGGTGCGTCCGACTTCCCCGGCAAGCCGCGGACGAGGCAGCGCGGTCTCGGTGTGGGCGCGCTCGACCAGCGGATCCCGCCGTTCGTCGAGGAGATCCGCGATGCGCTCAAGGAACTCGGCACGCCGCTCGGCGGTGGTCTCCCGAAACACCGGATGTGCCTGCTCCGCCAGCGCACAGGCCCGCTCGACCTGCGCGGCCGACGCCGCGGGGTACCCGGGATCGAGAGCCGCGCCGGTACGGGGATCGACGGACCGGATCTCCTCACCCGTGCCGATGACGGGTTCGGCTCCGATGACCATGACGCCGGCGGGGCTGGTCCGGGGAAGAGCAGACACGGGTGTCTCCTTGCACTTCAATCAGATGGGTGGCGTCAGGCGATGGCAGTGCGTGACGCTCGGATGACACCGGCCAGCAGTTCACGCTCGGAGTCGTCGAGGTCCGTCAGCGGCGGCCGCACCGGACCGGCGGGGTGTCCGGTCAGATCCATGCCGGCCTTGACGATGCTCACCGCGTAGCCCGCCTTACGGTCACGAATCGCGGTGTAAGGCAGCACGACGTCGTCCAGCAGTCGACGCACCTTCTTCCGGTCCCGTGCCCGCACCGCCTTGTAGAAGGTCAGGGCGAACTCGGGCAGGAAGTTGAAGATCGCCGAACTGTAGGTCGTGGCGCCCAGCTCCAGGTACGGCAGCGCAAACGTCTCCGCCGTCGGCAGCCCGCCGACGTAGACCAGGCGGTCACCGAGACGCGAGTGGATCTGCGTGATCCGCTCCAGGTCACCGACACCGTCCTTGATTCCGATCAGGTTCGGGCAGGTGTCGGCGAGCGTGGCCACTGTTTCAGATGTGTACACGGCGTTCGCGCGGCTGTAAAGCACCACGCCCAGCGAAGTGGATTCGCACACCGCGCGCACATGAGCCGTAAGACCCTCCGCGGAGGCCTCGGTGAGGTACGGCGGGAACAGCAGCAGGCCGTCGGCGCCGGCTGCCTCGGCATCGCGGGCCATGGCGACCGCTTGCGCGGTGCCATGTCCGGCCGGGGCGAGGATCGGGGTGCCCTCGGGCGCGCTGTCGACGGCGGCTCGGAGCACGGTGCCGACTTCCTGGGGGGTCAGGGAGAAGAACTCTCCCGTCCCGCCGGCGGCGAACAGCCCGGCGATCTCGTACTGGCCCATGCGGACGATGTTCTCCCGATAGGCGGGTTCGTCGAACGCAAGGTCAGGTGTGAAGTGGGTGACGGGAAACGACAGCAGCCCGGAGCCGAGGCGCTCGGCAAGCTCGGTGGGGGTAATGGTGGGCATCGGCGTTTCCTCCCGGAGGACATGCAAGACAGCGATTGCGATGAACCATAAGAACGAAAACGATGCACGTCCAACACTTCCTGGGCATCAACCGATACCTATAATGGATCGGTGTTTACGCTGAATCAGCTGGAAAGCTTTGTCGCCGTCGCCGAGACACTGCACTACGGCCGCGCGGCGGAGCGGCTGTCGATGACCCAGCCCCCGCTGTCCCGGCGAATCCAGCTGTTGGAGCGCGAGTTGGGCGTCGAGCTGTTCGACCGGATCGGACGGTCCGTGCGGCTCACCGCGGCCGGACAGGCGTTCCTGAGCGACGCCCGGCGCATTCTCGGGCTGTCCGAGCAGGCGGCACTGTCGGTACGCCGCGTGCCCGCAGGCGAGATCGGCACAGTGGCACTGGGCTTCACCGCGTCGTCCGCGCACTCGGTGCTCGACGCCATCGTCGGCGGCATCCACTCCCGGCTGCCGGGCGTCGATCTGGTGCTGCGTGAGCGGGTGTCCGGCACACAGCTGGAGAACCTGCGCTCCGGGGAACTGGACCTGGGCCTCGTCCGTCCCCCGGTCCCCGGCACCGGGCTCGCGCACCGCCTCCTGCACCGGGAGGCCCTGCTGGCCGCGATCCCGGCCGGGCACCCGCTGGCCGCGCCGGACCGGGTGCCGCACGTGCGCGACCTCGACGGCGAGCCGTTCGTCATGTACTCACCGGCCGAAGCCCGCTACTTCTACGAGGTGCTGGTCAGCATCTTCCGCAGTACCGGGGTCGTGCCCAGGTACGTGCACCACCTCAGCCAGGTGCACACGATCCTGGCGCTGGTGCGAGCCGGGCTGGGACTCGCGCTGGTCCCCCGGGCGGCCGAGGCGCTCGGGCTGGACGGCATCGTGCTCCGCCCGGTGGTCGGGGTCGAGGGTGAGCCGGTCGAACTCGTCGCCGCCTGGCGGGCGAACGACGACAACCCGGCCCTGCACGCCGTCCGGCACCTGGTGATCGACCTGGCCGGCCGGGACGTCTCCTGACAGCCGCGTCCGCTCGTCGGCCCCTGCGCTCCTACGCTCCTACGCTCCTACCAGGGCAGTTCCCCGGTTTCGTCCTGGAACGTTCCCGTCGGACCGTCCGCGTCGAGGGTGGCCAGACGCACGACGACCCTGGCGCTGTCTTCCACCGGCCTTCCGATGCCGAAGCCCGCGGTCAGGTCGGTGGCGGTGGTGCCGGGCTCAAGTGCGTTGAACTTGATGCCCGGCTGGGACTTGGCGTACTGGACGGTCAGCATGGTCGCCGCCGCCTTGGACGCGGAGTAGAGCGCGAGCGGCAGGTTGAACTCCGGCCGGTCGGGGTTGGTCACCGCCCAGAACGACCCGAGGCTGCTCGAAACGGTGACCACGGTGGGGTTCGAGGATCTGCGCAGCAGGGGAAGTGCCGCCTCCGTGACCCGCACCATTCCCACCGCGTTGGTGTCGAACATGCGCAGGGCCGTGGGACCGTCGAGGACTTCGCTCCCGAGGATGCCCGCGTTGTTCACCAGGACGTCGAGGCGGCCCTCGGCCGAGTCGATCGCCGCCAGCGCGCTGCTCACCGATGCGTCGTCGGTCACGTCGAGTTGCACGCTGCGTGCGCCAAGTGCCGCCGCGGCCTTTTCACCTCGCTCGACGTCGCGCGCGCCGATGTAGACGACATGCCCCAACTCCAGGAGCTGTCTTGCCGTTTCGAAACCGATGCCCTTGTTGGCCCCGGTGATCAGCGTGATGGTCATGCGTTTCCTTCCCCGGCCATGCGGCTCGGGTCAGCCGGTCGGCTGCCGGAGCGGATGACCTGCTCGGTGACTTCTGCATCGACCGCTGCAGAACGCTCACGGTAGCACTTCCGCATCGACCACTACGGAAGAGGTAGGGTGCGGGAGTGGAGACGAAGAGAAGCGGCCCGATCGGCCGACCGCGAGGATTCGACGCCGACGAAGCCCTTGAGCGCGCCATGCTGGTCTTCTGGGAGCACGGCTACGAGGGGGCGAGCCTCGCCGGCCTGACGGACGCGATGGGCATCTCCACCACCAGCATGTACGCGGCGTTCGGCAACAAGGAGGAACTGTTCCGCAAGGCGCTGGAGCGCTACACCGAAGGCCCGAGCGCCTACCTGGCCCGAGCGCTGGAAGAGCCCACCGCCCTCGGCGTCGCCACCGCGCTCCTGACCGGCACCGTCCGCACCACCACCCGCCCGGCACATCCCCACGGATGCCTGGGCGTCCAGGGCGCCCTGGCCACCAGCGACTCCGGGCGTGAGGTCCAGGACCTTCTCGCCGCCTGGCGCAACAACGGCTGCTCCCGTGTGCGAGAGCGGTTCCAGCGAGCCGTGGACGACGGCGACCTGCCTCCGAAGGCCGATGCGGGGCTGCTGGCCCGCTACGTCACCACCTTGGCATTCGGCATCGCCGTGCAGGCCGCGAGCGGTGTGGGCCGCGACGAACTCCAGGACATGGCCGACGCCGCCCTGCGCACCTGGCCGCTCCCCTGAACTCCGCCGGGCATGCGCCCGCGGAGCGTGCCGGGCGTTCCCGTAACCGGCCACGGCTGACGTGTGTTCAGTCGCTCAGGGGCCGCTCTTCGTGATCGCGGCCGGTCTTGTTCACCCGGATTTTGGTCACACCTTTGAGGCTTCGTGGTTGACACATACGGAGGCTGGCTCACTGAAAGGTGCCGGTTTTGTCTGCAAGTGAAGAGCAGGACGGTTCGCGGTTCTCGCGGCGGCAGTTGGTCAAGTACGCGGGTGTCGGGGCGACCCTGGCGGCGGCGGGCCCGGTGGTCGGCGGTGGCGCGGCCTGGGCGCGCGAGGACGGCGAGCACGACGGCAAGCGGGGCGACTCGCGCGGCCGGGTGTGGCGGGCCGGTGATCACCACGTCCACTCGGAGTACAGCGGCGGCTGGGACGACTCGGTCAACCCGCCGAAGTTCATCAAGGGCGGCGACGCGGTCTACCCGATCGTCACCAACGCGATCATGGCGAAGAACTTCGGTCTGACCTGGGCGATGTGCACGGACCACGGCGGCCCGAACCACTCCAAGGTGAACCTGGAGCAGGCGTACCCCGACCTGCTGCGCTCCCGCCGGCTGGTGCCGGAGGTGCTGCAGTTCTGGGGCATGGAGTTCGACGCGCCGGCGCTGGACCACCACACGCTGATGATCCCGCGCCACGACGACGAGGCGAAGATGCTCCACGACCTGGAGAGCAGGTTCGCCAAGCTCGACGCCTTCCCCAAGGACCCGGGCCGGGACACCGAGGCGAAGATGGTCGAATTCCTCAAGTACGCCAAGGACCTGCGGCACAAGCCCCTCGTCATCGCCCACCACGCCAGCCGCTCGGCGACCGGCCTGGGCGTGTGGGGGCAGGACACCCCGCGCGAGTTCCGCAACGGCAACAACGCCGCCCCCGACGTCTACGTCGGCTTCGAGGGCGCGCCGGGCCACCAGGCGGGCCCGCTCAACGGCGAGGCACGCGGCGGCTACGGCAACCACCCGACGTACGGCGGCTACGACCAGATGACCGCGCGGGTCGGCGGACTGTGGGACGCGCTGCTCGGTGAGGGACGGCGCTGGTGGATCACCGCCACCTCCGACTCGCACGTCCACTGGACCCGCGGCGGCTCGGACTTCTGGCCCGGCGAGTACAGCAAGACATATGTGCTGGCCCGGCAGGACTACGCCGACATCATGGACGCGCTGCGCAACGGCCGGATCTTCGTCACCACCGGCGACCTGGTCACCAGCCTCGACGTGACCGCCCGCAGCCAGGGCAGGGGCGCCGGGGTGGGCGAGACCGTCACGGTCAGCCGCAAGAGCCGCACCGACGTCGAGATCGAGATCAGGTTCCGGCCGCTGGAGGGCCCGAACCACAACGGTGACCGTCCTCGGGTCCGGCGCGTCGACCTGATCACCGGTCGGATCACCGGGCCCGCCGCCCTCGACACCGACACCAACCCGACCACCGAGGTCGTGGCGCGGTTCGGCCCGAAGGACTGGCGCAGGCAGGGCAAGGACTACGTCATCAAGCACACCCTGCGGGGCGTGGCGAGCGACATGTACGCGCGCGTGCGCGGCACCAGCACCGACGAGGCCGAGCCGCGGGCCGACGGCCTGGAAAGCCCGTGGGAGGACCTGTGGTTCTACTCCAACCCGGTCTTCGTCCACGTCCGCTGACCGGCCGGCCCTGAACCGCGCCCGCGGGCCGCGGGCCGTCACTCCGCGCGCACCAGGACCGTGACGGAAGGCACGCCACGGCCCCCGCACAGCGGCCTCCCGCCCTGAACGCGACCGCTCCCCACCCGCGCCGGTCGGCCGCGGTGGCGGGCGGCGGGCCGCCTGTGTGGGGTCAGGTGTGGGGGGTCAGGGGGTTCGGTAGGGGGAGGTAGCGGGCGGCCGCGCCGTCCGCTCGGGTCCAGCGCAGCAGCAGGTTCGTCTTGCCGGGCAGGGTGGGCGAGGCGAGCAGTGCGCGGGCCTCGGGCAGGTCGTGCCGGGCCAGCTCCCGGCGGGCGGCCGGCCCGGGGTCGTATCCGGGGTGGCGCTCGGCCAGGGCGGCGGCGACCTCGATGAGGTTGTTGACGACCAGGCAGTACACGAGCCGTTCCCAGCCGGCCGCCCGGGACACGTCCGGGAGCAGCTTGACGCCCTCGGCGTCCCGGAACAGGGCCTGCACCGGCGTCCCGGCGCCGTCCACGGCGACCAACGTGTTCTGCAGATGCGCCTCGATCACCACGCCGTGGTCGGCGAAGGCGGCGAGGGCGGGCGGGACGACCTGGCGCAGATACGCCGCCCACCAGGCCGCCGGGTCGGCGGCGGTGGCCAGCGGGTCACCGGTGAAGCCCTCCACCAGTCCGGCGGCGAGCAGCGGCGTCGCGCCGGGCAGCAGATGGCCGCGCAGCCCGTCGCGGACGAGGACGGCCAGTTCCTCGAAGGCGAAGCCGGCGGTGCGGTAGCCGCGGTCCGCGAGCCAGGCCGCGGGCCCGTCGAAGGCGGCGAAGGCATGGCTCGCCGCGGCGTCGGTGCGGCGCAGTTTCAGCAGGTCATGACGCCACAGACGGCGGATGTCATTGGTGATGCGCACATCGAGGCTGAACTTCAGAAACAGATCGTGCCCGGGCTCGTACAGGGTGCGGATCGCCGCGGTGGGCCAGGCGGTCGACGCGGTCGTGCCCAGCCGCAGCAGGCGCCCGTCGGCGAAGGCGGGCGCGAGGGTGCGGGCGACCAGGTCGAGCTGCCAGGGGTGGGCGGGCAGCAGCCGGTAGCCGGGCGGGGCGGTGCCGAGGGCGTCCAGCGCCGTGGTGTCGCCCTCCTCGACCACCGTGTCCGCGCGCACGCCGAGCAGCACCAGCGGGAAGCGTGCGTACGCCTCGGGGGCGTACGGCAGCCAGCGGTGCACCGGGCCGCCGCCGCGGGCCTTGGGCGCCGGATGGTAGGGGTGGCCGGTGACCAGGGACTGCTCCGAGAGCCGGTAGGGGTCGTCGGGCGGCGTCGCCGCGGCGCGCGCGGTGAGCAGCGCGGCGATCGCGTCGCGGCTGTCGATCATCTCCGTGAGCAGGTCGTCGTTGGACAGCCCGGTGTGCCGGCGCAGCTCGTCGGCGACCAGTTTGACCAGCTCGGTGTGGCCGATGCGGTGCCAGCCGCCGGCCGCGTGGACCTCGGGTGCGGCGGGCCGCCGCCCGCCGCGCACGCGCAGCAGCCGGCCGCTGCCGGGCAGCCGGTGGGCGCGCGGCTCGCCGGATTCCGGCAGCGGCTCGGCGATCTCCCGGAGCAGGCAGTTCAGCAGGGGCGCGGCGGCATACGCGTCGGCGCGCGCCCCGATGTCGTCGCTGGGGGGCATGAGGTCCACGCGGTCCATTCGTCGTTGTGTGTCCTCAGGGTGGCACGGCCCACACGGTGCGGCCGCACGGTCCGATCGCGATCAGTATGTCTGTGGAACCCGGCATTGCTGCCACCCACCCTGGATCGTAGGAGCCCGCCCGTGCACCGTCCCCCCACCGCCGAGGCCCAGGTCGCCGCCGAGCTGGCCGGCCTGCGGCCCGGCCTCGTGCCCCGGTACGCGGCCGAGCTGCCCGGTGCCCGCGCGGCCGTGCTGACCCGTCTGTGGCGGGCGCTGGCCCATGAGCCGCTGCCGTGGATCGCCCGCCGGACGGCCGGGGCGGGCGGCCTCGCGCTGCGGCTCGCCGACGGCCGCACGCTGCGCGGGCCGCTCGCGGATCCGTACGCGACCGACCCATATGTGACCGCCGTGTTCCTGGACGGTGCGGCGTACGACGACCCCGCCCGGCTGCTGACGGCTCTCGCGGTGCCGAACGCGGCGGGCTTCGCGGGAGAACTGGCGCACAGTGTCGCCTCGTTGGCGCTGTCACGGGCGGGCAGCCCGGAGCCGCCGGGGGCGTGGCCGCGGCGGGACTGGGAGTGGGAGCAGCGGGTGGTCGACGGCCATCCGTTCCACCCCAACTGCCGTTCCCGGCCGGGTTTCTCGGTGGCGGAGCAGTTCGCGTACGGGCCGGAGCACCGGCCGGTGGTGCAGCTGGGTACGGTGCCGGTCGCGGCCTCGGAGTGCCTGCTGACGGGTGCGTGGCCCGCGGAGCTGCGGGACGGGGGCCGGCTGCTGATCCCGGTGCATCCGTGGCAGGCCGCCCATGTCCTCAAGTCGCCTTGTGAGCCCGGGCCTTCGGCTCATCCGCTGATGTCCCTGCGCACCCTGGCCGTCCCCGGCGGCCCGCATGTCAAGACCGCCCTGAGCACCCGGCTGACATCCTCGGTGCGGGACATCTCGGTGTACTCGGTGGGCGCATCCGCGACCCTGTCGGCGTTCGCGGAGAGTCTGTCGGACCGCATGGACGGGTTGCTGCACATCACCCGCACACTGGGCGCGGCCACCGCGAACTCCCCCGATCTGGCGGCCGTGTTGCGCGAGTCTCCGCAGCGGTTCGCGGGGCCGGGAGAGTATGTGCTCCCGGTGGCGGCGCTGGCCGGCACCGGTCTGCCGGACAGCCCCGCCCGGCTGGCGGCGCTGGCCCGGCTGACGCTCACCGTCGGGCTGCGGCTGCTGGAGTGGGGCGTGGCCCTGGAGGCGCACGGTCAGAATCTGCTGGTGGTGCTGTCCGGGGCGGGCGATCCGCTGCGTCTGGTCTACCGCGACCTCGCCGACATCCGGATCAGCCCCGCCCGGCTGGCCCGGCACGGCATCACCCCACCGGAGCTGACGGGCCGTCTGGTCACGGACGATGTGCCGGCCCTGCGCCGCAAGCTGTTCGGCTCGCTGGTGGCGGGTGCACTGGCCGGGGTTGCGGGTTCGGGTCCTGCGCTGCGGGCCGCACTGGCCGCGGCCCTGCCGGACGTACCGCGCACCGCCGATCTGGCCGCGCTGCGCGAGGGGCCGCTGCCGGCCAAGGCGCTGACCCTGATGCGGCTGTCCCCGCGAACCCCCGGTGACCAGTGGGCCGCGCTGCCCAACCCGCTCGTTTTGGAACAGGACACCTCTGATCAATAGGATCCGCCGATGATCAGAACACAACGGCTGGCGGCGGGAGTCTGCGCCCTGCTCGCCGCCCTGACGGCCGGGATCGCGTTCCCAGCCGGAGCGGTCGCCGACGAGACGGACCAGGCCGCTCCGAAGGTGGAACTCGTGCTGGACGTCAGCGGTTCCATGCGTACGCGGGACATCGACGGCGGGTCGCGGATGGCCGCGGCGAAGCAGGCGTTCAACGAGGTGCTCGACGCGACACCCGAGGAGGTGCGGCTCGGCATCCGCACCCTGGGCGCCAACTACCCGGGCGACGACCGCAAGCAGGGCTGCCAGGACACCGAACAGCTCTACCCGGTGGGCCCGCTGGACCGGACCGAGGCCAAGACGGCGGTGGCGACGCTCGTGCCGACCGGCTGGACGCCGATCGGGCCCGCGCTGCGGCAGGCGGCCGGCGACCTCGACGGCGGCGAGGGGACCCGCCGTATCGTGCTGATCACCGACGGCGAGGACACCTGCCCGCCGCTCGACCCGTGCGAGGTGGCCCGCGAGATAGCCGCCAAGGGCATCGGGCTGACCATCGACACCCTCGGTCTTGTGCCCGACGCCAAGACCCGCGACCAGCTCATCTGCATCGCGGACGCCACCGGCGGCACCTACACCTCCGTGCAGCACAAGGAAGAACTCAGCGACCGCGTCGGCGAGTTGGTGGACCGCGCCGCGGAACCGGTGGTGACTCCGGTGGCGGCCGAGGGGGCCGCCGAGTGCGCGAAGGCGCCCGCGCTGAAGGCCGGGCTGTACACGGACCGCGAGGAGTTCGGGCAGCAGCGCTGGTACAAGGTGGACGTCAACCCCGGCCAGGAGCTGCGCGCCTCGGTGAGCGTGGCCGCGGACCGGGCCGTCAACCCCGACCACGGGGTGCTGCTGCGGGCCGTCACGGTGCACGGCCGGGAGATCGTGCGCGGCGAGGCCGCGGGCAACGGCCGTACGGACGTCCTCTCGACGGGCCTGCGCTATCCGAAGCCGGAGAGCGACGACGACACCGCCACCGCGGAGACGGTGTGCCTCCAGGTCACCAACTCCTTCTCGGTGGCCGCCGGGGTGAAGACGACGCCGGGGCTGCCGCTGGAGCTGACCGTCGACGTCGTGGACGGCCCGAGCAGGGCGAGCGATGTGGCCGCCTTCGGTCTCGGCCGCGGCTGGTGGCTGCTCGGCGCGCTGGTGCTGACCGGCTTTGTCGCCGGTGTGCTGTGGGGCTGGCTGTCGCGCTGGCGGGTCGCGGTCTGGAGGACCAACTGATGCGGATCACCAAGGTATTGAGCGGCGCCCTGCTGGCGCTCGGGCTGGCCGCGGGTCCCACGGCTGCCGACTCCTCCCCGTCGCCGGGCGCCTCGGACGACGGCGGCGCGCCCACCCGGGCGGGGACGTCGTTCCGTACGGCGACCGAGATCGAACAGGGCCAGCGGGCCACCGCGAGCGCTTCCACGGGCGACTATCTGTACTGGTCGTTCCCGGCGGACGCCGGGCAGCGCCCCGACGTCAGGGCCACGGTCAAGCTGCCCGACACGCACGGCGCCCAGACGTGGCAGCTGGACGTGTACGACGGTCTGCGCCGCCGCCAGTCCTGCCAGTACGGCGCCCAGACCCGCACCGCGGCCGAGGGCGCCGCCACCGTCGAGACGGCGTGCGTGCTGCGCACGGTACGGGCCTGGTCGGAGCCGTGGGCGAACGACCCGCTGCCGGGCACCTACTACATCCGGCTGACGGTGGTGAACGCCGCCCCGGCCGATCTGGGCCTGCCGGTGAGCGCCGAAGTCCGCGTCGGATCCAAGGAGATCGGCGGTTCGGCCGCGGTGGACGGCTCGCTGGCGCAGCCGCTGGTGCCCGGCGTCTCGGTGACGTCGGACGCCGCCGGTGCGGACGAGGACGGATCGGTGAAGTCGGCGGTGCTGTCCAGCATCGAGCCCGACGGCGGCTGGTCGTCCGGCTGGTGGTCGGACCGCTGGGTGTGGACCGGGGTGGGCGGCGTGCTGGCCGCGCTGGCCGGCATCGGCGGGTACGCGCTGACCCGTGGCACAGGCCGGCCGTCCCGGATACCCCCGGGCGCCTGACCCCCGCGAAGGCCCGCCGCCACGGCGGGCCTTCCGTGTCTCTACGGCTCCCGTAGCGCCTTGGCGAGCGTGCCGTCCCCGGTGACGGCGACGCGTCCGGCCCGTACCGCGTCGCGCAGGGTGAGCGTGCCGCGGGCGATGTCCGTGCATGTCCCGGTGTCCATCGCGAGCCGTGCGTCGGGCTCAGCGGGGGCCCGCCCTTCGCCGTACACCGGCCCTTCCTCGCGGCCGGCGTACAGATGGAAGTCCCCTTCTTCCAGGTGGACTTCGACCAGTCCCTCGCCGTCCAGCGCCCGCAGCAGCGGCAGCGCGAACCAGTGCGCGCGCACCGCGTCCGTGGGCCTGCGCTCGGCCAGCTCCGTCCGCCCCCAGGTGCCGAGCGCGTGCAGCACGGGCAGCAACTGCCGTCCACGCACGGTCAGTTCGTAGACGTAGGCGGCGCCGGGCGGGGGCAGCCTGCGGCGGGTGGTGAGCCCGTCCCGCTCCATGTCCTTCAGCCGTGAGGCGAGTACGTCCGTGCTCACCCCCGGCAGGTCGGCGTGCAGGTCCGTGTAGCGGCGCGGGCCGGCCAGCAGCTCCCGGACGATCAGCAGGGTCCAGCGGTCGCCGACGAGGTCGAGCGCGCGGGCGGCGGAACAGTACTGGTCGTAGCTTCGGCGAGGTGACATGCGACGCAGTCTAGACATGTTGTTGGACTTTCCAAGCTCTCACTTGGTAAAACCAAGCAACACCAGTTACCTGAGGGGAAGCGGCGCATGGAGTTCCGGCAGTCGAACAAGCTCAGCGAGGTCTGCTACGAGATCCGCGGCCCGGTGATCGAGCACGCCAACGCGCTGGAGGAGGCGGGTCACAGCGTGCTGCGCCTGAACACCGGCAACCCCGCGCTGTTCGGCTTCGAGGCACCGGAGGAGATCCTTCAGGACATGATCCGGATGCTGCCGCAGGCGCACGGCTACACGGACTCGCGCGGCATCCTCTCCGCCCGCCGAGCGGTCGCCCAGCGCTACCAGAACCTGGGCCTCGCGGTCGGCGTCGACGACGTCTTCCTCGGCAACGGCGTCTCCGAACTGGTGTCGATGGCCGTCCAGGCGCTGGTGGAGGACGGCGACGAGATCCTGGTACCGGCACCGGACTTCCCGCTGTGGACGGCGGTGACCACCCTGGCGGGGGGCAAGGCAGTCCACTACCTGTGCGACGAGCAGGCGGAGTGGTACCCGGACCTGGCCGACATGGCCGCCAAGATCACGGACCGCACCAAGGCCGTGGTCGTCATCAACCCCAACAACCCGACCGGGGCCGTCTACCCCAAGGAGATCCTTGAGGGCATCCTCGACCTCGCCCGCCGCCACGGCCTGATGGTCTTCGCCGACGAGATCTACGACCAGATCCTCTACGACGACGCCGTCCACCACTCCACCGCCGCGCTCGCCCCCGACCTGGTCGTCCTCACCTTCTGCGGGCTGTCCAAGACGTACCGGGTGGCCGGCTTCCGCTCGGGCTGGCTGGTGGTCACCGGCCCGAAGCAGCACGCGAAGGACTATCTGGAGGGCCTGACGATGCTGGCCTCCATGCGGCTGTGCGCCAACGCGCCCGCCCAGTACGCGATTCAGGCGGCCCTCGGCGGCCGCCAGTCCATCCGCGAACTGACGGCGCCCGGCGGCAGGCTGCGGGAGCAGCGGGACGTGGCCTGGGAACGGCTCAACGAGATCCCGGGCGTGTCCTGTGTGAAGCCCAAGGGTGCGCTGTACGCCTTCCCGCGCCTCGACCCCAAGGTGCACCGGATCCACGACGACGAGAAGTTCGTCCTCGACCTGCTGCTCCGCGAGAAGATCCAGGTCGTCCAGGGCACCGGGTTCAACTGGCGGGCCCCGGACCACTTCCGGATCCTCACCCTGCCGCAAGCGGACGACCTGGAGGCGGCGATCGGGCGGATCGGACGGTTCCTCGGCGGCTACCGGCAGTGACCGCCCGCGGCCCGGGTGCCGCCCGGGGTCCGTCCGGCCCAGTCCCGCCTGCGGCCACCGGCCTGCCGTGCCACGGTGCGAGAAGACGCGCGGGAAGGGTGGGCAGGTGGGCGACCTCTTTCTCGTCCGGCACGGTGAGACCGAGTGGTCGCGGTCCGGACGGCACACCGGCTGGACGGACGTGCCGCTGACCGAGCACGGCCGGGACGAGGCGCGCCGGCTGGTCCCGCTGGTGCGCTCGCAGCGCATCGGCGCGGCCTTCGTCAGCCCCTTGGGACGGGCCCGGGAGACCGCCCGGCTGATCGGTGTGGGCGACGCCCGCGTCGACGCCGACCTGCGCGAATGGGACTACGGGGGCTACGAGGGGGTCACCACCGCGGACATCCACCGCACCCGGCCCGGCTGGTTCCTGTTCACGGACGGGGTGGCGCCGGGCCCGCCGGAGCACCCCGGGGAGAGCCCGCGGCAGGTCGGCGCGCGGGCCGACCGGGTCCTGGCCAAGGTGGGCGCCGCGCTCGCCGGCACCGAGGGCGTGCTTCTGGTCGCGCATGGGCATTTCCTGCGGGTCCTCACCGCCCGTCGGCTCGGCCTTCCGGCCACCCACGGGGCCCTGTTCCTCCTCGCCACCGGAACGCTGTGCCAGCTGGGCACCGAACACGACCGCCCGGTCGTCGCGGGCTGGAACCTGCGGCCGGATCCGTGACACCGACCGGCACGGGCCCCGGCACCCGCGGCGCACCCGCTGTCGTACCCAGGTCGTAGGGTGCGAAGGAGCCGGCCGCCGGATCCCGGCAGCGGACGACCACCGGGGAGGAGCAGAGCGTGACCCGACCGCCGACCGCCGCGCAGCGGCGCGTGATCGACGCCGCCGACCCGGTCACCGGGCGGCTGCGGGGCACGGAGGCGCAGCTCGAAGCGCTGGTGCGGCGCGGGCTCGCCTTCAGGCATCCGCGTCCGCCGCACGACCACTTCCTCACCCCGCCGGGACACCGCCTGCGGGAGACGGCCGCGCCGGCCGCGGGCCCGGCCACAGCGGCATCCGCCCCCGCCGGGCCCGCCGCACCGGCCGGCGCGCCCGCCGCGGACGGCGGGGTCTTCGCGGCCCGGGTCGGCGGCGCGGAAGAGGCCGGCGTCCCGTCAGGGCCCGCGCGGGCGCGCGAGGTGCACAGCGCCTGGCAGGGCCTGCTCGAACTGCGCCGGATGACCAACCCGGACGGGGCCGCCGACCGGCCCTGCGGCTGGGAACGCGCCCATCTGGTGCGGGCCGCCGCCCTCGCCCTGGAGGCGGCAGGCCACCGCCCGGCCGGGCCGGACGCCGACGGGTACCGGGTGCGTGCGACCCCGCAGCCGGAGGCGGTCGCGGTGTACGCGCCGGACGCCGGGGCGCTTAGGGCGTACGCGGCCACGCTGGAGGAAGCGGGCTGGCAGGCCGGCGAGTACACGCAGCCGCGGACGCGTGAGCGCTATGTGCTGGCCTCCCCGCGCCGGGTGTGAGGCGGGCGTGCCAGGATCAAGGACATCAGGGCGTCCTACACGAGAGAGGCCAACCGTGAGCGAGCCGTTTTCCGTCCGGGTGACCGTCCGCGGATACGAGACGGATGTCCAGGGACACCTCAACCAGGCGGTGTACCTCAACTACGCGGAGCACGCCCGCTGGTCGCTGCTCCAGGCGGTCGGGGTCAGCCAGACCCGGCTCGTCGGACAGGGCGTGGGCCCGGTCGCGCTGGAGACCAGGATCCGCTATCTGCGTGAGCTGCTGGCCGGTGACGAGGTCGAGGTGACCTGCGCGTTCGAGTGGGGCGCCGGCAAGACGTTCCGGATCCTGCAGACGATACGCAAGACCGACGGCACCGTGGCCGCCGAGATCAGCGCGGTCGGCGGGATCCTCGACCTGAAACTGCGGAAGCTGGTCGCCGATCCACGGGAGGTCTTCAAGGAACTGGCGACGGACCTCGGCCCGCTCGGGCTGTAGCGGACCCCCGCCACGCGGCGGACCCCCGCCACGCGGCGGACCCCCGCCACGCGGCGGACCCCCGCCACGCGGCGGACCCCCGCCGCGCGGCGAGCCCGCGCGCGGCCTACGCGTCGAGCAGTTCCGGTCGGTGCTCGGCGTCGTAGGCCGCCCGCGCCTGCGCGATATGGCCGCGGTGGCGCTCGGCCCAGTCCGTCAGCTGTTGCAGCGTCTCGTGCAACTCGTGGGCCACCGGCGTCAGTCGGTACTCCACCTTCGGCGGCACCGTCGGATGCACGGTCCGGGTGACCAGGCCGTCGCGCTCCAGGTTGCGCAGGGTCAGGGTGAGCATGCGGCGGCTGATGCCCTCGACGGAGCGTTCCAGTTCGGTGAACCGGATGGGCCCGTGCGCCGCCGCGACGAGGATCTGCACGCTCCATTTCCCGGCGACCCTGTCAAGAACTTCGCGGACCGGGCAGGCGTGCGCGTTGACTGCCTGGACCGTTACACCGGTGTTCCTCTGGGACATCGAACTGCCTCCTTCTGCCGACCTCCATGGTCACTCACGATGGTCCCCGTTACAAGTCGTGCACCAAGAGCACGAACAGTACCCGCGGGCGCCGTTCGGCCCCCGTGGGTATCCCCCCGGAGAATGCGGAGGCCATCAGCCCATGCCGACCACGACCGAGCCACCGGCACGGGTGACCCCGTCCCGGACGTACTCCCGCTGGGCGTCCCTCGTCGTGCTCTGCGCGGGCACGCTCATGACGATCCTGGACGGAAACATCGTCACGGTGGCGATGCCCGCCATCCAGAGCGACCTCGGCTTCAGCGGCCCCGGGCTCGCCTGGGTCGTCAACGCCTATCTGATCCCCTTCGGCGGGCTGCTCCTGCTGGTCGGCCGGCTCGGCGATCTGGCGGGCCGCAAGCGGATGTTCACGGCGGGGCTCGCCGTGTTCACCGCGGCCTCGCTGCTGGCCGGGGTCGCCACCGGACCGGGCCTGCTCATCGCCGCCCGGGCGGCACAGGGTGTGGGCGGTGCGATGGCGTCCGCCGTGGTGCTCGGCATGCTGGTCGCGCTCTTCCCGGAGCCGACGGAACAGGCCCGCGCCATCGCGGTGTTCAGCGCCGTCGGGGCCGCGGGCGGGGCGCTCGGCACCTTCCTCGGCGGGGCGCTCACCGAGGCCCTGGGCTGGCACTGGATCTTCCTGATCAATCTGCCGATCGGTGTCACCGCATGGCTGGCGGCCGTCCGGATCCTCACGCCCGAGCGCGGCCTGGGAGCCGGGCGGGGCGCCGACTATCCGGGGGCGGCGCTGGTGACCGGCGCCCTGATGCTGACGGTGTACGTCATCGTCGGCGCCGGGGACCGCGGCCTGACGGGCACGCTGTCGCTCGCCGCGCTCGCCCTCGTGCTGTTCGGCGCGTTCGTACTGCGCCAGGCGCGGGCCGCGCGCCCGCTGCTGCGGCTGCGGCTGTTCCGCTCCCGGGTGCTGACCGGCGCGAACGCGGTCCAGGTGCTGATGATCGCGACGATGTACGGGTTCCAGTTCATCGGCGCGCTTTATGTGCAACGCGTCCTGGGCTTCGGCGAGTTGGCGACCGGTTTCGCCTTCCTGCCGGCGCCGGTCGCGATCGGGCTGCTGATGCTGGGCCTGTCGGCCCGCACCATCGGCCGGTTCGGGCCGTACCGGGTGCTGCTGGGCGGTCTCGTGCTGATCATCGCGGGGATGGCCCTGCTGAGCCGGGCGCCCGTCGACGGCCGTTACGCCACCGATGTGCTGCCGCCGCTGCTCCTGCTGGCCGCGGGTTTCGCGGCGGCGATGCCCGCGCTGACCGGGCTCGCGATGTCGGGGGCCCGCGCCGAGGACGCGGGGCTGGCCTCGGGGCTGTTCAACACCACGCAGGTGGTGGGCGGTTCACTGGGCCTGGCCGCCCTGACCACACTGGCCGCGACCCGCACGGACACCGTCCTCGCCCGGGGCACCGCCCTTCTTCCGGCCACCGCCGACGGCTACCGACTGGCGTTCAAGGTGGCGGCCGGGATCGCGGTGGCGGCCCTGGTGCTGGCCGGGGCGGTGCTGCGGCCCCGCAGCCGGTGAGGGGCGCCGCACACGGCGGCCCTGGCGCCACACCGGCGACATCGAGCCGGGGCCGCGAACGGCGGCACGGCCGTCTCGTGTTCTCGGCCGAGTACACGATCCGCGACACCACCCGGGCCCCGGTCGTCCACCGGGTCGCGTTCGCGTTCCTTGACGGCGACGGGCCGGCGTCCGCCCTGAAGTGGGTCTCCCGGTGACCAAGGTTCAGCAGACCTCGCTGTGAGCGGCGGCGCCGCCGGTCAGCGCTCGGTGGTGAGCCGTGCCAGGCGTTGGGCCTCGGCCCGGGTGGACCGGGCGACGGCGTCCTCGTCGACGTGCAGCAGCCGCCCGTCCCGCACGATCTGCCGGCCGTTCACGAAGGAGGCGGTGACCGGGGCCGCCGCGCCGAAGACGAGAGCGGTCACCGGGTCGGCGATGGAGGCGTGCGCGAGGGTGTCCATCCTCCACAGCACCAGGTCGGCCAGCTTGCCCGGCTCCAGCGAGCCGATCTGGTCGGCGCGGCCCAGCACCTGAGCGCCGCCGTACGTACCGAGCCGCAGCGCCTGGCGGGCGTTCAGCGCGGCCTCACGATGGGCGCCGAGGCGGTTGATCAGCAGGGCGTTGCGCAGTTCGGTGTGGAGTTCGCCGGACTCGTTGGAGGCCGTACCGTCGACGCCGAGGCCGACCGGGACGCCGGCGGCGAGCAGGTCGGGGACGCGGGCGATGCCGGCGGCGAGGCGGGCGTTGGAGGAGGGGCAGTGCGCGACGCCGGTCCGTGTGCGGGCGAAGGCGGCGATGTCGGAGTCGTTCATGTGGACGCAGTGCGCCATCCACACGTCGTCGCCGAGCCAGCCCGTGGACTCCAGGTAGTCGGTCGGGCCCATGCCGAACTGTTCGTGGCAGAACTTCTCCTCCTCGACGGTCTCCGAGCCGTGGGTGTGCAGCCGTACGCCGAGCCGGCGGGCCAGTTCGGCGCCCTGCTTGAGGAGTTCGGTGGAGACGGAGAAGGGCGAGCAGGGCGCGACGGCGACCTGTGTCATGGCGTCGAAGGAGGCGTCGTGGTGCAGGCGGACGGTCTCCTCGGTCGCGGCGAGGGCGTCCTCCAGGCTCTCGACGGCGAAGTCCGGCGGCAGCCCGCCGTCCTTGTGGCCGCGGTCCATCGAACCGCGGGCGAGGGTGAACCGGACACCCGTCTCGCGGGCGGCGCGGATGATCGCCCCGGACAGGTCGCCACAGCCCCGCGGGTAGACGTAGTGGTGGTCCGCCGCGGTGGTCACGCCACCGCGGGCCATCATCGCCAGCGAGCCCTGGGCCGCCGCGTACACCATCGGCTCGTCGATGCGCGCCCAGGTCGGGTACAGCGCGACCAGCCAGTCGAACAGGTTGTGGTCCGTGGCCAGGCCGCGGGTGATCCACTGGTAGAAGTGGTGGTGGGTGTTGACCAGGCCCGGGGTCACGAGGTGGCCGCCGGCGTCGATGCGGCGCACCACGTCCGGCAGGCCCTCGGGGGCCCGGCCCGCGCCGACCGCCTCGATGCGGTGGCCGGCGACGATCACATGCCCGTCCGCGTACTCGGTGTCGTGCGCGTCGACGGTCGCGATCGCGGCGTTCTCGATGACGATGCGCCCGGATGCCATGCTTCGTCCTCTCGCTTGCGTCACAGGTTGGTGAGGTCCACCGGGATCCGCGCCTCGCACCCGTCCCGCAGCACGGTGGCCTCGATCAGGCCGTAGGGGCGGTCGGCGGCGAGGTAGACCGCTCCGTCGGCGGTGTCGTTCTTCAGCCCGAACGGCTCCAGGTCGACCAGGAAGTGGTGCTGGTTGGGGAGCGAGAAGCGGACCTCGTCGATCTCGCCGCGCTGGTCGATGACGCGGGCGCCCATCTGGTACAGCGTCTGCTGCAGGGAGCGGGAGTAGGTCTCGGCGAATGCCTGGAGCAGGTGTCTCCTCGTCTCCCGGTAGGAGGTCTCCCAGTCGGGCGTCTCCTGGTCGTCGCGGCTCCAGTTGAACCGCCAGCGTCCGCGGACCTGGGTGGCCAGGACGCGGTCGTACGCCTCCGGGAGCGTCGTGTACTTGTCCTTGACGTAGCCGCGGAACTCGGAGTCGGTCGTGTTCATCACCGTCAGGTCCTGCAGACCGGAGACGACCTCCCAGGAGGAGCCGTCGTAGGTGATCTGGGCCAGCCGGGTCTCCTGGCCGGTGCGGACGAACGAGTGCGCGCCCTCTCCGGAGTGCTCGATGCGCTCCCAGGCGTACTCCTCGATGCGGACGCGGGCCCGGTGGATCGGCTCCTGCGAGGTCACGAAGTGCCGTGCGAGGCGGATGCCGAACTGCTCGGCGGAGTCGATGCCGTACTCCTTGGCGAACGCGTACACCGTGTTCTTGGTGGTGTCGGTCGGCAGGACGTTGGCGTTGGAGCCTGAGTAGTGGACCTCGCGCATGTCGCCGCTCAGCGACACCGACACATTGAGGTCCTTGATGTGGTGGGTCGTACCGTCCCGCGTGACGCGTACGACCCGGTTCTCGGCCTTGCCGTACTGGTTCTGTCCAAGGATGGGCACTGTGCTAGCTCCCTCGGTAGACGGAGTAGCCGAACGGGGTGAGCAGCAGCGGTACGTGGTAGTGCTCCCCGGGGTGCACGGCGAAGGTGATCGCCACCTCCGGGAAGAACACACCGGCTCCGCCGCCGCGATGCGCGGGGGCGTCCTGCCGCGCGTCGGCTTGCTCGTCCGCGCCGTTCGCGCTGTTCGCGCTGTTCGCGCTGTTCGCGCTGTTTTTGAAGTACGCCTCGACCTCGAAGTCGAGCCGTACATGTGTGGTCGCCTCCGGCAGCGCCGGCAGGTCCCGGCACCGGCCGTCCGCGTCGGTCACGGAGCCGCCGAGCGGCCGCCAGTCGGCGTGGCGTCCGGCGCGGGCGGCGAGCCGGACGGCGACGCCCTCGGCGGGGCGGCCGATGCTGGTGTCCAGGATGTGCGTGGACACCGGACCCGGCGGTGCGGCGGCGGTGCTCGTGGTCATGCTCAGGCGTCCTCTTCGACGAGTCGGGCCAGTCGGATGCGGTTGATCCTTCCCAGTTCGGCGCGGACGATCTCACGCTCCCGCTCGGGCGTGTTACCGATCCGCTCCTTGACCGCGTCCCTCATCTGTTCCGCCGTCTTCCCCGTGGCGCAGATGAGGAACACATGGCCGAACCGGTCCTGGTAGGCCAGGTTCAGGGCCAGCATCTCGGCCCTCAGGTCATCGGCGGCGTCCGCCATGCCGCGCTGCTCCCGGGCGGAGGTCGCGTCGCCCGGTGTGGGGCGGCCGATCGGCGGGTGCCCGGCCATCGCCTCCGCCAGGTCCTCGGCGGTCAGCGCGGCCATGGCGGCGTCGCTGGCGGCGCAGAGGTCGTCGACGGTGGCGTAGGGCCGGTGGGCGAGCAACCGTCGGACCCATGCCGCGCAGGCGCACGCCTCGTGCAGGGCGGCGCGGGCCCTGTGCTCCTCCAGGGTGTTGAACCGGGCCAGCCCCGGGGGCGTGTCGGTCGAGGTCACGGGAGCCTCCGTGGCCGCGGGCGGCCTTCGTGCGGATCGGGCTGCGGCCAGCTAACGCCCTGCATATCACCGCGTCAACACTTTGTTGAAAATTCCGGGTGACGGAGGCTCCGCCGGGTTGGCCCCGGGGGTCGGCTTTCGGACGCGGGTCCCCTGCGGGGGGCTTGGCCGTCGTTCGGGTGCGGGCCCCTGCGGGGAGCCTCGGCCGTCGCTCAAGTGCGGGTGCGTCGTGGTTTCTCGCGCAGTTCCCCGCGCCCCTTACGGGGCACACCTGCCCGTCGCTCAAGTGCGGGAGCGTCGTGGTTTCTCGCGCAGTTCCCCGCGCCCCTTACGGGGCACACCTGCCCGTCGCTCAAGTGCGGGAGCATCGTGGTTTCT
>NZ_JBIWKB010000031.1:49626-49769 GCF_044765425.1 Streptomyces sp. NPDC102462 | reverse complement strand
TCTCGCGCAGTTCCCCGCGCCCCTTACGGGGCACACCTGCCCGTCGCTCAAGTGCGGGAGCGTCGTGGTTTCTCGCGCAGTTCCCCGCGCCCCTTACGGGGCACACCTGCCCGTCGCTCAAGTGCGGGAGCGTCGTGGTTTAT
>NZ_JBIWKB010000031.1:0-49530 GCF_044765425.1 Streptomyces sp. NPDC102462 | reverse complement strand
TTCTCGCGCAGTTCCCCGCGCCCCTTACAGGGCGCACCCGCCGTCGCTCAAGTGCGGGAGCGTCGTGGTTTCTCGCGCAGTTCCCCGCGCCCCTTACAGGGCGCACCCGCCGTCGCTCAAGTGCGGGAGCGTCGTGGTTTCTCGCGCAGTTCCCCGCGCCCCTTACGGGGCACACCCGCCCGTCGCTCGGGTGTGGCGGCGGCCTGGATCAAGGACCCGATCAGGTCTCTTTCTCGCGGTTGAGGTAGTTGTAGACGGTGAAACGGCTCACGCCCAGGGCGCCGGCGACGGTCTCCACGCCGTGCCGCACCGAGAAGGCGCCGCGCGCCTCCAGCACCCGTACGACCTCCTGTTTGGCCTTGCGGTCCAGGTCGGCCAGCGGCCTGCCCTGCTTGCGTTCCATGGCGGCGAGGATGCGCTCCAGGGAGTCGGCGAGCTGCGGCAGGCGTACGGCCACCACGTCCACGCCCTGCCAGGTGAGCACGACATCGTCGGGACCGGCCAGGTCCGGCGGCACCAGCTGCCCGCCCATGGCGTCGACCAGCGGCTTCACGGCCGCGACGAACGGGTCGTCCCCGGTCAATTGCCGCCCTCCCTCACCACGTTCACCTGGAGCGAGATCCGCGTGGCACCGGCGTCGAGCGACTTGCGCAGCAGGGCGTCCACGGCACCGAGCACGGCGTCGGCCGCGCCCTCCGCGGTGTTGCCGAACGGGCCGACGTCCACCGCGTCCAGCTCGGCCGCCTCGATGACCTCGCGGGCCACCACCGCGTGCGCCGGAGCCTCGTCGAGGTCGAAGGGTTCCGTCGTGAACTCCACTCGCAATCGCACTGTGCCCCCATGGCATGGCTCCGCCGCCCTGGCCCGTTCCTCCCAGGGCAGATGGCTGTACACGTTCAGAGTCATCGCGGCGCCGGTGCACCCCGGCCGCTCCGACACGACCTTAACCGACTCCCCCGCGGCGATCAGCGGCGCTGCACAGGCCCTCGTCACACGATCACGGTCGGGCCTTCCTGGGGCGTCGCCGACCGACCCCCAGCCTTGACAAGCACCCGCCACGGGTAGCAGCCTTCCATTAAACAGAAACTAACTTCCACATTGCGAAATCAAGGGAAGGGGGCGCGGCCCCGATGGGATTCGCAGACCAGCGCTTCACCGTCAACCTGTCGATCCTCTTCACGGACCTCCCGCTCCTGGCGCGTCCCGCAGCCGCCGCCGCGGCCGGCTTCTCCGAGGTCGAGCTGTGGTGGCCATGGGCCGACTCCGCCACCCCCGGGCCCGCCGCGCTCGACGGCCTGCGCGGGGCGATCGAGGACGCGGGTGTCCGGCTCACCGGCCTGAACTTCTACGCCGGCCGGCTCCCCGGCCCCGACCGCGGTGCGCTGTCCGTCCCCGGCGAGGAGTCCGACAGGTTCCGCGCCAACATCGGCGTGGCCGCCGGCTTCGCCGCGTCCCTCGGCTGTACGGCGCTCAACGCCCTGTACGGCAACCGGATCGCGGGCGTGGACCCGGCCGAGCAGGACGCGCTGGCCCTGGAGAACCTGGCGCTCGCGGCCCGCGCGGCCGACCGGATCGGCGCGATCCTGCTGATCGAGGCGCTGAGCCGGACCGAGTCGCCGCGGTATCCGCTGGTGTCGGCGCCGGCCGCGGTCGAGGTCGTCGACCGGGTCAACGAGGCGACGGGCCTCGGCAACGCCCGGTTCCTCATGGATCTGTACCACCTGTCCATGAACGGTGAGGACCTGCCCGCCGTCATCGAGCGCTACGCGACGCGGACCGGTCATGTGCAGATCGCCGACAACCCGGGCCGCGGCGCCCCGGGCACCGGCTCGCTCCCCCTGGCGGACCTTCTCGACCGGCTGGGGAAGGCCGGTTACGAGGGCCGGGTCGGCCTGGAGTACACGCCGGGCGACCGCCCGAGCGCCGAGGCGTTCGACTGGCTCCCGCGCGCAGCGCGTTGAACCCCCGACACCGCACCTCCGGCAGAGAGGCCCCCTCGCCATGAGCACCCTTGCGGATTCCGACCCCGCCGCCCGCGCAGAGTCCACCCGTGCGGCCTCCGCCCGTCCGGCGGTTGCCTGGATCGGCCTCGGCATCATGGGGTCGCCCATGTCCGAGAACCTGATCAAGGCGGGGTACCGGGTCACCGGCTACACGCTGGAGCCGGAGAAGCTGGACCGGCTCGCCGCCGCCGGCGGCACCGCGGCCCGCTCGGTCGCGGAGGCGGTGCGGGACGCGGACGTGGTCATCACGATGGTGCCCGCCTCCCCACAGGTCGAGGCGGTCGCCTACGGCCCGGACGGCATCCTGGAGAACGCGCGGCCGGGCACGCTGCTGATCGACATGTCCTCCATCACCCCGCAGACCTCGATCGACCTGGCGAAGGCGGCGCGGGAGAAGGGCATCCGCGTCCTGGACGCCCCGGTCTCCGGCGGGGAGGCCGGCGCGGTCGAGGCCGTGCTGTCCATCATGGTCGGCGGCGAGCAGGCGGACTTCGAGGCCGCGAAGCCGGTCTTCGAGGCGCTGGGCCGGACCGTCGTGCGGTGCGGCCCGCACGGCTCGGGCCAGACCGTGAAGGCCGCCAATCAGCTGATCGTCGCCGTGAACATCGAGGCGTGCGCCGAGGCCGTCGTGTTCCTGGAGAAGTCGGGCGTGGACCTCGGGGCGGCGCTTGAGGTGCTGGGCGGCGGGCTCGCGGGCTCCACCGTGCTGGCGCGCAAGAGGGACGCGTTCTTGAACCGCGACTTCAAGCCGGGCTTCCGTATCGATCTGCACCACAAGGACATGGGCATCGTCACGGACGCGGCCCGGGCCGTCGGCGCGGTTCTGCCGGTCGGCGCCGTGGTCGCCCAACTCGTCGCCGGCCTGCGCGCCCAGGGCGACGGCGGCCTGGACCACTCGGCCCTGCTGCGGGGCGTGGAGCGCCTGTCGGGCGCCCGGCTCTGAGCCGGCCCCCGGCCTCCGGGCGGCGCCGCCGCCGACATCTGTCCCGTCGCGCCCAGGCGTCGACGCCGCCCGGAACCCACGTCATGGGCTCGGGGTGCGGGTCGCGTCGGTGCGCAGGAGGCTGAAGTCATGACGCAACCACCGACCGAGCATCCGCACATCGTGGTGCACCCTCCGGCGCTGGACGGCTCGCGGCGGGTCACCGAGGACGAGGTGACGCTGGGCGTCGCCTCGCACCTGGACGACGTGATCGAGATCCTGCGCATGGCCGACCTGGACCGGATCGAGGTCGAGGACAGCGATCTCGTCGAGTGGCTGGGCGGCGGACCGGAGGACTGGCCGGGACTGTCGGAGCCGGAACCGTAGCCCGGCGGCACGTACCGATCCCGGCGTAACCGGGCTACGCCAACCTCAAATCAACCTCTGAACAGCGCCCCACGATGCTTCGACCACCCCCGCCGGCGGGCACCTTCCAGACACGCGGGGCCCGCCGGCACGGGGGCGGCGGGCCCGCCCGCACGGGGGGTGCGCGATGGACATCAACTCCACGACGACGCTGGAGCCGCACGAGATCGCACGGATACGCGGCGGGCGCCGAGCCGCCGTGACGGTGGCCGTGCTCGATCTGCATCTGCGGGGCGCGGTCGGCGCGGGCCGCGCCGGCACGATGCAGGCGTCGGGGCCGGCCGACGGCCGGATCCGGGCGCCGCTCACCAAAGCGGTGCACGCCGCGCTGTACCGGCCCGCGGGCATGCGGCAGTTGCTGGACCGGCAGGGGGTGCGCACGGCCCTGACCGAGCTGGCCGGCGACCTCACCGCCGCCGGTCTCCTGCGGGCCTTCCCGCCCGGCCGCACCCGTGCCGGGCGCCGCCTGCTGAAGGAACTGCGCGCCCGGCACCCGCTGCCGACCCGCAGGTCGGGCCTGTCGGCCGAGGACAAGCTGCTGCTGGTCGCGGTGCACGGCGACGCGGCCCTGACCAAGCTGGCGCCCCGATTCGCCCGGGAGGCGGGCCTCGTCGGCCGCGGCGGCACCACGGAACGCGAGCTACGCCAGTCCTGGGGCAGCGGCGGAGGAGGCTTCAGCTGCGGCTCAGCATGACCCCAGCCCCAAAGGGGCCCGGGGAACTGCGCGCCCAGCCACAACACACCCACACCCGGCCACCGCCTCAACCACAACGACGAATAGCCACCTCCACCAGACACCCACCACAGGAACCGCGCCCCAAAGGGGCGCGGGGAACTGCGCGCCCAGCCACAACACACCCGCACCAGGCCACCGCCCCCCACCACAGCGCCCGAGTAGCCACCCCCGCTAACGCCGCGCAGCGCCAAGCGGAGGGATCGATGTCGGCGCATGCCAGGGCTCGGTAGCCGTCTCCTCGAACTCGACCACGTCCCCGATGTCGTTGGTCACCGACATCGAGATGTCGGTGACACGCTCCAGGATCGCCTCGACCACCACCGGCACCCGGTGCTCGGCGGCGAGCTTCTTGGCCAGCTCGAACGCCGCACCCAGCTCGTTCGGGTCGGTGACCCGGATCGCCTTGCACCCCAGGCCCTCGGCGACCTTGACGTGGTCGACGCCGTACACGCCCAGCTCCGGCGAGTTGATGTTCTCGAACTCCAGCCTGACCTCGAAGTCGATGTCGAACGCGCGCTGCGCCTGGCGGATCAGGCCCAGGTAGGAGTTGTTCACCAGGACATGGACGTACGGGATCTTGTGCTGGGCGCCGACGGCCAGTTCCTCGATCATGAACTGGAAGTCGTAGTCCCCGGAGAGCGCGACGACGGACGCCTCCGGGTCGGCCTGGGCGACGCCGAGCGCCGCCGGCACCGTCCAGCCCAGCGGGCCCGCCTGACCGCAGTTGATCCAGTGCCGCGGCCGGAAGACGTGCAGCATCTGGGCGCCGGCGATCTGCGAGAGGCCGATCGTGGAGACGTACCGGGTCTCCGGCCCGAAGGCCCTGTTCATCTCCTCGTAGACCCGCTGGGGTTTGATCGGGATGTCGTCGAAGTGCGTACGGCGCTGGAGCCCGGCCCGCCTCTCCTGCGCGGCGGCGGCCCAGTCGGAGCGGTCGGGCAGCCGGCCGGCCGCCTTCAACTCCCCGGCGGCCTCCACGAACAGCGTGAGGGCCGCCTTCGCGTCGGAGGCGATGCCGTAGTCCGGCGCGAAGATCCGGCCGAGCTGGGTGGGCTCGATGTCGACGTGCACGAACCTCCGTCCGACCGTGTAGACGTCCAGCCTTCCGGTGTGGCGGTTGGCCCACCGGTTGCCGATGCCGAGGACGAAGTCCGACTCCAGGAAGGTCGCGTTGCCGTAGCGGTGCGAGGTCTGCAGTCCGACCATGCCGGCGTTCAGCTCGTGGTCGTCGGGGATGACGCCCCAGCCCATGAGCGTGGGCACCACCGGGATGCCGGTCAACTCGGCGAATTCGACGAGGAGTTCGCAGGCGTCCGCGGTGATGACACCGCCGCCGGCGACGATCAGCGGCCGCGCGGACTCGTTCAGCAGCGCGAGGGCCTTCTCGATCTGGGCGCGGGTCGCGGCCGGTTTGTAGACCGGCAGCGGCTCGTACGTCTCGGGGTCGAACTCGATCTCGGCGAGCTGGACGTCCACGGGCAGATCGATCAGGACCGGGCCGGGACGGCCGGAACGCATCAGGTGGAACGCCTGCTGGAAGACGCCCGGGACCTGGGCTGCCTCCAGCACCGTGACGGCCATCTTGGTGACCGGGCGGGCGATCGAGGCGATGTCGACGGCCTGGAAGTCCTCCTTGTGGATCACCGCGGTCGGGGCCT
Organism: Streptomyces sp. NPDC102462; assembly: GCF_044765425.1. NCBI lineage: Bacteria > Bacillati > Actinomycetota > Actinomycetes > Kitasatosporales > Streptomycetaceae > Streptomyces > Streptomyces sp. NPDC102462. The sequence goes on along the minus strand of NZ_JBIWKB010000031.1, from coordinate 43,785 downwards.
GGCCGGTGATGCACAGGATCGGCACCGAGTCGCCGATGGCCGAGTACAGGCCGGTGATCATGTCGGTGCCGGCCGGGCCGGACGTGCCCACGCAGACACCGATGTTGCCGGCGTTGGCGCGGGTGTATCCCTCGGCCATGTGCGAGGCGCCCTCGACATGGCGGGCGAGGGTGTGGGTGATGCCGCCCGCGGACTTCAGGGCCGCGTAGAAGGGGTTGATCGCGGCGCCCGGCACGCCGAAGGCGTCGGTGACGCCCTCGCGTTTGAGGATCTCAACTGCCGCGCGGGCAGCGGTCATACGAGCCATCGAGTACTCCTGCTTCGGCTGTCGGTGCGTACTCCCGTCGCGCCCCGCGGCGAGCACTGCCTACACACTCCGCGCATTCAGCATATTCCGTACTGCGGAAAACAGTTTCTACGATCTGAAATCAATGTAGGCGGGGGGTCAAAGGTCGTCAAGCGACGGACAACGCGGGCCCGGCGGGAGCAGGATGGGACCGCTGCCTCGACACGACGCCTTTGAGAAGGTGGGAGAGGGCCATGCCCGAGAGCCTGCCGGTGCGCTGCCCGGCCTGCCGGCGCGAGCACGTCTATGTCGCCCCGCCCTACCCCTGCGCGTGCGGCGCCCCGGTCGCGCCCGCACTGGATCCGGACGGCACACCGACGGTGATCGCGCACCGGGCCTGGGACGACGACTGGATCACCGTGCGCTGCCCGGCCTGCGGGCGCGGCAACCAGTGGCCGCAACCGGAACTGGGGTGCCCGTGCGGGACGGTGCTGCGGATCCCGGCGGCGGGCGGTACGGCGTCCGGTCCCGGGCCCCGGGCCGACTTCCGGCCCATGACCATCCGCACCGCGCGCGACGCGGTCACCAACGCCGTGCTCTATCTGCGCTGGCTGGGCTACCAGGACATCCGGCGCGCCGACCAGCGACCGCCGTCGGGCGTCCGGCTCACCGCACGCGGCCTGCTGGCCCAGGTCGACCCGGCGGCCGGACCGGTCTCCCTGCGCGCCGTGGAGTGCCTGTGGCTGACCGCCATGGCGGAGTCAGCGGCGTGCGTCCACTTCTCCCTGGCCGGGTACGCCGCCGACGCCCGCGACCGCGCCGACACCCTGGGCATCCCCCTGTTCACCCTGCCCCCCACAGGCAACCCCCACCCCCTCAACCCCCCGGCCACCAGGCTGACCCCGACGAACAACGACTAGCCCAGCGCCCCGAGAGTCTTTCCGGGACACCTTGCTGACGCCGAAGGACGACCCCGAGCGGGCCAGCTTCACGAAGATGGGGCACGCCGGCGTTCTCGCACGGCGCGCTGATGTGCGCCGGGTGCCGGATGCTCCGGGCTGCTGTTCGGGCTGGTTCGCTGCAGGCCATGCCTCCGGTCAAGGTGACAGGTTGTTGCCGGCACGTATGCGGTTTTCGGCGCGTTCGAATCGGTGACGTCGGCGATCCCGTCCGGCCGCGCGTCCCGGCCGATGGTGCCGGGGCGTGCCGTGGTCGGCGCCGGCGGGTCCTGTGGGCGGCGCGGGACGGATCCGGCGGCTTCGCCCGCTGTTCACCAGCTGATTCCGGCCGCCACCGGCAGATGGTCGCTGCCGGTGGCCGGCAGCACCCATGAACTCCGCGGCTGCACCCCGCGGACCAGGATCTGGTCGATCCGTGCCACCGGGAACTTCGCCGGCCAGCTGAAGCCGAAGCCGTCCCCGGCCGCGTCCTGGACCGAGCGCAGCCGCGAGGTGATGCCGGCGAACGCGCGGTCGTCCGTGGTGCCGTTCAGGTCGCCGAGCAGCACCACCCGCTCCATCGGCTCGGCGGCGACGGCCTCGGCGAGCGCCTTCGCGCCGCGGTCCCGGCTGTCCGTCCAGAAGCCGTTCCGGGGAAACACCCGGACGGACCCCAGGTGGGCCACATACACCGCCAGCGGACCCTGATCGGTGACCACCGTGGTGCGCAGCGCCCGGGCGTAGGACAGCTTGACGTCGACCGGCTTGGTGTCCGCCAGCGGCCCGTAGTCCATCTTGATGTCGACCGGCCGGGTGTCCGACAGCGGCAGCTTGCTCCACAGGCCGACCGTGCCCTGCACCGTGTGATACGGGTACGCCTTCGCCAGACCCTTCTCGTACACCGGCCTGGCCTGCGCGGTGATCTCCTCGAGCGCCAGCACGTCCGCCTTGGAGACGGCCAGGTCACGGGCGGTGCCGGCCGGGTCCGGGTTGTCGGCGTCGACGTTGTGGCTGGCCACGGTGAGGTCGCTGCCCGAGTGCGACTTGTCGCCGAGCAGCCCGCCGAAGAGGCTCAGCCACACCGTGACCGGCAGCAGCAGCGCGGCCACCGCGGAGGCGGAGCGGCGCCAGAGCGCGCCGGCCAGCAACACCGGAACGAACAGGCCGAACCACGGCAGGAAGGTCTCCACCAGGCTGCCGAGGCCCCAGCGGTCCGTGATCTGCGTATGCAGCAGCATGAGCAGGCCCAGCAGCAGCGCCAGCGCCGCGAGAACAAGGCCGCGCTTCCAGGGCCCCGGCCCGGTGGCGAAGCGGAGTGCCCGGCGGATGTGCGCGCGCCCGGTGGCGAAGCCGGTGTCGCGGCGGCCGGCGCCTTCCTGCCCGGTGTCCGCCGTGTCCACCCGTGTCATCGTCTGTCCTCGTTCGCTGCCAGTCACCGCTCGGCCCTCGGTTCTGGCGGGCCGACCACCATGAGCCGCACGGACCGGCGACTCCTTGTCGGTGCCGATGGTGGTGTTCTCTTCATGCCGCCAGTCGATGCGGCGCCGTGTTACCAGCGCGTATGCGGTTTTCGATACGCCGGCGATATGCGCCGGCTCGTAGCCTTGACGGCATGCGTGTGCTGATCGTCGAGGACGAGCCGTATCTGGCGGAGGCCATCCGCGACGGCCTGCGCCTTGAGGCGATCGCGGCCGACATCGCGGGTGACGGTGACACCGCTCTGGAACTGCTCGGCATCAACACCTACGACATCGCCGTCCTCGACCGCGACATCCCCGGGCCGTCCGGTGACGAGATCGCCGAACGCATCGTGGCCACCGGCAGCGGCATGCCGATCCTCATGCTCACCGCGGCCGACCGTCTCGACGACAAGGTGTCCGGGTTCGAACTCGGCGCCGACGACTACCTCACGAAACCCTTCGAACTCCAGGAACTCGCGCTCAGGCTCAGGGCACTCGACCGCAGACGCGCCCACAACAGGCCCCCCGTGCGAGAGATCGCGGGCCTGCGCCTCGACCCGTTCCGCCGGGAGGTCTACCGGGACGGCCGCTACGTCGCACTGACCAGGAAGCAGTTCGCCGTGCTGGAAGTCCTCGTCGCCGCCGAAGGCGGTGTCGTCAGCGCCGAGGAACTCCTGGAACGCGCGTGGGACGAGAACGCCGACCCGTTCACCAACGCCGTGCGCATCACCGTCTCGGCACTGCGCAAGCGGCTCGGCGAGCCCTGGATCATCGCCACCGTGCCGGGTGTCGGCTACCGCATCGACACGCCGCCGGCGGCCGGGCACGAGGGAGACGCGTGTGGATAGAGCGCCCGGGTTGAGCGTCCGCCTCCGGCTCACCCTCAGCTACGCCGGATTCCTCATGCTGGCCGGCGTCCTGCTGCTCGCGGCCGTGTGGGTGTTCCTCCTGCGGTACGTTCCCGACCGTGCGATGCTCATCAACCCCGATGACAGACCCGAGAACGGTGTCTTTCCCGTCCGGTCCGCCCTCCTGGGGGTTTTCGCTCCGAGGGCGGCCGCGGTGCTGGCGTTCCTGCTGGTGTTCGGCCTCCTGGGAGGGTGGGTCCTCGCCGGCCGCATGCTCGCCCCGCTGACCCGCATCACGGACGCCACCCGCGCGGCCACGAACGGATCGCTCTCCCACCGCATCCGGCTGCCGGGCCGCAAGGACGAGTTCCGCGAACTCGCCGACGCCTTCGACACGATGCTCGCACGGCTCGAAGCACACGTCGCCGAACAGCGGAGATTCGCGGCCAACGCCTCGCACGAGCTGCGCACCCCGCTGGCCGTCTCGAAGACACTCATCGATCTGGCCCGCGCCGACCCGCACCACGACACCGGCGAGGTCATCGACCGCCTGCACACCGTCAACACCCGAGCGATCGACCTCACCGAGGCACTGCTCCTGCTCGGCCGCGCCGACCAGCGGTCCTTCACCCGAGAACCCGTCGACCTGTCCCTCATGGCGGAAGAGGCCACCGAAACACTCCTGCCCCTCGCGGAGAAGCACGGCGTGAGCATCGAGACCAGCGGCGACATCACCCCCGCGAGCGGATCGCCGGCGCTCCTGCTGCAACTGACCACGAACCTCGTGCACAACGCGATCGTCCACAACCTGCCCGAACAGGGCACCGTGTGGGTCCATACCGCCGTCCGCCCCAAGGCCGCGGTGCTCAGCGTCGAGAACACCGGCGAACCGATCACCCCTGAGCTGGCCTCGACACTCACCGAACCCTTCCAGCGCGGCACCGAGCGCATTCACACCGACCACGCGGGCGTCGGCCTCGGCCTGGCCATCGTCAGGTCCATCACCCGGGCACACGACGGCACCCTCACCGTCACCCCGCGCCCCGCCGGCGGGCTCCGTATCACCGTGGAACTACCCGCGGCATCCCCGCACACCGGCAGGTGAGGTCACCGGTACCCGGTCGGGTCGGCCGGCTTGCCGGCGTCGACGACCTCGACCAGGTAGCGCCAGGAGTCCGGGCGCGAGCCGTCGAGATCGGTGAAGCCGTATTCCCGTGCGAGCTGCCCGCTGGACAGGGACTGGCCGTTCCAGCGGGCGACACCGGCGTCGCCGGCCAGTGCCGCGACCGCGCGTCCGACGTACGCCGGGCTCTCCGAGATGCAGAAGTGCGGCACCGTCGTCAGCGCGTCACGCCAGTTCTCCTCGGTGACGCCGAACGTGTCGAGCATCATCTCCGAACGCAGCCAGCCCGGGCTGAGCGCCACCGCCGTTCCGCCGTGCGGCCTCAGCTCGTGTGCGAGTACGAACGCCATGCGCAGCACGCTGTTCTTGACCAGGTCGTAGAAGTACGAGTTGCGATAGTTCTCCGCGTTGTACGCGGCCGTGCCGTCGGTCATCTCGACCACGAGGCCGCCCGGGCGCCGCACCAGCAGCGGAAGCAGGAAGTGGCTGCTGATCGCGTGGGTCTCCACGCCCAGCCGGAGCAGTCGCAGTCCGTTGTCGAGGTCGTGCTCCCACACGGGCTTCTCGAACTCGAACAGCCGCTCGCCGCCCCAGACATTGTTGACCAGCACGTCGAGCCGCCCCTGTTCGGCGTCGACGCGCTCGGCCAGCGCACGTACCTGCTCGGGCACCAGGTGGTCGGTCGGCACCGCGATGCCGGTTCCGCCCGCGGCGGTGACGCGTTCCGCGGTCTCCGCGATGGTCTCGGGCCGGTCGTACTCCGAGCGTCGTTCGGGAGTCGTGCGGCCAGTGACGTAGACCGTCGCACCCGCCGCGCCCAGCTGGACGGCGATGCCGCGCCCGGCACCCCGCGTGGCCCCTGCGACCAGCGCGATCTTTCCGCGGAGGTCGGGTGTCGATGTGTCGGGCAGCGATCCCATGAAGGTCCTTCTCTGTCGGTACGGTCTGGTCCGCGTCCACCATCGACGCCGACCGGTGACACGATGCTCGACCAAAAACCCGACAGGGTGTGTCGCATTTCTTTGTCCGACTTACGGACGCCACCGAAACGGCCTAGCCACAGCGGACGGGGGCGTGGCGGGAGCGGGCCGGCAGCACGGGAGGCGGAAAACCGGGGCGCGGCGGGATCCCCCGCCGTGTGATGATCCCTCCGGTGCGCCGGGGCCGCCGGCGCGTGAGTCATGTCACCACACCCTTGGGGGGTAGCAATGAGACTGTTCTCTGCCAAACGCCCGTTACGTCTCAGATCCGGCGCCGCCGCGGCGGTGGCGGCCGGTCTGCTGACCGCCGGCCTCGCCGCGCCCGCGTACGCCGACGACGACCCGCCGCAGACCGACCAGTTGTGGATCAACCCGCCGTACGAGCAGACGCTGCCGGTCGGCACCGACGGCGGTGAGCCGCAGTCCCGCACCCTCGGCATCGGCATCTACCACGACAACGAGAACTTCACGGTGACCGACGGCAGGCTCACCGTCGACGTCTCCGACGTCGCCGGGGTCGCCGAGGTGACCTGGCCCGACAACTGCGTGCCGAGCGGCACGAGCGCGGTGTGCGACATCCCCGTGGTGCCCGCGATCGGGGCCGACTACGAAGACCAGGTGTTCCTCACGGTGCGCGCGGCCGACGGCGCCCCCGTCGGCACGCAGGGCAGGATCACCTACGAGGCGACGGCCACCGGCGGGCCCGAAGGCACGCTGACCGCTCCGCACGAGAGCTTCGAGACCACGCTCACCGTCGGCTCCGGGCCCGACCTCGTCATCGCCCCCGTCGCGGACATCGAGGACGGTCGGCCCGGCGACGAGCGGACGATCCCGTTCAAGGTCACCAACAACGGCAACGAGAGCGCGAACGGGTTCACCGTCAAGCTGTACGCCTCGTACGGCCTGACGGATCTGACCCGGTACGACGCCTGCACCTACACCACGACGGACGGCGACGACTACGCACCGTCGAACAAGGCGATCTGCGCGTTCGACCAGGTGCTGGCGCCTGGCGACTCCTTCGAGCTGCCCGAGCCGCTGACGGTGCGGCTCGCCCCGCACGCGCTGAACGAGCGGCTCGACATCGACGTCGAGCCGGGCGACGGAGCCCAGGACATCGACTACCAGAACGACTACACGGTCCTCCAGATCGGCGCGGAGAACACCGCGGACTTCTCCGTGACCGGTGACGCCGTCTCCGGCGCGGCGGGCGAGACGGCCACGGCCGAGCTCACGTTCAAGAACAACGGCCCGGCCTGGTTCGGCAACCTCGGCTCCGGCGACCCGGTCGCCGAGGTCCGGCTGATCGTGCCCGAGGGCACCACGGTCACCGGCGTGCCGTCCGGCTGCTACCCGCACACCCTCAGCGGCGGCTACTACCCGCAGCGGACGGGCGCCCCGCGCTACGACTGCGACTTGCGGTACTGGGTGCTGGAGGACACGCAGCGCACGTTCGCGTTCTCCGTGCGCATCGACACCGTGGTGCCCGGCGCGACCGGCGCCGTGAGCATCCACCCCGCGTTCGGCGAGTTCGGCCAGTACCCCTTCGACTTCGACCCGGACCCCACGAACAACACGGCGGTCCTGGCCGTCAACTGACCGTCCCGGGGGCTCGGAGCAGGCCGCCCGAGCCCCCGGGAAACTCCCGCGGTTCAAGGCTTTCCCAAGGTTTCGCCATGGTCGTGACGCCACCGTGGAGCGCGCCCCATACGCGGGCTCATCGCTCCACGACACATCACGGCTCACCGAGGGAACCTCATGAAGAGAACGAGATTACTGCCAGTGCTGTTGGGCGCGGTGCTGGCGCTGACCGCCGCCATCGTGCCGTCCTCCACCGCCGCCGCCGAGGCAGCCCCGCGGGCCGCCGCCTGCCCGGAAGACGACTCCGGCACGAAGAGGGTCCAGGCCCTCTACGTGCGTTCGCCCGCAGGCGCCGACCGCTACGCCGAAATGGCCCCTGAGATAAGGACGATGGCCAACCGGATAAGCGGCGGCATCAACCAGTCGGCGTTGAAGACGGGCGGAGCACTCGCGGTTCGCTACGTCCGCAACGCGGACTGCTCGATCGCCGTCGCCAACGTGACCCTCTCGTCCACCACCAACATCATGGACTTCGACGCCGTGATGCGGGACCTGAAATCGACCGGGTACAACAGAACCGACCGCAAGTACCTGGCCTTTGTGCAGACAGCCGCGTTCTGCGGCCTGGCACGCGAGGGCACGCTCAACGCCGGCCCCTCGTACGCCATGGTCGGCTCGGGCTGCTGGTCCTGGAACTCGGCCGGGCACGAGCTCCTGCACACGCTGGGCGCCGTCAGCCCGAACGCGCCCCATGGCACGCCCGCCGGCCACTGCTGGGACGACCAGGACATCATGTGCTATGACGAGGACGACGAGCCCAGCACGTATCCGCTCCAGGAGCTGTGCCCCAAGGGCTTCGGGGACGACGTGGACTGCAACAACGACGATTACTTCAGCACCGATCCGCCCGCCGGGACCTGGCTGGCCAACCACCCCGAATCAAACGTCGCCAAGAGTCCGTTCCTGACCACCAACGCGATGTTCCCCGTGGTGTACACGGGCACCAAGGCCGTCACCACCGCGCGGGCCGGGGCGACCGCGTACGTGACCAAGTACCAGTCGGACATCGGCTGGACCGCGAAGGCGAAGATCGTGACGAACTCGAGCAGCCCGTTCTTCTCGTCCGTGCTCGCGGTGCGCACCTCCTCCGGCGTCCGCTACGTCCCCCCGGCCGGCGTTCCTCGCGGCGAATCGGCCTACGTCACCGTCGACCTGGACACGGTGCTCGATGTGAAACTCTGTGAGGGCAACGCCACCGCCAAGAGCGGCTGCACCGCCACTTGGTGGTAACCGCTTCAGACGCACGTCCCGTCGAGACGTGCCTGCGCGCGGTGGACCACCACCCGTGCGTTCGGGGCGCACCACTACCCGGGGCGCTACGGCACACGTCTCGACCAGCGGGATCAGGGCGGGCCCGTACAGCGCCGGTTCGGCGACCTCACGTACCGCCCGGTACGGGCGTCCCCTGGGTGATCGGCAGGAGGGACAGCAGTCGGAGGCTGGTGTGGCTCTCGGTGCCGGGTGTCGCGGTGTAGACCACGAGCCGCTGGGACTGGTCGGGGTCGACCAACGTCTGGCAGTGCAGTTCCAGCGTCCCGATCTGCGGGTGCCGGAAGCGTTTGGTAACGCAGTAGGGCCCGAGCACGGGGCGCGCACGCCAGATGCCGGCGAACTCGGGGCTCTCCCTGTTCAGCGCGTCCACCAGTTCGGCGGCACGCGAGTCGCTGCCGTCGCGGGTGTAGGCGCCGTGGAGGTCCGCGACCATCAGCCGGCTCTGCTCGGCGTGGTCGTCCTCGGGGTGGACCAGGCGGGAGCCCGGGTCGGTGAACCAGCGGTAATGGGCACTGCGCGCCAGTCCGGTGTGGACCGTCTGGTCACCCAGCAGCGCCACCGCCGGGCGCGTCTGCTGCAGCGTCTCGCCCAGGTGGTTCATCACCTGGGCGGGGGTGTCCGCAAGCCGGTCCAGGATGCGCATCATCCCCGGATCGATGTGGTCGCCGCGCCGCGCGCGCTGCGGCAGGGCGTGACCGGCGAGCTGGAAGAGGAGGTCGCGCTCCTCCAGTGACAGGCGCAGTCCGCGGGCCATCGCGGCGAGCATCTGTTCCGAGGGGTGGGGACCTCGCGGCTGCTCAAGCCGGCTGTAGTAGTCCACCGACATGTCGCAGAGCGCCGCGACCTCCTCGCGGCGCAGCCCTCCGGTACGCCTGCGACGGCCGCGGGGCAACCCGACGTCCTCCGGCTGAAGGGCCTCGCGGCGCGCCCGCAGGAAGGCTGCCAGTGCCGCCCGGTCTGCCATGGTCGTCCTTTCTCCGTCGACGTTGTGAACAGTGCGGCCCGGGCACCTCATTCCCCGGAACAGTGTGCAGCACCGGGTCATCACGGATCGTGGGAAAGCATCCTTGCGGCGGCTCCGTTGTGGCAGTCCGGCGACGCGGCGTTGCGTCAGGCCACGGATCCCACGACGACTGCCGTGCACACGAACGTCACCATGGCGATCAGGGCGCCCAGCCATCGGCCGAACCTGACGTCGTGCGCTGCCTCGGCGGCGCCCGCGCTGTCGGCGATGTGCCGCGTCACCATGCGGGCCACGTACTTCTGCGCGTCGCCGCCGATTCTTCGCGGAACTGCCTCGCGCGAGGGATCAGTCGGTGCCGAGGGCCTTGCGCAGGACGTGGGTGGCCTGCTCGATCGCCGCGGTGGATGCCTGGGTTCCGCGAACCGGGTTCAGCATCATGAAGTCGTGCAGGCTGGCGTTGTAGCGGACGCTCGTGGTCGGCACGCCGGCCTGGACCAACTTGCGGGCGTACGCTTCGCCCTCGTCGCGCAGTACGTCGTTCTCGTCGACCGCGACGAACGCCGGCGGCAGCCCCCGGAGGTCTTCCAGGGTCGCGCGCAGCGGGGAGGCCGTGATCTGGTTCCGCTCGGCCGGGTCGGTGGTGTAGGCGTTCCAGAACCACTCCATGGCCTTGGCCGTCAGGTGCGGTCCGTGGGCGAAGGTCCGGTAGCTCTCGGTGTCCTGGCCCGCGTCGGTGACCGGGTAGTACAGCGACTGGTGCAGGAAGGTCACGTCGCCGCGCTGCTTGGCCATGTGGGTGAGGGCGGCGCTCATGTTGCCGCCGACGGAGTCACCGGCGACGACCATGCGGGAGCCGTCCAGGCCCTCTTCGGTGCCCTTGGTGGTGACCCACTGGGCGGTGGCGTACGCCTGCTCGATGGCGACGGGGTACTTCGCCTCGGGCGAGCGGTCGTACTCGACGAAGACCAGGGCCGCCTTCGCGCCCACGGCCAGTTCACGTACCAGTCGGTCGTGGGTGCCGGCGTTGCCGAGAATCCAGCCGCCGCCGTGCACGTAGAGGATCACGGGCAGGACACCGGTGCTGCCGACGGGCTTGACGATGCGCACCCGCACGTCGCCGACCCGGGCGGGGACGGTGATCCACTTCTCGTCCACGTCGGGCTTCCCGACCGGTCCGGACTGAACGTCGTCGAGCAGCTTGCGGGCACGCTCGACACCGAGTTCGTACAGCAGTGGCGGCTTGGCGGTCGCGTCGGCGAACTCCTGCGCGGCGGGTTCGAGAACGATGTCGCTCACGGCGTGCTCCTTGAGAGGTGGTGGGTTCGGGAAGGCTCTCCACCTCTTGAGACCGGGCCGGGAGCCAATGTGTGACGCACCGGGGGAAACGGCACGGAAATCTCTCCGCCCGACGAAGCCGCTGACCGGGCCGGTGGGCGAAACGCTGCCGGCGTACTAGTCAGCGGTCACCCGGGTGGGGTCGGTGGGCCTCGGCAGCAGGAAGCCGTCGACGTACAGATCGACATGCTCGTTGTAGAAGGCGGTCAGCCCGGCGATGCGGTGGGCGTGGATGGTCGGGAAGTCGTACGTCCAGGCGATGTCCTCGTGGGAGGCGGTGTCGCTGTCGAACGACCAGTAGCTGCTCGTCGTCCCCTTGTACGGGCATCGGGTCACCGTGTCCGAGTGCCGCAGCCGGGTCCAGTCGATGTGCGTGCGGTCGAGGTAGTAGCGGGTCGGCAGGCCGGTCTCGAACAGCTTCACGCAATCGGGGGCGTCCGCCAGCACGACACCGTCCACCTCGACTCGGACGTTGCTGCTGGAACGCAGCGCGTCCACGCGGGAGTAGGGGCTCCGGGGATGAACGAACACCGGCTCGTCCTCCTCGAACCAGGAGTCCAGCGCCTCCCACTCGAAACGCACGGTGTCACGCAGCGGCGCCGGGGCGCCCTCCCCCCAGACCCACGCCGCCCCCGCACGGACCTCCGGACCGACCCGCAGGGTGTGCCGGTGCGCGGGGCCGGCACCGAGTTGCTCCGTGTGCTGGTCGTCGTGGAGCACGCCGTCCACCAGGTCCTCGACCGGGATGCTGAACTGGGGGTACGCCTGCCACTCCCACACGTACAGCGCGCGGCGGGTGTCGAAGGCGACACGGCCGCCGATCAGTCCCCGGATGCGGCGGGGGACGGGCTCGACGTGTCCGATCGGGACGATGAGACTCGGGTGCAGGACACTTTCGGTCGCCATGGTGATCACCTTGTGTTCGCTGATGATGCGCTTGCCGTGCCCGGTGTCCGCGGCCCCAGGACGACCGCGCCGACTCGGGCCGACGGCCCTCACCTACTCGTTCGATGCTATCGGCTGTGCCCGGCGGCACCCGGGAGCAGGACGTGAACACAAGTTGTCGTCACACGGTGTTCCAGGCCGCCGTGTCGTGCCGGTCCATGTCACAGACCCCGGGGGCTCCCGGTCAGTGAGCTGTGACTGTTCCGCAGCCCTCCCGGTCGCCACTCAGGAGTTGGTGAAGAAATGCACACCAAGGACGCCGTCGCCGCTGGTGAGGAACAGCAGCGTCTGAACCTGGTGGCCGTGTGGCGCGAGGCCACGGTCTTCACCGACGCCGAGCGTGCGGCGCTGGAGCTGACCGAGCAGGGCACGCGCATCGCTGACGGCGCGGGCGGCGTGTCGGACGAGGCATGGGCGAACGCCGCGAAGCACTACGACGCCGTCATCAACGTCATCAACCGGCAGCCCGCCGGCGGTTCTGGCTGCCGGAGCCGCCGCTGGTGTCCCGCAGGAGCCGTCGACGCGCGGGCCCCGCCGCGAGGGTCAGGCGGTGGGCCGCGGGGCGCGCAGGTGGGCGCGCTCCTTCAGCTCGGCCTCGTCGACCAGTTCGAGCATGGGCTTGCCGGGGGCGCACATCATGGTGACGACGAACTCGGTCCGTTCGTCGTCCAGGGCGTTGCCGTCCTGGTAGTGGATGGCGTCGCCGCCCGGCTCCCAGAAGGTGCCGCCGGGGCCGATGACGCGCTCGGGCTCGCCCTCCAGTTCGAAGCGGACCGCGCCCTTGATGACGTAGCCGAACGCCGGGCCGGAGTGCCGGTGCGGCGGGGTGCCGGGGTCACCGGGCTCCCACTCGACGTGGATGGTCATCGCCGAGGCACCCTCCGGAATGGTGATCGGGGAGGCGTCCTGGAGCATCTTGGCCGCTCGGGTCCAGCTGGGACCGTGCTCGCCGCCGGTTCCGTGACCGTCGTGGCCGTGGTGGGCGTGCTGTGCATTCTCCGACACTGGGTCGCACCTTCCGTGTTCCACCGTGCCAGGGCGGCACGTCGTCCGCCGTCGCGGTGGTCATGTCCGGTCGTCAAGACCGCTCGTCCTTCTGACCGGGTGTCCGGCGGATCTGTGACAAGGGGCGGCGGCCGGCCGCGCTCAGGCGGCGGCCTCCGTCGCCGCCGGTTCGCGCGCCGTGCGCCGGCGCAGGGCACGGCGCTCCCCTTCCGTCGTGCCGCCCCAGATCCCCTCGACCGGGCCCGCGTCGAGGGCCCACGCCAAGCACTGCTCCATCACGGGGCAATGGCGGCAGACGGCCTTCGCTTCGTCCGTCTGTAGCGCTGCCGGACCACTGTTGACGCTGCCGATCGGGAAGAAGAGGTCAGGGTCTTCGCGTAGGCAGAGGCCCCGTACGCGCCAATCCATGAAACACCTCCTGCGTGAGGAACGGATACCGGTTCGGGGGGTGGCTCGTCGTGTCAGGGAGTGCACAGAAAGCGGCGGGTCATAACCTCCCGCTTCTCACGTGAGAGACCGAACGATCGGCGCGCGTGTGACATCGGCCCGACGGACCGCCCGCGTCCCGCAGGTCCGGCAAGACCTACGGCCACGCCTGTTCGGCAGCGCCCATCGCGTGCTGGGCGGTGCGGTGGAGGCCGAGGACGTCGCAGCGGACCGACCGTGCCCTCGTGGTCAGCCCATCGGGGCCACATCCCGTGGCATCCATCGGGTGATGCCAGACCGGACGCGGGCCAAGGCTGTGACAGCTCCGCAACGCAACACACTTTCGTCCGGCTCCGCCGCCCTCCGTCAATCCCATGGCAATACGGTGTGTTGCGTCAACAGGCCGTGCTCCTCCCGCACGACGGCCGTCACAGCTCTCCCCACTGCTCGGTCAATGCGGTGTCGACGGCTCGGGCGGTTCCCGCCCGGGCCCGGAGCGAAGAAGGACGAGCATGGCAGCCACACACGTCAGCCGAGGCGTTCGAGCGATCGCTGTCCGGGAGAAACCCGTCCATGTGCTTCCTGCCCGAGCTGAGGAAGGACGAGGCAATGCCCCGAAGCACTGACCGGCAGACCGAACCCGCCGCCGTCACCGCGTCGCTCGCGACGGAGGCCGCCCTGCTTGAGGGACGGCTGAGCCTGCTCCGAGAAGCGATCGACACGGTGGACGCCCGCATCGACGCGGTCTCCGAGACCCTGAGGCGACTGCAACGCTCGGTGGCCGGGCCCGCCGACGGCGAGCCGCGCTCGGGCGAGGGGGACGGCAGCGGGCTCGATCACTCGGCGACGTACCGTCCCTGACGGAGCGCGCGGGCGGATCCGTGCGTCGTCGTGGCAGGCGGTCTCCTCTGCCCGCCGCCCGCTCCGCTCTCGACCGGCGCGGGCCGCTGCATAATGATGTCCGGGTGGCATCCCCTCGGTGCTGGGCCGAGCGACGGAGCCGGCGCATCGGGCGGCCCCGCCGGAACAAGGGTTGAGGACGAGAGGAACGCATGGTCTCCGTGACCCCCACGGCTCGCAACATCGAGATCACCGCCGAGAGCCTTCAGGAGGAGCTGGCTCGGCTGGAGGTTCAGAAGCAGGCGCTGGAGAGGGAACTGGCCGCGGTCACCGCTCACCTCGGCTCCGTACAGCGGGCCCTCAGCGCCCTTCAGGCCCTCATGCCCGCGTATGCTCCGGCATCGGCAGCACCCGGTGTTCTGGATGTGCCCGCGCCGGTGGAGCCGGTGCCCGCGCCACATGCGGCACCCGCACACCCGGCCGAGGACGCCGCCGACGAGAACAGGGCGGCGGCCGGCCCCAGCGACATCGACGCCGGCGGCGTGAAAACGTACGGCAGGCTCACCGAGCAGATCCTCGCGTACTTCGCGGAAGTCGGAGACGTCGACGTCCGTGCCCGGGATGTCGCCTCCGCGCTGGGCCGTGACACCGACAGTGGCAGCATCAACGCGGTCCGCAGCACACTCGACCGTCTCGTCGGCACCTCCCGCGTCCGCCGTGCCGGCCGCGGTCTCTTACCGCGCCGTCACATCCTGAGCCGACGCGGTGCCGCGCTTGCGCCGATGTCCTCGGCTGCCCTCCGCCGCACGCCGGGCGCATGTGTCACACCGTTCAGGAGCGGCGGCCCGGCCGGCCGGGCGGGCCGCCACGCTCCTCACACGCGGTTCGGCGCCGCGGTCCTCGCGTTCCTCCGCGCTCACGGTGTCCCCGGGAGTGAGCAGAGCCCGTGACGGCGTCGCCGGCCGAGGATCAGTTGACGTCCCGGTCGCGGCCCGCCCAGTACGGCTTGCGCAGCTTGAACTTCTGGATCTTTCCCGTCGCCGTGCGCGGGATCGCGTCCCGGAACTCGACCGAGGTGGGGGCCTTGTAGCCGGCCATGCGCTGCTTGCAGTGCGCGATGATCTCCGCCTCCGACACGTCGGCGCCCTCGGCCGGCACCACCAACGCCTTGATCGTCTCGCCCCACTTGGCGTCCGGCACCCCGATGACCGCCACCTCGGCCACCGCCGGATGACTGAAGATCGTGTCCTCCACCTCGATCGAGGAGACGTTCTCACCCCCGGTGATGATCACGTCCTTCCTCCGGTCGGAGATCGTCAGATGCCCGTCCGTCTCGTCGATCGACCCGCCGTCCCCGGTGTGGAACCATCCGTCCTCCAGCACCGCCGCCGTCTCCTCCGGCTTCTCCCAGTAGCCGTCCAGAACCACGTTCGACCGTGCCAGCACCTCGCCTGAATCCGCGACGCGGAGCCTCACGCCCAGCGCCGGCAGCCCCGCCCGCGACAGCTTCCGCGCCCGCTCCCGCGCCGGCAGCGCATCGTCCTGGGGCCGCGTCCGGTTGAACGTCAGCACCGGCGAGGTCTCCGTCAGCCCGTAGATCTGTGTGAACTCCCAGCCCAGCTTCTCCTCCACGCGCTGGATCATCCGGCTGGGCGGCGGCGCCCCCGCACACACGATCCGCACCCGGTCCCGGCCCGGGACCTCACCCTCCCAGCCCGCCGCCGCGTCCAGCACCGCGTTCCACACCGCCGGCGCACCGCACATCAGCGTCACGCCGTGCTCGTCCACCCGCCGCAGGATCTCCGCGCCGTCCACCTTCCGCAGCACCACCTGTTTCACGCCGAGCCCGGCCATCACGAACGGCATGCCCCAGCCGTTGCAGTGGAACATCGGCAGCGTGTGCATATACACGTCCCGTTCCCACGCCCGGGTGTGCAGGCCGAAGGTCAGCCCGTTCACCCAGATGTTGCGGTGGGTGAGCTGGACTCCCTTGGGGCGCGCGGTCGTTCCGGAGGTGTAGTTGATCGTCGCGGTGGCGTCCTCGTCCGGCTCCGACCACGGGCGCGGCTCCACACCGAACCGCATCAGCTCGTGCTCCGTCTGCTCCCCCAGCACGAACCGGTGATCCGTCTTGATGTCCGCCACGGTGTCCCGGACCTCGGGATCGACCAGCAGCACCGAGGCACCGCTCTGCCGCACCACGTACTTGATCTCCTCCGCCTTCAGCCGGAAGTTGACCGGTACGCAGATCCGACCGCTCATCGGCACCGCGAACAGCAGCTCCAGGAGCCGGGCCGAGTTGTGGCTGACCACCGCCACCCGCTCGCCCTCCCCCACGCCCAGCGCGTCCAGCCCCGCCCGCCATGCCCTGACGCGTTCGCCCAGCCGTCCGTACGTCGAGACCGGCACCGGCGCCGCGGGCTGGCTCGGCTCGTCGATCACCCCCTCACTGGCGGCGAAGCCCAGCTCCGCACGGTCCAGGAAGTCCGCAATCGTCATCGGAACCCGCATCGCTCTCCTCCACTCCTCTCGGTCAAGCCTGCCCTCACGCACGCCCCACGGCCCGCGTTCCGCCCCCGGCTCCGGCCGCCATCACCACGTGGCCCACGCGACCGACACGGATGACACGGACGTGGTGAACGACGCGAGACCGCCCCAGCGCGCCCGCCTTGAACGACTGCCCGAGGCACCGGAAAACGTGCGCCGCGCCCTCGACGTGCCCGCAGCCACCGCGGAGGGTGACGCCCCCGGGGCCGGCGACCCGCTCGATGCCCTCGGGATTGTGCGGCACGCCCGCGACGACGGCCTCGGGCGGTGCGTTCTCCGAGCGACCCGGTCGGAGCGGGCGGGTGTGCCGGAGCGGAGCAGAGCATCAGCGGTTCCCCGCCGCGCGTGGGCCCCTCCGGTGTGGTCCAGGGCCCGGTCGGAGTGCTCCTTGCGCGCACGGCGGAACAGTTTCGTCGCCGTCGTCATCCTGTGCTCCCTGCTTCTGCGTGTCTCCGGTCGCTCGCCTGACCCGCCGCTCCTGTTCACTCGCTCCCGTCGGTGCCGGACCATTGCCGGGCGGCCCTCTGGCATCGTGTAATCCGTGATGCAGGTCTCACTACCCCCGAACGGGGGTGTGCAGCGCACGAGGGCCGCGGCGAAGGGGCGAACAGGTGGCAGCGGACGTCGCGGGGGCGGTCGAGATCAGCGGAGCCCTGGCCCGGCTGCGGCGTGTCACCGGGCTGCCGGTCGCCTTCGGCGGCCTGGTGGAGGCCGGCCGGTCAAGGATGCGCATCAGCGAACTGAGCGGCACGTCCACGCCGGCGCTGCGCGCGCTCGCGGTGACCTCCGGCAACGGCCTCGGCGGCAAGGCGGTGGCTCTCGCGCGGCCGTGCGCCGTGACGGACTACTCGTCCTCGCGGCAGATCAGCCACGAGTACGACGTCCCGGTGGCCGCCGAGGGTCTGCGTTCGGTGCTCGCCGTGCCGGTGGTGGTGCGCCGGCGGGTGCGGGGCGTGCTGTACGGCGCGCTGCGCTCGGCGCAGCCGCTGGGCGACCGCACGCTGAACGCGGCCGTGGCCGCGGCCCGGGACGTGGAGCAGGCGCTCGTGGTGCACGAAGAGGCGCGGGGTCTGCTGGCGACGGCCGGCCCGGAGTTCCCGGCCGGCGGTGGACGCGGTCCGTGCGGCCCCGGCTGGGAGCAGGTGCGCGAGGCCCACGCCGCGCTGCGCGCCCTGGCACCGAAGATCGCCGACCCGGAGCTGCGGGCCGAACTGCTGGCCGCCTGCGGGTTGTTGACGGCGCCGGAGCCGGCGCGGGGAGCGCATCTCGCACCGCGCGAACTGGACGTCCTCGCCTGGGTGGCCGCCGGTGCGACCAACGCGGCCGTGGCGGACCGCCTGGGCCTGCGCCCCGAGACGGTCAAGGGCTATCTGCGTTCGGCGATGCGCAAGCTGGGCACCCACACGCGTGGCGAGTCGGTGGCGGCGGCCCGCCGTGCGGGACTGCTGCCGTAGCGGGGAGCCCGTCCATTCCTTGGGACGGATCTTTGAATTCCCCGCGCGTAGGGGCTGTTATTTCCCTCACCACGCCTTCCGTCCGAATTCCAATGATCATTGCCTAGAATTTGGCCCGGACACGACACGAGGGGAGCGGCGACCGTGCGACGGGACTTCCAGGAGCCTGCGAGATGCCGCCCCGACCTGGTCTTCGGCCGGGACGAGCCGCTGGCCGCGGCCCGTGACCAGCTCGCCTCGGGCGGCAGCGTCCTGCTGCACGGGCCCGCCGGAATAGGGAAATCGACCGTCCTGCGCGCATTGGCGGCGGAATACGCCGCTGCCGCCCGCACCGTGTTGCGCTGCTCCGCCACCGAGTCCGAATCCCACCTGCCCTTCCTCGCCCTGGCCGACCTCTTCGGACTGGTCCTCGACCAGGTCTCCGGACGGCTACCCACGGCACAGCGCACCGCCCTGGAGTCGGCCCTCACCGGCCGCGGCGAGTCCACCCTCCAGCGCGACGGCCTGGCCCTGCGCCTCGCGGTGCTGTCCGCGCTGCGCGCCCTCGCCGCCGACGGCAGCGTCCTGATCGTCGCCGACGACCTGCAGTGGCTCGATCCGGCCAGCGCCGAACTCCTCGGCTTCGCGGCCCGCCGGCTCGGCGGCACCCCGGTGCAACTGCTGTGCGCCCTGCGCACCGACGGGCAGGAGTACGACCGCTATCTACGCGCGTCCCCGCCGGACACCGTCGCCGTACGACTCGGCCCGCTCTCCCGCACCCAGGTGGCCACGCTGCTCGACCACCGCGGCCACCGTCTGTCCCGCTCCACGGTCCGCGAGATCCACCGCACCAGCGGCGGCAACCCGCTGTTCGCCCTGGAACTGGGCCGCGCCCTGGCCGAGAGTCCGACCCCGCCGCGGCCCGGCGAGCCGCTGCCCGTGCCCACCTCGCTGCGCGCCCTGGTGCTCAGCCGCCTCGACATGCTGTCGGTCGAGGCCCGCCGCACCCTGCTGGTGGCGAGCGCGGGCGCCCGCCCCACGCCCGCCCTGCTGCTCGCGGCAGGCCGGGACAACGTCGAGGCCGAATGCGCCCAGGCCGCCGAACTCGGTCTGCTGGCCACCGACCTGGACGGCCCCGCCGGGCCCGCCATCCGGTTCGCGCACCCGCTCATCTCGGCCGCCCTGTACGCGGAGGCGCCCGCACCCGAGCGGCGGGCCGCGCACGCCGCGCTGTCCACCGCGGCCTGCGACCCGATCGAGCGGGCCCGCCACCTCGCCCTGGCCACCACCGGCACCGACCCCGAGGTCGCCGGCCGGCTCGCCGAGGCCGCCGCGCAGGCCCGGGACCGCGGGGCCCCCTCCGTGGCGGCGCAGCTCGGTCTGCTCGCCGCCCGGCACAGCCCCGCCGACACCGTGCCGGGCCCCGACGAGCGCCGGTTGCAGGCCGCCGAGGACGCGATCACCGCGGGCGAGGTCGACCTCGCCCGGGACATCGCCCACGATGTGCTGACCCGGACCACCGTGCCCGCCGACCGGGTACGGGCCTGGATCATCGTGATCGACACGGCCGGCCACACCATGGGCGAGGTCGACTCGGTCTTCCCGCAGGCCCTGGCCGACGCCGGGGACGACCCGCGGCTGCTCGCCCTGGTCCACTACCAGCTGGCCTGGCGCGCCCTGATCGTGCAGGGCGACTTCACCGAGGCCCGGCAGGCGGCCGCGCACGCGGCGGAGCTGGCCGCCCGCGGCGGCGACCGGCGCACCGAACTGCTCTCCCTCGCCTTCCAGGCCCAGACCGAGACCCTGATGGGCCACCCGAACGCGCCGGCCACCATCAAACGCGCCCTGAAGGAGCCTCAGGACCCCGCGGTCGCCTGCCATCACAACGGCGCGGGCAGCGCCCGGTTCCGCTGGCTGGTCATGGGCGACCGGCTCGCCGAGGCGCGGGCGACGGTCACCGCGCTGCTGCGCGAGGTCCGCCGGCGCGGCTCGGTGGAGAGCGAGGTGCACTTCCTGCGCGGACTCGCCGAGACCGAGCTGCGCTCCGGGCACTGCGGCCGGGCCCTGGACCTGGCCCGCGAAGGGCTGCGGCTGGCCCGGGACTCCGGCATCGGAGAGACCGCCTCCGCCATGCTCACCTCGCTCGCCGAAGCCTCCGGCGGCGACGTGGACCGGGCGCTCGCGCTCGCCCGGGAGGCGGTGCAGCACGCCCAGGAGGACGGCGACCAGATGTATCTGTCCCGGGCGCTGGGCGCACTCGGGTACGCCCAGCTGGTGGCAGGGGACCCGGCGGGCGCGGTCCGCTCGCTGCGCCGGGTGCGCGAACTGGAGCTGGGGCTCGGCATCACCGACCCGGCGCGTGGCCGCTGGCACGGCGACCTGGCCGAAGCGCTCGTCCGGATCGGTGAACCCGATGAGGCGCAGGACGTCATCGCCGTCACCCGGGAGCATGCGCTGCGGCTCGGCCGGGAGAGCGTCCTCGCCGTACTGGACCGGGCCGAGGCCCTGGTGCGCGCCGCCCGCGGCGAACGGGAGGCCGCCGTCTCCCAGCTGACCTCCGCTCAGGACCGGCTGGCCAAACTGGGCTACGGTCTGGAGGAGGCGCGGGCCGCCTTCGCGCTGGCCGCACTGCGCACCCGACGGCCGGACCCGGACACCCCGGACCCCGCCGCCGCGGCCCGTGGACGGGCGGCGGCGTACGACGAGGCCACCCGGCTCTTCCGCCGCTGCCGTGCGCTGCCCTGGCTGCGCCGGGTGGACGAGGCGCTGACCGACCCGGATGCACAGCCGCCCGTTGCCCCGGCCGCGCACGACGGGCTCGAAGGGCTGGCCCCGACGGAGCGTCAAGTGGCCGGTCTCGTCATGGAGGGCGCGACCAACCGGGAGATCGCCGCGCGCCTGTTCGTCAGCGTCAAGACGGTCGAGGCGACCCTCACCCGGGTGTACCGCAAGCTCGGGATCCGTTCGCGGGTGGATATCGTCCGATTGGCGGCGGGCCGCCGAGCGAAGTGAGATCACTGCCGGTTTACTGGGCCCGACCGAGGGTTTTCCCTGCCCTACTCCCTTAGGGGGTTCCCTCATTGGAGTCGTGGGTTCCGGGTCCTAGCGTAAGGGCGTGCCGCTCGCCCGGGCACATGGGGGTCGGTACCGCGGCCCTCATGAACCACCCCCCACCCGCGCGCCCCCCACCGGCAACCCCCCACTGAGGAGACTCATGTTCGGGCTCACCCGCGCAAGAAGGACCGCCGCCACCCTCGTGGCCACGGCCGCCGCCGCGACCGCGCTGCTCGCCGCCCCCACGGCGCTCGCGGCCCCGCGGCCCGTCGTCGGCGGGACGACGACCACGACGACCGCGTACCCGTTCATGATGCAGATCACCGACGCCTCGCAGAACCAGTTCTGCGGCGGCACCCTGGTGTCCCCCACGAAGGTGGTCACGGCCGCGCACTGCATGGTCGGCGAGACCACCGGCAGCGTGCGCGTGGTGGGCGGCCGGACCTACCTCAACGGCACCAACGGCACGGTCAGCCGGGTCAGCAAGATCTGGATCAACCCCGGCTACACCGACGCCACCAACGGCGACGACGTGGCCGTGCTGACCCTGTCGACGTCCATGCCGTACACCACGGCGCCGTACGTCTCCTCCTCCCAGACGGGTGTGTACGCGGCCGGCACCACGGCCCGCGTCCTCGGCTGGGGCACCACATCGGAGAGCGGAAGCTCCTCCAACCAGCTGCGGACCGCGACCGTGCCGGTCGTGTCCGACTCCAGCTGCCGTACCTCCTACGGTGCGGACTTCGTCCAGACCGACATGGTCTGCGCCGGATACACCTCCGGCGGCGTGGACACCTGCCAGGGCGACAGCGGCGGTCCCCTGCTCATCGGGGGCGTCCTGGCAGGGATCACTTCCTGGGGCGAGGGCTGCGCCCGCGCCGGTTACCCGGGTGTCTACACCCGGCTGACCACCTTCTCCAACCTGGTGACCGCGCAGGTCAACTCCTAGCCGGGCGGAGCTCTCGCACCCGGAAATCAACTCCTGAGTACCCCTCAGGTAGAGCCAGGGGGGCGTTGCGGGCCTCCACGAGCGGCCCGCACCGCCCCCCTATCCACCTGCCCGCCTCCCCTGTTTGCCAACGGAGCGGAGTGCCGGCCATGGTGTCCACGGAACGTCTCGCCGCCTTCGCGGCCATGTCGCTGCTGGTCATCGTCGTCCCGGGGCCAAGCGTGCTGTTCGTGATCGGCCGGGCCCTCGCGCACGGCCGGCGCACCGCCGTGGCGACCGCGCTCGGCAACGTGTTCGGCTCGTATCTGCTCGTCAGGGCCTAGGAGTGCCGCGATGTGCGGTGTATCTTCTGCGGCTCCGTTGTGGCTGGTCGTGCCGTTCCCCGCGCCCCTTCGGGGCGCCGTCGTTTCCCGGTCGCGTTCGCAAGGGTTCCATACGTGGCTCGGGGTGTCTCCCGGGTGTGGGGTTGGACGGGCGGCGTTCTGTGGTCTGTTTGCCCCGTATATCCTGCTCCAGGACCATCACCTTGGCTCGACGAGAGGCTGCCGCGATGCCCGAGCGACGCGCCCGCCCCGCCTCCAGGACCGCGCGGTCCGGTCGGCGCCGCGCCCTGCCCCCGCGGCAGCCGCCGACCGCCGAACCTGCCGCGAGCACGGCGGGGCCGGCCCCCGTGGAGCCGGCCGGACCGGCCGGCGTGGTCGAGGCGGCCCTGTACCGCGACGGGGTACGTGTCTCCTCGCCGGCCACCCTCGCCCAGACCTACCGCGAGCTGCGCGAGCAGCCGTCCGGCATGGCGTGGATCGGCCTCGCCCGGCCCACCGCGGACGAACTCCTTTCCCTGGCCGAGGAGTTCGATCTGCATCCGCTCGCGGTCGAGGACGCGATGGAGGCACACCAGCGGCCGAAGCTGGAACGGTACGGCGACACCCTGTTCGTCGTCCTGCGCGCCGCCCGCTATCTCGACGCGCCCGAGGAGGTCGACTTCGGCGAGCTGCATGTGTTCGTCGGCCAGGACTTCGTCATCACGGTCCGGCACGGCGCGGCCCCCGACCTCTCGGCGGTCCGCGCCCGCATGGAGGACTCCCCCGACCTGCTGAAGCTGGGCCCGGAGGCGGTCCTGTACGCGATACTCGACGCGGTCGTCGACGGGTACGCGCCCGTCGTGTCGGGCGTGCAGAACGACATCGACGAGATCGAGACCGAGGTGTTCCGCGGTGACCCCGAGGTCTCCCGCCGCATCTACGAACTCTCCCGCGAAATGGTCGAGTTCCAGCGCGCCACCCGCCCCCTGGTCGGCATGCTGCACGGCCTCATCGCCGGCTTCGCCAAGTACGAGACACACGAGGAACTGCAGCGCTACCTCCGGGACGTCGCCGACCACGTCACCCACACCAGCGAACGCGTCGACGGCTTCCGTCAGGCGCTCACCGAGATCCTCACCGTCAACGCGACCCTCGTCACCCAGCAACAGAACGCGGAGATGCGGGCGTTGGCGGAAGCGGGCTTCGAACAGAACGAGGAGATCAAGAAGATCTCTTCGTGGGCGGCCATCCTGTTCGCACCGACGCTGGTCGGCACGATCTACGGCATGAACTTCACACACATGCCGGAGCTGCACTGGGCACTCGGCTACCCCTTCGCGATCATCCTGATGGGGATCGTATGCGCCGGCCTGTACGTCGTCTTCAAACACCGGGACTGGCTCTGAGCGGCCGGCCGCAGGCGCATGTGCCCGGGACAGCCCTGCCCGGGTGGGTGTTGCCGGGCAGGGGGCTCGGTTGCGGGTTCAGGTGAGGTGGAGCACCGTCTTGCCGCGCAGTCCTGAGGGGGTGATGGCGCCCGTGAGGGCGCGCGGGGCCTGTGTCAGGGGGAGGAGCGAGCCGATGACCGGCTGGACCGTGCCCGCGGTGACCAGGTCGGCGATGCCGGCGAGTCGTTCGGGCTTGCGGTCGAGCCGGTAGTTCGCGGTGCGGATCCGCTCCTGGGCGAGAAGGTGCTCGCCCAGGCCGAAGGCGGTCGAGAAGA
The DNA here is from genome assembly GCF_044765425.1 of Streptomyces sp. NPDC102462. Taxonomy (NCBI): domain Bacteria; kingdom Bacillati; phylum Actinomycetota; class Actinomycetes; order Kitasatosporales; family Streptomycetaceae; genus Streptomyces; species Streptomyces sp. NPDC102462. The sequence goes on along the minus strand of NZ_JBIWKB010000031.1, from coordinate 19,714 downwards.
AGGCGCCCCCGTCGCGTACGGCGCCCGCCACCCGGGCGTTGGCCGAGCGGTCGCCGACGGCGTCGAGGACGGCGTCGACGCCCTCGGGGGCGAGCCTGCGCAGCACCTGGTCGACCGGCTCCTCGCCGCGGGCGGCGATGTCGGCCGCGCCCAGCTTCCGCAGGTCGTCGGCGAGCCGGGCGGACGCCGTCGCGATGACCCGGATCCCCTGGGCCGCGGCGATCTGGACGGCGTAGGTGCCGACCCCGCCTGTAGCGCCGAGGACGAGCAGGGTGCCGTGGTCCGGTACCCGCATGTGGTCGATCGCGCCGAGCGCGGTCATGCCCGCGGTCGGCACCGCGGCGGCCACATGGCTGGGCAGGCCGTCCGGGACGGCGGCCAGTGCGCCGAGCGCGGGAGCGGCCTGGACGACGGCGGCCTCGGCGAAGGTGCCGAACTGGAGCGGCCGGCTCCAGAACTGGCCGAAGACGCGGTCGCCGACGGCGAATTCGGTGACGCCGTCACCGGTCGCGGTCACGGTGCCCGCGCCGTCCATGCCGAGGGTGAGCGGGAACCGGTACTCGCCGAGGGCGGCCAGGGAGCCGGAGGCGATGGCCGTGTCCAGCGGGTTGACCGACGCGGCCTCGACGCTGACCCGCATCTGGCCGGGGCCCGGCTCGGGCACGGGCCGCGTCGTGAGCTTCGGGGTCGCCCCGAACCGCTCGATGGTGACTGCGCGCATGAGCTTTCTCCGTTCTGCCCGGCGTCGGAGCCGTTGCGTACGTTGCCCGACCCAGCATGGTCCGCGGCCGCACCCCGACGGAATGATCGATCAAGCAGGGATTAGGAACACGGGGGCATCAATCCCGTTGCCGGCCGGGACATAATGACCCCATGACGGTGGAGTCCCGGACCTTGCGCTACTTCGTCGCGGTGGCCGAGGAGCGCAACTTCACGCGCGCCGCGCAGCGGCTCGGCATCGCCGGCCCCGCGCTGTCCCGCGCGATCCAGGCGCTCGAAGCTGACCTCGGTGTGCGCCTGTTCGAGCGGACCACGCGCAGGGTGGAGGTGACGGAGCCCGGGGCGGTGCTGCTGGCGGGTGCGCGGCCCGCGCTCGAAGCCCTCGACGCGGCGGTCCTGCGCACCGCGCGGGCGGCGGCGCCGGACGGCAGGCTGCTGCTCGCCGTCAAGGCCGACGCCGACGGAGGACTGCTGGAGGACATCCTCGCCGCGGTGTCCACCGAGCCCGATGCCGAACCCGTGGCGGTGCGCCTGTGCGGCTGGGGCGAGCACATCGGGCTGCTGCGTTCGGGCGAGGCCGACGCGGCGCTGATGTTCGCGCCCCGTGACCGGGCCGGGATCGACACGGATGTCGTCGCGGTCGAACCGCACGTGGCCGCGCTGCCGGCCCGGCATGCCCTGGCCGGCTCCCGCCGGGTACGGCTGGCAGACCTGGGCGTCGGTTTCGACGAGGTCGACGACCAGGCGGAGCGTGCCATCGACGCGCAAGGGGTCCACGACCTCGCGCAGTTGCTCACCCTCGTCGGTCTCGGCGAGGCGACCACCGTCGTGCCCCGTTCGGTCGCCGCCGCCTATCCCCGGCCGGCCGTGGCCTACGTTCCGATCGAGGACTGCCCACCTGCCACGCTCGTCATCGCCTGGCCCGAGAACTCGCGCAGCCGGGGTGTGGCCGCGCTGGTACGCGCGGCGACCGCCGTCGCCTCCGCGCGCGGCATGGACGGCGCCGGCGCCCCCGACCCGCGTGCGGTGCGGCCCCGACGGACGGCCGGGGCGTAGCGCCGTGCGCGGGTCAGGGTGGTGAATCCGGTGCGCCGGGCCGGGCCGCCCGCGTGGCGCCGGCCACCCGCTGGGCCAGCTGGGCGAAGTGGCGTGCGGCCGGCAGGGGGTCGGGGGGCAGCACCACGGCGACGTCGCACCAGGCGATGTCGGTGATGACGGGAAACGCCAGGCCGGGGCGCGCGTAGAAGCGGGCCGCGGTGGCCGGCGTGATGGAGATGCCCCGTCCGGAGGCCACGGCCTGGAGTTCCGCCTCGAAGGTGGCCGCTTCATGGACCACCGGCGGGGCGCCGCCGCCGCGGTGGTCGAGCAGGAGCCAGTAGTCACGCCAGGTCCCGCTGCCGGGCGCGGCGACGATCGGCTGGTCGAGGAGGTCCGCGACGCTGACCTCGGTGCGCGCGGCGAGCGGGTGCAGGTCGGCGACGCAGGCCACCCGGGGTTCGCTGCGCAGGACGTGCAGTCGGGATCCGGGCGGCAGGTCGACCGGCGGGCGCAGCACGGCCACGTCGGTCGCGCCGGTGTCCAGGCCCGCCTCCGGAGAGCGGAAGTCGTATTCCTCGACATCGAGGGTGACGTCCGGGTATGTCTCGCGGAAGGCCCGCAGGATGGCGGGCATGTGATCGATGGCGGAGCCGATGAGGTGGCCCACGCGCACCCGTCCGACCAGACCGGACGCGATCCGCTCGGCCTGACGCATCGCCCCGTCGAAGCGCTCCAGTACGGCCCTGGCCTCGGCGAGGAACGTCTGCCCGTTCGGTGTGAGCGCCACCGAACGGGTCGAGCGCGCCAGCAGCCGGAAGCCCAACGCGTCCTCCAACTGGCGCACGGTCTGGCTCAACGTGGGCTGGGACAGGTGCAGTTGGGCGGCGGCACGGTTGAAGTGCAGCTCCGTGGCCACCGTCACGAAGGCCCGAAGATGCCGCAACTCAACATTCATCGACCGCACCAATGAATTCTATGGAAATTGCTATTTCTCTTCCAGCCCCCGCCGGCCCTAGCTTCTTTCCACAGGCGGCCGCCTCTGCCCTGGTCAACGCCCGCAGAAACGCCCACAGAAAGGGGCACCCCTCATGGATGTCCGTGCCGCATCGCCCTCGGACGCGACCCTCGCCCGCGGCCGCCACGCACTTCTGCACCAGTCCCCCGAGGCCGGCGACGAGATGCTGACCCTGGTCAAGGCCCGCGGCTCGCTGGTCTGGGACATCGACGGCCGCGAATACCTCGACTGCACCGCCCAGGCGTGGTCGAACAACCTCGGCGCGAACGACCCCCGGGTCGTGGAGGCGGCGGTGGAACAGCTGCGCCGTATCACCCACGCGAGGCCCACCTTCCACACGCCGGCCCTGCTGGAGCTCGCCGACCTGCTCGTCGGCATCGCCCCCGACGGGCTCGGACAGGTCGGGTTCACCCTGCACGGCTCGATGGCCGTGGAGATGGCACTCAAGCTGGCCCTGCGCAACCGGCCCGGAGCGCAGCACGTCCTGACCCTGCAGGACGGCTACCACGGCCGCTCACTGTCCACGATGGCCGCCAGCTGGCCGCACCCGGACAACGTCTTCGGCCCGCTCCAGCCCCGCTTCACCCGCGTCCCGCACCCCGACACCTATCGGCCCCGGCCCGGCCTCGACCCCGAGCAGGACGCGGAGCTGTGCCTGCACCTGCTGCGGGACACCCTCCGCAAGGGCGTGGACGGCAAGGTCGCCGCCCTCGTCTACGAACCCGTCCAGGGCAACGGCGGGCACATCGAGTTCCCCGCCGCCTGGCACGCCGGGCTGCGCCGGATCTGCGACGAGGAGGGCATCCTGCTGATCCTCGACGAGGTCCAGACGGGCCTCGGCCGCACCGGCAGCATGTGGGCCGCCCAGCACTACGGCATCCGGCCGGACATCCTCGTCTTCGGCAAGGGCGTCGGCGGCGGCTTCCCACTGGCGGGCGTCCTCGCCCATCGTGACCTGGAGCGCTTCGAACCCGGCGACGACCAGCTCACCTTCGGCCAGTTCCCGGTCGCCGTCGCCGCGGGTCTGGCCGCCGTACGCGCCATCGTCGAGGACCGGCTCCCCGAGCGTGCCGCCGAGCACGGCGCGTACGCCACCGGGCGGCTGCTGGAGATGCAGCGCCGCCACCCGCTGATCGGCGACGTACGCTGTCCCGGGCTGATGGTCTCCGTCGAACTGGTCACCGACCGCGTCACCAAGGAACCCGCCACGAAGGAAGCGCACCAGGTCTATCTGCGCGGCCTGGACCACGGCGTCATCTTCGGCGAGAGCCGCTACGCCGGCCTCGGCAACCTCATCAAGATCAAGCCGCCGCTCGACATCACCCGTGAACAGCTCTCGCACGCCCTCGATGTGCTGGACACCGTCCTGACCGAGATCGAGAGCGGTCAGGACTAGCGGAAGGAAGGTGCGCCTGCCATGGACACAAACCCAGCGGCCTCCGGCCCCCCGCACCTCGACGCCACCGCCCCGGCGGCCCCGGTCCCCGATGACGACAGCGACGACCTGAGCGCGCTGGGCTACCAGCAGAAGCTACGGCGCGGCATCGGCGGCTTCACCTCGTTCGCGCTGGCCTTCTCGATGGTGTCGATCAACACCGGCATCGTCACCCTCTTCGGCGACCCCTTCCACCGGGTCGGCGGCGTGGCCATCCTGCTGTGGCTCGCGGTCATCCCGCTGGTCTTCACCCTCGTCCTGGTCTACGCCCATCTGGCCGGTCGGATCCCGCTCACCGGCTACGCCTACCAGTGGTCCAGCCGGCTGGTCGGCCCGCACTTCGGCTGGTTCACCGGCTGGATCGCCCTCATGTCCTTCGTCGCCGGCACCGCGGCCACCGCGGCGGCCGTCGGCACCGTCTTCGCCCCCGAGATCTGGGACCAGCCGAGCCGCGGACAGGTACAGGCGCTGAGCATCGGCGTGACCCTCGTGGTCTGTCTGCTCAATGTGTTCGGCGTCCGCATCGCGGGCCTCGTCAACAACGTCGGCGCCTCCGTCGAACTGGTCGGAACCGTGCTGCTGGCGCTCGTGCTGGCCGCCGGCGCGCTCTTCGCCTTCCGCCACACCCAGGGCCCGGCCGTCCTCACCGACACCACCCCGGTCGGCGGCGGCTCCATCACGCTCACCGGCGTCGCCCTGGCCGCACTGCTGCCGGTGTACGTCCTGCTCGGCTGGGAGGGCGCGGCGGACCTGGCGGAGGAGACCACCGATCCGCGCCGGACCACCCCCCGGGCGATGATCCGCGCCGTCGCCGTATCCGGCGCCATGGGGCTGGTCGTCTTCGCGCTCCTCGCCATCGACCTGCCCACCGCACCGGCCGCCTTCCTCAGCGGGTCCGGCAATCCCGTGCTGCATCTCGTCGGTGCGCAGGTCGGCGGCGCCGCCCGTGCGGTCATGACGGTCGTGGCCTTCGCCTCGCTGTTCGCCTGCCTCATCGCGAACATGGCCGTCGCCACCCGTATGGTCTTCGCGCTCGGCCGGGACAAGATGCTGCCCGGCTCCACACTGCTGGCATCCGTCGGGCGGCGCACCGGCGCGCCCGTCGCGGCGATCCTCGTCATCACCGCCCTGGCGGTCGTCCTCAACCTGCTCAACGCCGGTCTGGTCGAGAAGATCTTCGCGATGGTGGGGCTCACCTATTACTGCACCTACGCGCTCACCCTGATCGCCACGGCGATCGCTCATCGCAAGGGCCGCATTCCGCCGGCTCCCGAAGGCGTGTTCGGCCTCGGGCGCCGGCTGTGGCCCACCCTCGTCATCGGTCTCCTCTGGTGCGCGACCGTCATCGTCGTCCTCACCGTCCCCGCGGAGAACAACCAGACCGCCCTGACCGTCGTCGTGGGCGCGGGTCTCGGCTTCGTCTGGTGGCTGCTCGTCCTGCGCCGGCGCATCGACGCCGGCCGGGCCGGGCCGCCCGTGGCGGCGGCGCCGTCGACGTCCGGCGGACTGATCGCGGATCAGGTCCCGGCGGACTCCCCCCGCCCACCCGTCTGACCCACCGGCGCGCCCACCCCCGGTCGGCCCCGCCATGTCACTGATCCCCGCCCCGCCCTCCGAACGCGAGGGCGGGCTTCCCGCCGTAGTGCGCGAACAGGTGCCCCCGCGTGGGCCGGCCTCGACAAGTGGGGCGCAGGTGTCACGCGGGTGTCGGTGGGGCCGGGGCGGCGGGCGGATGAGGGGGCGTGCTGTCGCCTTCGGTGTGGCGGGGACCGGGGCGGCGCGTGGGTGCGACACGCTCGTCGGGCGGGTCGGAGGAAGGCGGGCGATGGGTGCGGGACAAGACAGCGGCGGCACAGGGCGCGAGGCCGGGACGGTGGAGCAGCCGAACCTGCTCGCGCCGGTGGATGTGCCGGCGCTGTCGGTGCGGCTGTGGGTGCTGGTGGTGGCCACGGGCGTGCTGGCGGGACTCGCGGGTGCCGCGCTGATGGTGCTGCTGCACACGGCGGCGCACCTCACCTATGCCTACCGGTCGGGGAGTTTCCTGGCCGCGGTCGAGCGGGCCGGTGCCGCCCGCCGGGTGGTGGCCCTGGCCGCCGCCGGGGCGCTGGCCGGGACCGGTTGGTGGCTGCTGCGGCGGTGGACCGGGCCCGGTGGCTCGGAAGTGAGCACGGCGCTGTGGCGCGACGAGGGACACCTGCCGCTGCGGCGCAGCCTGGGCACCGCGGTGCTGTCCGTGGTGATCGTAGGCATGGGGGCGTCCCTGGGGCGGGAGGCGGCGCCGCGGCTGGCCGGCGCGGCACTGGCCTCCCGGCTGTCCGACTGGGCCCGCATCGACACCGCGCACCGCCGGCTGCTGGCGGCCTGCGGCGCCGGTGCCGGCATGGCCTGCGTGTACAACGTCCCGCTGGGCGGTGCGCTGCTGACCCTGGAGGTGATGCTGGGCGTCCTGTCGCTGCGGCTGGTGCTTGCCCGCCCTGGCCGCCTCGTGCACCGCCACCGCGGTCTCCTGGACCGTGCTCCCGACGGGGCCCACCTACCGGCTGCCCGAGGTGCCGCTGTCCGCTTCGCTGACCGTGTTCGCCGTGCTGATCGGGCCGTTGGCCGGACTGGTCGCGGTGGGCTGGGTGCGGATGGTCAGGATCGCGCACGCATGCCGTCCGACGGGGTGGCCGCTGCTGGTCGCGCCGCTGCTCGTGTTCACCGCGGTCGGCGCGCTGGCCGTCCCGTATCCGCAACTGCTCGGCAACGGCAAGGACATCGTCCAGCTCGCCCTCGGCGCCCAGCTCGCCGTCCCCGCCCTGGTGGCCCTGCTCTTCCTCAAACCGATCGCCACCGCCGGCAGCCTGGGCAGCGGGGCAAGCGGCGGGCTCTTCACGCCCACCGTCGCCACCGGGGCCCTGCTGGGCGCCCTCGCCGGGCAGGGCTGGATTCTCGCGTGGCCGGCTCCGGCCGCGGGCTTCGCGGTCATCGGGGCCGCCGCGGTCCTCGCCGCCGCGATGCAGGCCCCGGTCGCCGCCGTCGTCCTGATGCTGGAACTCACCCGCACCATCGACGCCCTGATGGTCCCCCTGCTGTTCGCGGTCACCGGCGCCGTGCTCGTCTCGCGCAGGCTCGACACCCCGTCCATCTATTCCGTGCGCCTCCCCGCCCAATGACGGCCGCCCCGCGCGGCGGCCCGTGCCGGGTGGTCACTCGGCCGTCGTGACGGTGACTCCCGTGTCGGCGATGGCGGACAGCGCGTCCCCGGGGGCGCCCTTGCTGGTGACCAGGTGGTCGATGTCCGTGACCGGGCAGATCTTCGCGAAGGTGACCTTGCCGATCTTCGAGTGGTCCGCCAGCACGACGGTCCGGCTGCTGCTGTCGGCGAAGGCGCGGTCGGTCGCGGCCTCCAACTGGTCGTGTGTCGTGCAGCCGTGCGCGGTGCTGATTCCGTCGACGCCCAGGAACGTGATGTCCGTGTGGTGGTCGGCGAGGGTCTTCTCCGCTATGGGGCCGACGAGTTCGTAGCTCTTGGTGCGCGCGTAGCCGCCGACGACGACCAGGGTGACGTCCTGGTGCTGGACCATCTCGGCGGCGATGTTGACGGCGTTGGTCACGATGGTGAGCGGACCGCGCGCGGCGAGCACGCGCGCGACCTCGGTGACGGTGGTGCCGCCGGTCATCCCGACGACCGCGCCCACGGGCACCAGTTCGGCCGCGGCACGGGCGATGGCCTGCTTCTCCGGCCGCCAGTGCTCCGTACGGTGCTCGACCGGAAGCTCCAGCGCGGAGCTGCCGAGAACCGCCCCGCCATGGGTCCGGCGCAACAGGTTCCGGCCGCTGAGGTGTTGCAGATCGCGCCGGACGGTGGCGCCGGAGACGTTCAGCAGCCGGGACAGCTCGGTGACGTCGATGGCGCCGCGCGCTGAGACATGCTCAAGAATGCGCGCATGTCGCTCGGATTTCAGCATGGACCGAGCATAGACCCGGAGCCACCCCGGTCGGCCCGGGCATTTCGTCGGCAACCGCCTGCCGAAGTCTTTGCCCATTTGAACAAGATGCGCAAGTTCGATCTGTTGACATGACGATTGCTGCTCGGTTTACTCCATCCAACGCCAAGAATGAGCACCTGGCGCCAGAGGTACGCCCAGCCGGTAGCACGGTGCACGCGCCGTAAGTCCGGACACAGTCGCCAGGACGACCGCCTGACAGCGGGGCGTCCGAGGCGGGGACGTGCCCCCCATCATCTGGAGCTCGTGATGCCCTTCAACTCCCGTGCCCGGACCCGTGGGTTCACCGCGGCGGCGGTGGCCTCCGCCGCCGCCGTCGTCGGTCCCCTGCTGCTCGCCCCGCCCGCCGACGCCGCCCAGGCGGTGACGCCGCCCCCGGCGCACGCCGACTTCGACTACCAGATCGGCTCCCCCTACTCGCCGCCGCCCGGGGTGCGGGTCGTCAGCCGCGACCACACCGCCACACCCGCGGCCGGGCTCTACAACATCTGTTACGTCAACGCCTTCCAGGCCCAGCCGGGCGCCGAGAGCGAATGGGGCGACCTGCTGCTGCGGGACGCACGCGGCAACGTCGTCTACGACGAGGACTGGGGGGAGGCCATGCTGGACATCCGTACCGACGCCAAACGCAAACAGATCGCCGCCAAGGTCGACGCGTGGATCGACAACTGCGCGAGCAAGGGCTTCAACGCCGTCGAGCCGGACAATCTGGACACCTTCGACCGCGCGAGCCTGATCAGCGAGTCGAACGCGAAGGCGTACGTCAGGCTGCTCTCCGACCACGCCCACGCCAAGGGCCTGGCCATCGCGCAGAAGAACACCCCGGGTTTCTCCACGGACCGCGCGAGAACCGGACTCGACTTCGCCGTCGCCGAGGAGTGCGGCCAGTGGGACGAGTGCGGTGACTACACCGAGGGCTTCGGCGACAACGTCATCGTGATCGAGTACCAGGAGAAGGCCTTCACGAAGACGTGCGCCGAGTTCGGCGACCGGCTCAGCGTCGTCCTGCGCGATGTGAACGTCAGCGCACCCGGCGACCGCGGATACGTCCGCAAGACCTGCTGAGCGGGCCGCCCGCCGAAAGACCGGCGTCCCGGCCACCGGGTCCCCCGCCCGGGGCCGGGACCGCCTCCCGCTCCCCCTCCTCGGGGGAGCGCGCACCGTGCGCCCGGGGCTCCGCCGCCCGCCGCACGTGCACCGCCCGTCCACACCACCTGCCGTGCCGGAACGTGCCGCGCGTGACGCACCTCCCGCACCGCGTACTCATTGGGGGCTTCTGCCACATGACCGCAGCACAACAACCCACCGGGACCGGTCAGGGACCGACGCGCCGCACCGTCCTGCGCCGGGCCTCGGCCCTCGCGCTGGGCGCGGCGGCGGCTCCCCTGGCCGGTTGCGGCACACCGGGGGACGACGGCGTCGGGGCCGACGGGCGGGTCACGGTCGAGCTGTGGCACGGGCAGACGGACACCGGCCGCAAGACGATCGAGCGGCTGGTGTCCGAGTTCAACCGGACCCATCCCGGCATCAGGGTCGACGCCGGCGGCGGCGTGCTCGCCGACGCGATGCTGCAGAAGATCACCGCCGCGCTCGCGTCCGGCTCCTTCCCCGACGTCGCCTACGTCTTCGGCTCCGACCTGGCCAGCGTCGCGCGCAGCCCCTCGGTGGTCGACCTGACGGACATGGTCCGCTCAGGACCCGTGCCCTGGAAGGACTTCTGGGCGCCCGCGCGCGAGGCCGTCACCCTGAACGGACGGGTGCGCGCGGCGCCCGCGCTGCTCGACTCGCTCGCCGTCGTCTGCAACAAGAAGACGTTCCGGGACGCCGGAGTGCCGCTGCCCCGGGAGGGCTGGACCTGGCAGGAGTTCGTGGACACGGCCGACCGCCTCACCGACCGGCGGCGGGGCGTCTTCGGCACCGGCTGGCCCGGCGTCGGCGACGAGGACACCGTGTGGCGGCTGTGGCCGATGGTGTGGGATCTCGGCGGCGATGTCGTCGGCGAGGGCGGACGCCGGATCGGGTTCGCCGACGCCGGCGTCAAGGCGCTGGAGACGGTGGCGGAGCTGACCCGGGCGAAGAGCGTCTACGTCGACCCCAAGCCGGGCAGCGAGCAGATGTACCAGGTCTTCCTCTCCGGCCGGATGGGCATGGTCGTCACCGGGCCCTGGCAGCTGCCCGACGTGCAGCAGGCCGGCATCGACTACCACGTGGTGCCGCTGCCCAGCTACAGCGGCCGGCCCGTCACCATCTCCGGACCGGACACCTGGACCGTGTTCGATAACGGTCCGGCCCGGGTGCGGGCGGCCCGCACGTTCGTGTCCTGGCTGTCCCGCCCCGCACAGGACGTGCGCTGGGACATCCAGGCCGGCAGCCTCCCGCTGAGCCGCAGCACCCAGGCCCTTGCGGCGTGGCGGAAGCAGGAGTCACACACCGAGGGGCTGCGGGTGTTCACCCGGGCCCTGGACTCGGCCCGGGTGCGCGCGGTGCACCCCGCCTATCCACAGATCTCGCAGGCCCTCGGACAGGCCATCAGCGCCGTGCTGCTCGGCCGGAGTTCGCCCGCCGCGGCCATGCGCGACTGCGCGAAAGAGGCCAACGCCGCCCTGCTCATTCCGCGTTGAGAGGAACACCATGCCCCGCCTGCCCACTCCCCTCACCCTCGCGGACACGGACACCGGTCGAGCCCGGCGCACCGCCGGCCGCAAGCGCCCCGGCGCGGCGTCCGGCGCACCGCGCCGCCGCGGTCCGAGCCGGGAGACCACGACCGCCTGGGCGTTCGTCTCCCCGTCGGTCCTGGTCATCCTCGGGCTGAGCGTCGTACCCGTGGTCTGGTCGCTGCTGCTGTCCTTCCAGGCCGACGACCTCGTCACACCCAGCCGCTGGGTCGGCCTGGACAACTACCGGGCCCTCGTGCAGGACCCGCACTTCAGCCAGGCGGTGCGCAACACCCTGCTGTACACGGTGCTCTACGTCCCGCTGAGCATCGTCCTGGGACTGGCGCTGGCGCTCGCCCTGAACCAGCGGATCCGGCTGGTGGGCCTGTACCGCACGCTCATCTTCGTACCGTTCGTCGTCTCCGCGACGGCGCAGGGTGTGCTGTTCTCCTTCATCCTCGACCCGGAGTTCGGCGCGGCCAACTCCGTCCTGCACAAGCTCGGCATCTCAGCGCAGGGCTTCCTCACCGACCCCGGACAGGCCCTGCTCGCCCTGGTGGTGATCTCCCTGTGGAGCGGCACCGGGTTCTGTGTGGTGGTCACGCTCGCCGCGCTCCAGGACGTGCCGGTCTCCCTGATGGAGGCGGCCCGCCTCGACGGCGCGGGACGATGGCATCTGCTGCGCCATGTCACCCTGCCCGCGCTCGCCCCGGTGCTCAGCTTCCTCACGGTATGGCAGACCATCAACGCCCTGCAGGTCTTCGACCTGGTGTACGTGACGACCAAGGGCGGCCCGCTGGGCTCGACCACGGTCATCGTCTACTTCATCTGGGAACAGGCCTTCAAGAACTTCACGGCCGGCTACGGCGCGGCAGCCGCCTACGCCCTGGCGCTCGTCCTGCTCGTCCTCGGCGCACTCCCCCGGGTGGTGCGGGCCGTACGGAACCGGGCCCGCGCGAACCACCACCTCGAAGGAGCCGCACGATGACGGCCGCATCGCCCTCGCACTCCGCCCTGCACTCCGCTTCCGCGAGCCCCGCCGCCGCGCGGCCCGAGCGCCGTCTCAGGCTGCCGTTCCGGGCCTGGCATCTGCTGCTCGCGCCGCTGTCGCTGCTGTTCGCGATGCCGTTGATCTGGCTCGTGCTCAGCTCCGTCATGAGCGACGCGGAGATCAACCGCTTCCCGCCCGCCCTGTGGCCGTCGGGCATCGACCTGGGCGGCTACCGGTACGTCCTCGGCAACGCCATGTTCCCGCGCTGGTTCGCCAACTCGCTGATCGTGTCGCTGGTGGCGGTGGCGTCGAACCTGCTGCTGGGGTCGCTGGGCGGGTACGCGTTCGCCCGGATGCGGTTCGCCGGTTCCCGGCTGCTGCTCGCCCTGATGCTGGGCACGATGGTGATCCCGTTCCAGCTGACGATGATCCCGACGTTCCTGGTGATGAAGCGGCTGGGGCTGATCGACACCCTGGGCGCGCTGATCGTGCCGTCGCTGGTCACCCCGTTCGCGGTGTTCCTGCTGCGCCAGTTCTTCCTGTCCCTGCCCAGGGAGCTGGAGGAGGCCGCGTGGCTGGACGGCTGCTCGCGGCTGCGGGTGCTCTTCCGCATCGTGCTGCCGCTGTCCCGGCCCGCGCTGAGCACGGTGGCGGTGCTGACGTTCCTCACCACGTGGAACGACCTGTCCTGGCCGCTGATCGCCATCAACCACGACACCCAGTACACGTTGCAACTGGGTCTGACGACCTTCCAGGGGCAGCACCACACCAAGTGGTCGGCGGTCATGGCGGGCAACGTCATCACCGTCCTGCCGGTCCTGCTCGCGTTCCTGTTCGCCCAGAAGTCGTTCATCCAGTCGATCACATCCAGCGGCCTGAAGGGCTGACCCCGCACTCACGGCAACCCACCCGACCCACGTCGCACATGCCCCCCTCGGACTCGTATCTCACAGGAAGCCGTATGCCGCACTCCTTCGACCTGCTCGTCATCGGGGACGCCAATCCCGATGTCGTTCTCGGCCCGCTCGATGCCCCGCTCTCCTTCGGACAGCGCGAGCAACTCGTCGGCACCGGGCTGCTCACCCTCGGCGGCTCGGCCGCGATCATGGCGTGCGGGGCCGCCCGGCTCGGACTGACGGTCGCCTTCGCCGGACGCGTCGGCGACGACGACGCTGGCCGCTTCATGCGGACCGCGCTGGAGGAACGGGGCGTGGACACCACCGCGCTGCGCGTCGACCCCGAACTGCCCACCCCGCTCACCGCGGTCCTCACCCGGCCGGACGGCGACCGTGCGATCGTCACCTCGCCCGGCACCCTCGCCGCCACCGGCCCTGAGGACGTGCCCGAGTCCCTGCTCACCGCGAGCCGGCACGTCCACGCCGCCTCCTACTTCCTGCTCCCCCGGCTGGCCGCCGCGCTGCCCGGCCTGTTCGCCACGGCCCGCGCGCACGGCGCCACCACCTCCCTCGACACCAACGACGACCCCGCGGGCACCTGGGACCCGGACGGTGTGGCCGCCGTGCTCGCCGTCACCGACTTCCTGCTGCCCAACGCGCAGGAGGCGCTGGCCCTGGCCGCCGCCGGCGGCACACCCGCCGACACCCCCGCCACGGCCGCCGCCGCACTCGCGGCGCGCGGTCCGCTCGTGGCCGTCAAGAACGGCGCGGACGGCGCGCTCGCCCACGACGGCCGCACCCTGCTCGGCACGCCGGGCACCCCCGCCCGGCCGCTGGACACGGTCGGCGCCGGAGACAGCTTCGACGCGGGCTTCGTCGCCGCGCACCTGCGCGGCCTGCCCACCGCCGACGCCCTTCACCTCGCCGCGGCCTGCGGCGCCCTGTCGACCCGGGCGCACGGGGGCACCGGCGCCCAGGCCACCTGGGACGAAGCCCTGGCCGTACTCGCTCGGAACGGAAAGAACCTCTGATGACCCTCACCGCCCCGAAGATCGCGTTCATCGGCGCCGGCAGCGTCGTATTCACCCAGGGCCTGCTCGCCGACCTGCTGGCCTTCCCCGAACTGCAGGGCGCGCACATCGCGCTGCACGACATCGACGCCGAACGGCTCGCCACCGCCGAGGGCGCCGCCCGGCAGATCGCGGACCGCCTCACCGGCGGCGGCACGGCACGGCCGCGGGTCACCGCGCACGCCGAGCGCCGCGCCGCGCTCGCGGACGCCGACTTCGTGATCAACATCGTCCAGGTGGGGATGCGCGCCGCCACCCGCACCGACTTCGACGTCCCCGCCCGCTACGGGCTGCGGCAGACCATCGGCGACACCCTCGGCGTCGGCGGCATCTTCCGCGCGCTGCGCACCTTCCCGGTGCTGAAGTCGCTGGCCGAGGACATCGCCGAGGTCTGCCCCGACGCCTGGCTGCTCAACTACACCAATCCGATGGCCATGAACATCCAGTACCTGACCCAGGCCACCGGCCTGACCCGGGTGGTCGGCCTGTGCCACTCGGTGTACTGGACCGTCCACGACCTGGCCGAACTGCTCGGCGTCCCCCACCAGGAGGTCACCTACCGCGCCGCCGGCGTCAACCACCAGGCATGGGTGCTGCGCCTGGAACACCAGGGCAGCGACCTGTACCCGCGGCTCGACAAACTGATCGCGGACGACCCGGAACTGCGCCGGCGGGTCCGCGTCGACATGTACCGGCGGCTCGGCTACTACCCGACGGAGACCAGCGAGCACTCCTCCGAGTACGTCCCCTGGTATCTGCACCACGACAGCGAGGTGGAGCGGCTGCGGCTGCCGATCGGGGCCTACCTCGGCATCGTCGACGAGAACATCGCGGCCTACGAGCACACCCGCGACGCGCTCGCCGAGGGCACACCGCTCACCGTGGAGGGCACCATGGAGTACGCCCCGCAGATCATCCACAGCATCACCACGGGCACCCCGCGCACGGTGTACGGCAACGTCCCCAACCACGGGCTCATCGACAACCTCCCCGCCACCGGGACCGTCGAGGTGCCCTGCCTCGTCGACGGTCTGGGCGTCCAGCCCACCCGGGTGGGTGCGCTGCCCGCCCAGTGCGCGGCGCTCAACCGCTCCTATCTGAGCATGAACGACCTGGTGGTGCGGGCCGCGCTGGAGGACGACCCGCGGTCGATCCGGCAGGCCGCCATGGCGGACCCGGCGACCGCCGCCGCCCTGCCGGTCGAACGCATCTGGGACCTGTGCGACGACATGGTCCGCGCCCACGCGGATCTGCTCCAGCCCGGGCTGCGCGCCACCCTCGGACACTGAGCCCGCCGGGGCAGCCACCCCTGCCCCGGCGGGCTCAGTCCCCAACTGCCCGGCCCCCGCCCCCACTTACCGAGGAGGTACTTCCATGGCCCAGGTGACGCTGGCTCTCATCGGTGCCGGTCTGCGCGGCATGACCTACGCCCGGCACGCGGTGGCCACCGGGACCGCGCGCGTCACCGCCGTCGCCGAACCGGACCCGCGGCGGCGGGCCCGCGCGGCGGCCGAGTTCGGCATCCCGCCGGACCGGACCTACCCCGACTGGCGCGCGGCCGTGCGGGACGGACGGCTCGCCGACGCCTGCATCGTCGCCACCCAGGACCGCGAGCACACCGAACCGGCGGTCGCGCTCGCCGACCTCGGCCACCACATCCTGCTGGAGAAGCCCATGGCGACCGACGAGGCGGAGGCCACGGCGATCGCGGAGGCCGCGCGGCGAGGCGGCGTCCTGCTGGCCGTGTGCCATGTGCTGCGGTACACCCCGTACACCCGCTTCCTCAAGGGGCTGCTGGACGACGGCCGGATCGGGGACGTCGTCAGCGTCCAGCACCTGGAACCGGTCGGCTGGTGGCACCAGGCGCACTCGTTCGTACGCGGCAACTGGCGCCGGCAGGACACCTCGGCCCCGATGCTGCTCACCAAGTCGTGCCACGACATCGACTGGCTGGTCCACCTGTTCGGGCAGCTCCCGCGGCGGGTGAGTTCCTTCGGCAGCCTGACGCACTTCCGTCCCGAGGCCGCGCCGGCGGGAGCCGCGGCGCGCTGCGTCGACTGCGCGGTGGAGCCCACCTGCCCGTACTCGGCCGAGCGGCTGTATCTGAGCTGCCTGGGCGATCCGGAGCGGGAGTTCTGGCCGCTGTCGGCCGTGACCGACGACCACACCGAGGCGGGGGTGCGCAAGGCGCTGCAGACCGGGCCCTACGGGCGGTGTGTGTACGCGTGCGACAACGACGTCGTCGACCACCAGGTGGTCACCATGGAGTTCGCCTCCGGCGCCACCTGCTCCTTCACCATGAGCGCCTTCACCCCCATGGAACAGCGCCGCACCCGGATCCTCGGGACGCACGGCTTCCTGGACGGCGACGGCGAGACGCTGCGGCTGGTCGACTTCCGCGACGGCTCCGAGCAGGTGGTCG
This sequence comes from Streptomyces sp. NPDC102462, assembly GCF_044765425.1. Classification (NCBI taxonomy): domain Bacteria; kingdom Bacillati; phylum Actinomycetota; class Actinomycetes; order Kitasatosporales; family Streptomycetaceae; genus Streptomyces; species Streptomyces sp. NPDC102462. Next base: position 3,484 of record NZ_JBIWKB010000031.1, on the reverse strand, counting down.
GCCCGCACACCCACGTGCCCGAGCCGGCCGCCGGGGCCGCGGCACAGGCGGGGCCGAGCGCGCGGGACGGGCACGGCGGCGGGGACGAGGCGCTGACCGAGGCGTTCCTGGCCGCCGTGGCGACCGGCGACGCCTCGCTGCTGCTGTCCGACGCGGCGGAGAGCCTGGCCACCCACCAGGTGGTGTGGGCGGCGGAACGAGCCCGCACCACCGGCACCGTCGTCGAACTCCCGGCAGCGCTCGGCGCGGCATGAGGGCGTACGGGGGCCATGCGCGGGCTGCGGGCCGCGGTCCCGCGGGGCCGACGTCAGGAGGGTGCCAATAACCGGGGTCAGGGGTGGTCCGGAGCCGGTGGGCGGAGGTGTGATGGAGGCGGTTCGCGTGGAGGTTCGCCGGCCGGGGTCCGGTCGGCGGGTGCAGAACGGTGGTGCCGATGTCCGAGTCCCGCCCGCCCTCGGGCGCCCGTGTCGTGGTGGGGGTCAGCGGCTCACCGGGGAGTCTGGCCGCCCTGGTCCGAGCTGCCGACGAGGCGCGGCGCCGGGGAGCCGAACTCTGGCCGGTGCTGGCCTGGCAGCCGCCCGGCGGTGACCTCGCCTGCCGCAGATCCCCGGCCGCCTCCCTGCTCCCCGAGGACTGGGAACGGCTGGCCCGGGAGCGGCTGGAGGCCGCGCTGCGCGAGGCGTTCGACGGTACGGGCCCGGGGCTGCCCGGGCCCGCGCTCGTCGCCCGGGGCCTGCCGGGTCCGGTGCTGGTGCGGACCGCCGACCGGGACACCGACCTGCTGGTGATCGGCGCCGGACAGCGCGGGCCGCTACACCGGGCGCTGTGGCCCTCGGTGGGCCGCCACTGCCTCGCCCACGCCGGCTGCCCTGTCCTCGCGGTGCCGCCCTCGCCCCTTGAGGCGGCGCTGGCGCGGGTCCACCGCCGCAACGCCTGGCGGCTGCCGCTGCACACCGGGCATCTGCGACGGGAGTTCGAGGCCGTACCGCCGGACCGGAGCACGCCCGGGTAGCCCTCCGCCCGCCACGCCGCGCGCCACCATCGGCCGCTATAGGCCGCGCGCCACCACCTCCGGCCGCCGTGGGCCGCGCCACCACCGGCCGCTGTAGACCGCGCGCCACCACCTCCGGCCGCCGTGGGCCGCGTGCCACCACCGGCCGCTGTAGGCCGCGCGCCACCGCCTCCGGCCGCCGTGGGCCGCGTGCCGCCGCCGGCGCGGCCCCGCCGACAGGGCCGACGCCGGTGCGGGGCGGCGCGGCCCCCCGTCCCGCGCCACCGGGCTGCGCCCAGCCTGCCATCCGGGCGTCCGGCCGCCCTGGGCGTGGAGCGCACTCGGCTTGGCGTGCAGCGCACTTTGCGGGGGCGCCGTCCACCGGGGACCATCGTGGACGCGACCGCGGCGGGCCCGCGCCTGCCGCGCGCCGCAGCCACCTGACACGGCGTCACCCGGGAGAAGAATGCTCACCACAGTGCTGGACACCGCCCGGGTACGGCCCGCCGACCGGACGGCGGCCTGGACCGAGGTCACGGGCCTCGCCCTGGTGACCACCCTCATCAACTTCCGCGCCCGGGAACCCGAGCAGGTGAGCGCCCGGATCCAGACGCTGGCGCTCGGTCCCGTCCAGCTGTCGGTGATGTCCTACTCGCCGCTGTCGTCGCGGCGCACCGCCCGACTCATCCGGCAGTCCGACCCTGAGCTGTACCAGCTCGGGCTGACCGTCTCGGGCCAGCAGGAGATCGAACAGGCCAGGTCGAGCGCCGCGCTCGGCGCCGGCGACCTGGTGCTGTACGACAGCTCCCGGCCGTTCACCGCCGTCTCGGGCCCCTCGCCCGCCGGGACGCGGACCCTGCTGCTCCAGTTCCCCAGGAGGCTCGTGCCACTGCCGGACAAGGACGTGGCGCCGCTGTGCGGGACGGTCTTGAACGGCCGAACGGGCGTGGGGCGGCTGCTGAGTCTGATGCTCACCGGTCTGGTGGAGACCCACGGCGATCTCACCCCGGGCGACACCGTCCGGCTGGGCAACACCGCGGTCGACCTGACAGCGGCGCTGCTCGCCCACCACGGCGGACGGCAGGACGTGCTTCCGGCCGAGTCGCGGCAGCGTGCGCTGTTCGAGGAGATCAGCGCGTTTCTCGTCGCCCATCTGCACGATCCCGGTCTGAAGCCGGACACGGTGGCGGCCGCGCACTTCATCTCCACCCGCTATCTGCACCGCGTGTTCCAGCAACACGGCATCACGGTGGGCGAGTTCGTCCGGCAGCAGCGGCTCGCCCGTTGCCGGCGGGACCTGGCGGACCCGGCGCAGCGGGCGGTTCCCGTCGCGGTCATCGGGGCGCGCTGGGGCTATCCGGCGCCGTCCGACTTCACCCGCGCCTTCCGCACCGCCATGGGAATGACCCCGACCGAGTACCGCGCCACCGCCCAGCCGCCGGGCGAACCCGCCGAGCCCCACGACCGCTGACCTCCGACGCGTCCCCCTCCGTCACCGGGCCCGAGGCGAGCGTCCACCGGGGGTGCCGCTCCGTCCGGGCGAACCAGGTCCGCCTGACTCCGTCGCGAAGCCGGCCCCTGCTACGGAGGGCACGTCTCTCGGCACCGAGACCGAGCCCGGCCGGCAGCCACCCGGCCGGACGGCGTGGCGACGGGCGGCGTGGCGACGGGCGGCGATGTGGCAGGCGGTTGTGCAGGCGGCGGTGAGCCGTCGCTGACGCGGCGGGGTGAGTCGCGGGGACAGACCTCTCGCGAACCCACCCCGGCAGGCCCAACCCCGGCCTCGCCCCACCCCGGTGTGCGGATGGCGGTGAGCCGTTGCCGACGCGGTCCGTTGACTCGCGAGGACGGACCCCTCGCGAACCCGCTCACCCCGGCACGCCAAGGCTCGACCTCGCCCCACCAGCGGCGTTCCACTCCGAAGACCACGCGGCCCCGCCCGGGGGAACCCCGCATCACACTCCGCGGCGCCCCGCCGGACGCGGACAACGGATGGCATCCGGCATCAGACCACACGCCCCGCCGGACACCACCCGCCCCCAACCACACGACCCCGCCCAACACGACCCACACCAGACCACGCGCCCCCGCCGGAGACGACCCGCACCAGACCACGCGACCCCGTCGGAGGCGACCCGGGTCAGACCACGCGCCCCCCACCAAACGCCACCCGCACCAGACCACGAACCCCGCCCAACGCGACCCGCACCAGACCAGGCGACCCCGCCGGAGACGACCCGCACCAGACCACGCGCCCCCCACCAAACGCCACCCGCACCAGACCACGAACCCCGCCCAACGCGACCCGCACCAGACCAGGCGACCCCGCCGGAGGCGACCCGGGTCAGAGGGCTTCTCGAAACCGAATGTGCAGCTTGGGGTTCCGTACGGGTGTGCTGTTCAGGTGATTGTGGCTGCGCGGGGGCATGAAGGCAGGGCCTCTCGGTAGCACAGAGGGTGTCTACGCCACTGCTCACCAGGAGGCCCTGTTGC